>NZ_CP029347.1:964483-1285978 GCF_003143555.1 Saliniradius amylolyticus
GACGCCATCCAGCGGGTTAGTTTGCGGCTGGGCCGGCCGGCTTTGCTTGTCCTCCTGAGGCTGTGTGGCCAGTTGCGGGCTTTCGGGGCGGGGGTCGGTCACCGCTTCATACACCCCCAGGGTGTAGTCGCCAAAGCGCCTCAATTGCTGCTCAAACACGTCTATGGCAGTTTCATCCATAAAATGAGTGACACCGTCATGTTGATACTCCCGGCAAGGGTTATTGCTAACGGTGCGCAGATCGATGGCCTTCTGGCAAGGACGTCCCTGACGTTGCAGCTCCATTTTTATCAGGAAGCGAAGATGATCCGGATGTTCGGCAGTGGCGTCTTTCAGAATACGCTCAAAATCAGGCGTATTCACCGCTGGTTTCAGCCGCTCAATCAGTGGCAAGTAATGTTCGATGTCGTAAGGAGTGGTGTTGGCCATAATCCGGATCAAAGTATCAGGTTGTTAGCCACTAAGGCTGAAATGGGCTCTCGGGCCGGGCGTCGGTGTGCTCTTTGCGTCATCGCTCCCAAGCCTTTGTTGCGTCAACTTACCATTAGTGTCGGCAGCTTGCTTAAATATATAAGTTTTTATTGGCTTAATCAGCAGGTTGAGTAACAGACACGCTGTCTGCTCGACGTTGGATTGATATACTGAATCAAATTTTGTAACGGTAACCTCGATGGCAAAGCGAAAAACAGCCTATGTATGTTCAGATTGTGGCGCAGAGTTTCCCCGCTGGCAGGGGCAGTGCAACGAGTGCGGAGCCTGGAACACTATCTCTGAGTTCGTGATCGCCTCGGCAAAAGAAAATACCGCCAGTCGCCGCAGCGGTTATGCCGGCGCGATTGCCAGTAAAGTGGAGACCTTAGATCAAATTGATCTGCAGGCCTTACCCAGATTCAGTTCCGGCTTTAGGGAACTGGATCGGGTGTTGGGGGGCGGTGTTGTGCCGGGCTCGGCCACCCTGATCGGTGGCTCTCCGGGCGCGGGTAAAAGCACCCTGTTGCTGCAGACCATGTGTTATCTGGCTGCCCAGCAACAAGCCTTGTATGTCACTGGGGAGGAGTCATTACAACAGGTTGCACTCAGAGCCAACCGTCTGGGTTTACCCACCGATACTTTAAAGCTGTTGGCAGAGACGAATGTGGAGACGATTTGTGATCTGGCGCTCAATCACAAGCCGAAGATTATGGTGATCGACTCCATCCAGGTGATGCATGTGTCCGATGTGCAATCGGCACCGGGCAGTGTCTCCCAGGTACGTGAAAGCGCCGCGTTTCTGACCCGTTTTGCCAAACAGCATCATATTGCGATGCTGATCGTTGGTCATGTTACCAAGGAAGGTAGCCTGGCAGGCCCCAAGGTTCTGGAGCATTGTATCGATTGCTCCATGATGCTGGAAGGGGACGGGGACAGCCGTTTCCGTACCCTGCGTGGGCATAAGAATCGTTTCGGAGCCGTTAATGAGTTGGGCGTGTTTGCCATGACTGATAAAGGGCTAAAGGAAGTGAGTAACCCCTCGGCCATCTTTTTGAGCCGTGAAGACGCGCCCAGTCCCGGCAGCGTGGTGATGGTTGTCTGGGAGGGGACCCGTCCTTTGCTGGTGGAGATACAGGCTTTGGTGGATTATTCACAGATGGCTAACCCCAGGCGCTTGGCGGTGGGGTTGGAGCAAAACCGGTTGGCCATGTTGCTGGCGGTAGTGCACCGTCATGGGAATGTGCAAATGAATGACCAGGACGTGTTTGTCAACGTGGTCGGCGGGGTCAAGGTCGCGGAAACGGGCGCCGATCTGGCACTGCTGTTAGCCATGGTGTCGAGCTTTCGTAACGAACCGCTGCCTAGGGAACTGATTGTCTTTGGGGAAGTCGGGCTGGCCGGAGAAATTCGTCCAGTGCCCAATGGCACAGAACGCCTGGCAGAGGCGGCGAAACACGGCTTTACCCGTGCTATCGTACCGGCCGCCAATGCCCCCAAGACAGCCATCAAAGGGATGCAAGTGAGCGGGGTTAAGCGCTTATCCGAGGCGTTGGAATTACTATAGAGTCTTTGACCTTAGACCTGAAAATCGCTAGGTTACGTCGTCGAGTATAGTTGGTTGATTTTAAAAGGAGTTTCAAATGTTAAGGATGGACTTGAGAGTCGTCACATTGCTGACGGCTTTGATGACGTCAGTCGTTTTCTCTGACCCCCTGCCAGTCAAATATTTTAGTGCTCTCCCCAAATACACGAGCCCGAAACTGTCGCCCGATGGTAGCAAGCTGGCGATGATCCAGAACCTGCAGAAACCCGAGATGGCGGTTTTGAGAATGATTCATCTGGATAGAGACGGTAGCAAACTGTTGGTGCGCACAGATAATGAAGATGTCCGTATCCGATGGTTTCGCTGGGCGAATAATAAGACTTTACTAGTGGGGTTAAGCTACGCTTGGAATCGGTATGGCGTAGACACCAGAGAAACCCGCTTAGTTGCAGTCGACGTAGATCAAGTAGACGTTGAGCCGCGAGCTGTTATTGAACCCAAAACCTCTTCTCTGCGCAATGAGCACAACTCCCAGTACCAAGACACAGTGGTTGATTTTTTACCTGACGATCCGGACCATATCTTGATGGCTCTTGATTTAGACCAGGCTCTGCAACCCTCCGTGTACAAAGTCAATATCAATAAAAGAAACAGTACGGAAAGATTAGTCAGAGGCAAGATGAGAATAAGGGAGTGGTTTACTGATCAGCAACATCGGGTTCGTATCGGGCGCTCGGTTGACTATGATGATGGTCAAACTCGTATCATGCACCGTTTCAATGCAGAAGATGACTGGAAGACTCTTTTTGAGTATAACGCAATGAAGGACCCAGCCATCACCATCAGAGGCTTCGGGCTCGACCCCAATATTCTTTATTACACCAAGTACCTAGATGACAAACAGGCACTGTTTAAGATGGACTTGAGTCTTCAGCAGAGTGAGTTGGTGTTCGCGGATGAACATTATGATGTTGATGGGCGGCTGTTGTACTCGGATAAAACTGGTGAAGTCATCGGTATTCTGAATGCTAATGCTACAGGTGGACGGGTCTATTTCGATGATGAGTACAAAAGCTTTAAGGCTCTCGTAGATAATGCCTTACCTGAGACCAGTAATTTTCTGGTCGATTTCAGCCGTGATGAACAACGTTATCTGTTGTATACCGAGAGTGACTCACAGCCGGGGGCTTATTATCTTGGCCACAGAGGCAAAGGGGAGCTAGGGTTCTTATTCTCCCAATATCCAGGATTGATCCAGGCTGAGTTACCAGAGCATGAGCTTGTGACCTATACCGCGCGGGATGGGACCAAAATAGAGGGCTACCTGACTGTGCCAATCGGACACCAAGCGCCTTTCCCCACTATTATTCACCCTCATGGTGGTCCCGGAGCTAGGGACATGGATGGGTTTGATTATTGGACATCTTTTTTCGCCAGTCGCGGCTACGCGGTATTTCGGCCCAATTTTCGTGGCTCGTCGGGCTATGGTTACGAATTTGCCATGGAGCAGATGAAAGGCTGGGGCTTAACCATGCAGGATGATATTACCGATGCTGCACTCTGGCTTGCCGATAAGGGAATAGCGGATGCCCAGAAAATGTGCATTGTTGGGGCCAGCTATGGTGGTTATGCGGCTGCGATGGCAACGGTCAAAGCTCCAGACTTGTTCAGGTGTGCGGTGGCTTTTGCCGGAGTGTTCAATCTTAAAGACCTTGTAAGTAAGAGTCGTCGTTATACCAATTATGCGTTTGTGAAAAACCAGATCGGCGATAATTGGGACGATCTTGAAGCACGTTCACCCTATTACTATGTATCCAAAATCAAAACGCCTCTATTGCTCTTACATGGAGAGGACGATCGTGTAGTGGATGTATACCAGAGTGAGGACTTTGCTGATGAGTTGGAAGATGAAGGCAAAGTAGTAAGATATGTGGAGCTGGAAAATGGTGACCATTACCTTTCTATTCAGCGCAACCGGCATCGGGTTTTTAAAGAACTCGACTCATTTTTAGGCGAGCATCTGCAATGATTCAATTCACTAACTGCTATCGCTTAATAGCTTACTGAGTTCGCGCTTTAACAAACTCTCGTCACCGGTGTTCAATTCCACAATTCGGCGCAGGCGGCTGGCGCTATCGATGTCTATCAGGGTGATATGCAAGCCGAGTTGCTCACCCTCTTGGTGACGAATATCTCCCTCAAGAATGATGGGCTCATTATTAGGCAGGGTCAGCTTGAGTAATACCGGTAGCTCAGGGTTGAGCTGAGTATTGTCGGGACACTCCAGCAAAACGCCTTTTAAGGAGAGGTCGTCCAGTTGGCAACTCAGTACCAGTTGTTCCTGGCGAACTTCACCGGGGGCGGGGAAAGGAATGCGGGTAAAGTGTCGGCGATCCATAGGGTGTTTAAAGTTACTTAGCGTAGAAAAAGCATAGTCGGTTTTATGGTTATTGATAACTGGCTATGCGATTCGCCGGCTTTGTCAGTTCGAAGTGCTCACCACTTGCGGCTTATGGGCCTGTAAAATGGCTTGGATTGTCCCGTCCTTTCGCAGTGCCCGGGTCGCGTCCTGAAGTCGTAGGCTAATATCGTCAGATAAGCCTGCCTTAGACAGACCGATGTAAACCGGAGAATCGGTAGTGAAGGATAGAGGCTGCACTTTAAACTGGCCTCGCGAATGTTCCTTTTGCATCTGGTAATAGCCATAGTAGTCAGTGGCCATCATCACATCGATGCGTCCTTTGTTGAGCATTCCAAAGCCCGCACTTAAACTTCCCACTTCCACCAGTTGGATATGATCACGCATCCGTTCAAACTCCTTGGCGTAGGTAAAGCCCCGCATGACACCGACGATGAGACCGGCCAGTTGTCTGGGCTGGCTGATATTGAGTTCGGAAGCGGTCCTGGAAAACAATAAGCTGGTACTGGCAATGGAATAAGGCTCCATGTGCATATACTCAAGGCGCTCATCCGTTCGACGCAAGCCAGACATGATCTGGGTTTCTCCGCTTTTCATGTACTTCAGGCAGCGACCAAAGGGGGTATTGATGGTGAACGTCAGGGAGACTTTGGCTCTGTCAGCAATCGCCTGAACCACGGCGACACTGTAGCCTGTCCAATGGCCATCCGGGGTCTGGATTTGTCGGGGAGGGAAGTGATCCACACACATTTGTACATTGGCATCCGCCGGCCCGGTATGACCAGAAAAAGAACAGAGAAATAATAGAACGACGGTCAAACAGCGAATAGACTCACCTGTACAACTACTGCGGCGAAAGTTTGACCATTTTACGAGAGTCTAAAGTGACTTTCCAGAACGTTGATAAATTAAACCGTTATTTGAAATAGCAACAAGGTGTTAAGAATGGCACCTGCAAGTTGCCATTTTACTCGTCTGATTGAGTAGTAGGAAAAGGGGAGCTCTCTGGCTCCCCGGTATCTTATTTCTTACTAATACGCTTATATTTCAAGCGATGTGGCTCGACCACATCCTTACCAAAGTTTTCTTTGAGCCAGGCTTCGTAGTCGGTGTAGTTGCCTTCGTAGAAGTTCACCTGACCTTCGTCGCGGTAGTCCAGGATATGGGTGGCTACCCGGTCCAGGAACCAGCGGTCGTGCGAGATAACCATGGCACAGCCGGGGAATTCCAGCAGGGCGTTTTCCAGTGCCCGCAGAGTTTCCACATCCAGATCGTTGGTGGGCTCATCGAGCAGCAGCACATTACCACCGGCCTTTAACAGCTCGGCTAAGTGCACCCGGTTGCGCTCCCCTCCGGACAGGTCCTTGATGTATTTTTGCTGGTCATTGCCTTTAAAGTTAAAGCGGCTGACATAGGCGCGACTGTTGATTTCAAAATTACCGATGCGGATCACATCCTGATCGTCAGAGATTTGTTGCCAGACGGTTTTGTCGCCGTCGAGATGATCGCGGAACTGATCCACACTGGCCAGCTTGACCGTGTCGCCCAGCTTAATCTCACCGTCATCAGGCTGCTCGGTGCCGCTGAGCATCTTAAACAGGGTAGACTTACCGGCACCGTTCGGACCGATGATGCCAACAATGGCGCCTTTCGGCATGCTGAAGTTTAAGTCGTCGATCAGCACCCGATCCCCATAGGACTTTTTCAGGTGCTCCACTTCGATCACCTGATCGCCCAAACGGTCGCCCGGTGGAATAAACAGCTCGTTGGTTTCGTTACGCTTCTGGTAATCACCGCTGTTCAGCTCTTCAAAGCGTGACAGACGCGCCTTACTCTTAGCCTGACGGCCTTTAGGATTGGTCTTAACCCACTCCAGTTCTTGTTTAATGGAGCGCTGACGGGCTTGCTCGGTCTTGGCTTCCTGCTCCAGGCGCTTCTCTTTTTGCTCCAGCCAGGATGAGTAGTTACCTTCCCAGGGAATGCCTTCGCCACGGTCCAGTTCCAGGATCCAACCGGCTACGTTGTCGAGGAAGTACCGGTCGTGGGTAATAGCCACCACGGTACCTTCGTAGTCGTGCAGGAAGCGCTCCAGCCAGGCCACAGACTCGGCATCCAGGTGGTTGGTCGGCTCGTCGAGCAGCAGCATATCCGGTTTTTCTAACAGCAAACGGCACAGCGCAACACGGCGGCGTTCACCCCCTGAGAGCTTGGATACATCCGCGTCCCAGGGCGGCAGGCGCAGGGCATCGGCCGCGCGCTCTAAGGCGTGGTCCAGATTATGACCGTCTTTGGCCTGAATAATAGCTTCCAACTCGCCCTGCTCTTTGGCCAGAGCATCGAAGTCGGCGTTTTCATCGGCGTAGGCGGCATACACCTCATCCAGGCGTTTTAAGGCGTGGACTACATCGGCCACGGCTTCTTCGACGTTGCCGCGCACATCTTTGGACTCGTCCAGTTGCGGCTCCTGCGGCAGATAGCCGATATTGATACCAGGCTGAGGGCGGGCTTCGCCTTCAAACTCTTTATCCACGCCGGCCATGATGCGCAGCAGAGTGGATTTACCAGCGCCGTTCAGGCCCAAAACACCGATCTTGGCGCCGGGGAAAAAACTTAATGAAATGTCTTTTAAAATCTGACGCTTCGGGGGCACGATTTTGCTTACCCGATGCATGCTGTATACGTATTGAGCCATAGCTTTCTACTGGTGTTGAGTGAGGGCGCTATTGTATTGGAGGGGACGGACCAGAACAAGCGTTGCGGGCGTCAGGAGCGTCTCAGGCGGTTGCGGGTTGGGCGGTGGCCACCACAACCTGATTACGCCCCTTGTTTTTGGCGTTATACATGGCCTTATCGGCCACACCAATGAGCTTATCGAGGTTGTAGCCGCTGCTTTGCGTATCGGTGACACCAAAACTGGCAGTGACCCGAATGCGATGACCATCCTCTTCGATAACCACCTCTTCCAAGGCGCGGCGACACTCTTCGGCAAAGTTCTGACAGTGCTCCTTATCGCAGCCGGGCAGCACAAAGCAAAACTCTTCGCCGCCGATGCGGGCAAAAATATCGCTTTGGCGGCTGACCTTCTGGCAGGTGGCCACGACCTGCTTAAGTACCCAATCGCCAGTGGCATGGCCGAATCGATCATTGATGGATTTAAATTTATCTAAATCGAACACCACAATACCCAGAATCTGACGGGTGTTTTTACAGTACTCCAGGGCGTATTTAGCCGCTTGCAGCAGGTGGCGGCGGTTGGAAATTTCGGTCAGACTGTCTCGCTCGGCCAGGGCTTTGAGGCGCTTCTGGGTAGTGTGGTTCTTGTACAGCCACAGCCCCAGTACCAGCACCGCCAGAATCAAAAACAGCACCGCAAAACGGGTGTTCTCGGCCTCGGTTTGCGCCAGAATTTGGCGGGTGCGCAGCAGGGTATTTTCTTTATTTAACAGCTCAATCTTATTTTGTTGTTGGGTGGCTTTATGCACCGCCAACTGATAGGCCATATTGCGGGCGTGAATATCGTCCAGGTAGGTCTGATTGGCCTGGGCGTATTGCTCATAATAATTGAGCGCCTGAGCCGGCTGATTACGCTGCCTGGCGATTTGATACAGTACCTCATAGGCGCGGATTCTTGACTCGGTGTTGCCGTAGTCCTCAAGGAGCCCAAGAGTCTTCTGGGCATGAGTTCTGGCCTGATTGAGTGCGCCGGTCTCAAGGTAGGCTTTAGCCAGAAGACTGTTAAAAACGCTTATCAAGGCCTTGGAACCGATAGACTCAACGACTGGCAGGTTTTGATTTAACAGGGCAATCGCTTGCGAGTATTGCTGTTGGTCAATGTACACCTTAGCCTGGTGACCGTTAAATATCTGCACGGGGAGCTCTTCGTTAGCCTGTTCACACACCGCTTTGCCCTCGCTAAACTCGGCGGAATCAACGGATAGCTGACCAAGGGCTAACTGGGCTTCCAACATAAGGCGGTACGCAAAACATTGTAACCGTATAGACGTATTCGCTTTAGTGACAGCGCGGGCATAGGGTAAGCCGAGCGAGTATTGCTCCAAATGGTTATAGAAAATAGCGGTATTAATATACGCCATCTGGAAAAGTTGATCATCTGAGGAAAGCGGTTCAACCAATTGATGAAGTTCTTCTATCAGTTCTAACCCTCTGTACCAGTCATCAACTTTGGAATTAGCCAATAGATTGACAATGGTGCCCTTGGCGCGAATTGAGACTCTCTGCAGTTGTTGCCCCGCGCCGTCTTTATTCGACTCAATGCGTTGAATCAATTGTTCCAGGTCACTGATCGCCAATTGGGGCTGACCATGAATGGCCGTATTATAAGCGCTTAGGTATTCAAAATTGGCTTGCTGGGTTTCTGAAAGTGAATCCACATGGGGTTTAACCTGTGCCAGTAACTGATCCAGCTTATCTGGGTTCTGGCTGCGTACCCGGTTGGCCTCGTCCAGCAGCTCTGCTGGTGTGCTGGGTTGAGCGAGTAGGGGGGAAAGTGGCAGCATTAATATCAATATCAGCCCGATGGACCACCATTGATTATTAATGCTGCCAGGTCTCATCAGTTTATGACGCCTCGTTGCCTAGGCAACATTGCGTTCCTTCTCGGGTTGCTTGTCTTTCTTATTCGGATCGTCATCGTCAGGCTCTGTGATAAGACACATCTGATGGCCGTTGCAGCTTGCCATTAATTGCTCGGCAATGACATCCTGATTGGCATAGGCGCTGGCGCCCAGTTGTTCCAGTTCTTGAACTCTTGAAATCATATTATTCTCCTTGTCCTTCGATCGGTGCAGAAGCAGTTGAGTACCGCCACTTTGTAAGTTCCGGCTCTACGACCACTTACCAGAGCCAAAAACCATTGTATGAGCTTGAATACGTTTGTCCAGTCAATCATCTGTGCAACTCATTTCAATCGGTCACTAGCTTGAGTCCACTATCCAGAGCCCTAAGCCGTTGGCGGACTCTGGGGTTATCCTGCATCTTTTGCGCCGGCGGAATGACTAATGTGGTGTGCATATAAAGCTCGGCCCGGGGCAGGTCGGCAAGCGCCACCGACTCGTTTCGTATCTCGTCGATGGGCAGTACCTTGGCCTGATACAGGACTACCTCATGTTCGGCCGGGTAGGTCTCAAGTAAAATATCCACCAACACCTGCCGGTATTCCGCGCCGGTAGAAAACTTGCCCAGAGACTGGTCTCCGGCCAGCCCTACCTGCCATAAAATCAGGTAGGCAGCCGGGTCCACCACCCGCTGATAAAACATAAACTGGCTGGCTTCGTAGTGCTGACAGCCCACACGGCCCGGATCGATGCCGAGATCGGCATACAGGCAGGACTCGGCCGAGATACCCGGCTCCATATGGGCGACAAAGCCTTCATCGCGGGCCTTGTTAATGGCGCGGTGGGCCACACAGGCAAAAATACCGGGGTGGCCGTAAAAGGCGGCCACTACCCGCTTACCGGTCCGCACTTCCTCAACGATGGCTTCCACCATTTCCTGATAGGAATCATTGCGGGACTTACCCTCTTCGTAATAAGGCTGCAGGCTGCGTACATCGGCGTTCATCTCCTCGACCCATTTTTCGGTGATGCCGTGGGACATCAGCGAGAAGACCACATCGGCCTTTTCAATGTAATCCCGACACAACGGGGCAATATGGGCGCCCAGGGTCATGCCGGTGCCGACACAGACTAAGGATGGGGGCATGAGACTCTCCTTGTTGGGTATGTCTAACCACTACGAATTAAATGACAGGGGAAGTATCCCAAGAATCGCTCTAAGAGCAAACCATTGATTCTATATTCCACTAGTGTACAAGGGCGGGAAAATGGCTAGAATATGGCCTCACTTTTTTCACCCCGCCAAGCTGAGGAGATGTCATGCTGTCGCGCGATATGAACATTGCGGATTTTGATCCGGAACTGGCGAAAGCCATCCAACAGGAAAATGAGCGTCAGGAACACCATATTGAACTGATCGCTTCGGAAAACTATTGCAGTCCCCGGGTACTGGAAGCGCAGGGTTCACAACTGACCAACAAATACGCCGAAGGGTATCCTCACAAGCGTTACTACGGCGGCTGTGAATTTGTGGATATCGCCGAAGACTTAGCCATCGAGCGCGCCAAAGAGCTGTTCGGTGCCGATTATGCCAATGTGCAGCCTCACTCCGGTTCTCAGGCCAATACCGCGGCCTTTATGGCGATGCTGGATGCTGGCGATACCGTTTTGGGGATGAGCCTGGCTCACGGTGGTCACCTGACTCATGGCGCTCATGTCAACTTCTCCGGTAAAACTTATAACGCGGTTCAGTATGGCCTGGATGAAGAAACCGGCGAGATCGATTACGCGCAGGTGGAAGCTCTGGCACTTGAGCACAAGCCTAAGATGATCATCGGTGGCTTCTCGGCTTATTCCGGTATTGTGGACTGGGCGAAGTTTCGCGAGATTGCCGATAAAGTGGGCGCGTACCTGCTGGTGGATATGGCTCATGTGGCAGGCTTGATTGCTGCTGGCCTCTATCCCAGCCCGATGAAACACGCCCATGTGGTGACGACTACCACCCACAAGACTCTGGCGGGTCCTCGTGGTGGTTTGATTCTGTCGGCGTGCGGCGATGAAGACCTGTACAAGAAACTCAACAGCGCGGTATTCCCTGGTAATCAGGGCGGTCCTTTGTGTCACGTGATCGCCGGTAAGGCGGTAGCCTTTAAGGAAGCGCTGGAGCCCGAGTTTAAGGTTTACCAGCAGCAGGTGCTGGATAATGCCAAGGCCATGGTTGAGGTGATGCAGGAGCGTGGTTATAAGGTGGTGTCTAACGGTACTCACAACCACCTGTTCCTGATGGATCTGATCGACAAAGACATCACCGGTAAAGACGCCGATGCAGCGCTGGGCCGGGCCAATATCACCGTGAATAAGAACGCAGTACCCAATGATCCTCGCTCGCCGTTTGTCACCAGTGGTTTGCGTATTGGTACGCCGGCCATTACCCGCCGAGGCTTTAAGGAAGAGCAGGCCAGGCAAGTGGGTAGCTGGATCTGTGACGTGCTGGATAATATGGGCGATGACTCAGTGATCGAACGCGTTAAAGGCGAAGTGGTTGAGCTTTGTAAGGCTTTCCCGGTTTACGCGTAATAACTATCGTTAGGTCCAAAATGAAGCCGGTCAGAGCTTAGTCTCTGACCGGCTTTTTTATTTAGGCGCCCTGTGAGGAATAGCTGGTCAGTCAGGCACCGCGAACACACCATCAAGGGACCGTTCTACGCAGACTCGCCGTAGACCCTTCCCTGGGGGCTCCTGTGCGGCCTCCTTGTCGCACAGGGTCTGCTTTAGAACACCCCCTTAATGATTTCGCCATGGTCGTGTCGGCTTAATCATATTTTCATCTTGTATTCTATTCTCCAACCATTACTACAGAGCTGATGAGAACACCACAAGCAAGTGAATTAGCATTAACGGAAGACTCTTTTGCTAGTGGCTGCTTTTCAGCGCCAATTCTGGTAATTTAGCGGCAGAAAGATCAAGCGCAGGAAAGGCCATGTTTTGCCCCTTTTGCTCCGAGCAGGAAACCAAAGTTATCGATTCGCGACTGGTGGCCGACGGCCATCAGATCCGCCGCCGCCGTGAATGCATTAACTGCCATGAGCGTTTTACCACCTTTGAAACCGCCGAGCTGGTCATGCCCCGTGTGGTTAAGCGCGATGGCTCTCGTGAACCCTTTAACGAGGACAAGCTCAGAGCGGGATTACAGCGTGCCTTGGAGCGCCGGCCGGTGAGTACCGAGCAGGTCGAGAAGTGCATAAACCGGCTGAAATCCACCCTCCGCGCCACCGGTGAGCGGGAAGTGACCAGTCAGTTTATCGGCAGCGTTATCATGGACGCGCTAAAAGAGCTGGATAAGGTGGCCTATGTGCGCTTTGCCTCTGTGTATCGCTCCTTTGAAGATATTCGCGAATTCGGCGAAGAGATTGCCCGTCTGGGGGACAATGAATGACCGCCTTTAGCGAGGCCGATCACCACTGGATGAGCCGGGCCATTGCGCTGGCAGGTAAGGGCCAGTTTACCACCTCGCCCAATCCCGCAGTGGGCTGTGTCATCCTGGACAGCGACGGTAATCTGGCCGGAGAAGGCTATCATCGTCAGGCTGGTGGCCCTCATGCTGAGGTGTTTGCGCTGAGACAGGCCGGCGACAGAGCTCGCGGCGGCACTGCTTATGTCACCCTGGAACCATGCAGTCACCATGGCCGCACCCCGCCTTGCGCCGAAGCGCTGATCGAGGCAGGCATCAAGCGGGTGATAGCGGCGGGCACCGATCCTAACCCGAAGGTTTCAGGAAAAGGCTTAGCATTGCTGCAAAATGCGGGTATTGCTGCCGAGCACGGCCTACTAGAAACCGATGCCGAAGCGCTGAATCGAGGTTTTATGACCCGTATGCGCACCGGCAAACCCTTTGTCACCCTGAAGCTGGCCGCCAGTTTAGACGGAAAGACGGCGCTGGAAAATGGCCACAGTCAGTGGGTCACTAGTGAGGCGGCCCGGCTGGATGTGCAGCGTCACCGGGCCAGCGCCTGCGCTATTTTAACCGGCTCCGGCACGGTACTGATCGATAACCCGTCACTGAATGTCAGGCTAACAGCTAACGCGCTGGGGTTGGAAGATGACCTGGGCGTACGCCAGCCCCTACGGGTGATTGTGGATAGCCGCAATCAGATGCAGCCGGATTTAACGCTGTTTACGCTGCCGGGAGAGATCCTGCTGGCCAATAAGAAGCCGAACCACTGGCGGTTTGATAGCAATGTCAGTCAGTGGCAATGTCATCACAAAACGCCGCGGGTACACTTACCTGCGCTATTGAACGAGTTGGGACAGCGCGGCGTCAATCATCTGTGGGTGGAGTCGGGCGCGGCACTCGCCGGAGCACTATTGCAGCAGCATCTGGTGGATGAGCTAATGCTGTATCAGGCACCTAAGTTGATGGGTGATAAGGCTAAAGGGTTATGTTTAATGCCCAGCCTCAGCCATATGAATGAAGCTCTCTCGCTCAGTTGGAGCGACATCCGTCAGGTAGGCGAGGACCTGAGGCTGACGGCCCGGGTATTACCTCAAAACCAGAAAAAGTAGAACCATTATGTTTACAGGCATTATTGAAGCAGTAGGCACCATTGCCGCCATGCAGCAAACCGGCGGCGATGTGAGATTAAAAGTCTCCACCGGCAAGTTGGATATGAGCGATGTTGCCCTCGGTGATAGCATAGCCACTAATGGCGTGTGTTTGACCGTGGTGGAATTCGGTGGTGATTATTATGCCGCCGATGTGTCCGTGGAAACACTGAAGCGCTCCGGCTTTACCGATTATAAGACTGGCGATCAGGTTAACCTGGAAAAGGCCATGCAACCCAACTCCCGTTTTGGCGGCCACATTGTCAGCGGCCATGTGGATGGGGTCGGTGAGTTACAATCCATTACCGAGACGGCCCGGGCGGTGGAGATCTGGATCAAGGCCCCGGATAAGCTGGCGAAATATATCGCCGAGAAGGGCTCTATTACCGTAGATGGCGTAAGCCTGACCACCAATGAGGTTAAGGGGGCCAGCTTTAAGCTGACCCTGGTTCCTCACACCTTACAGGAAACCAACATCAGTACCTACAAGGTGGGCACTAAGGTCAATCTGGAGGTGGATGTGGTGGCCCGTTACCTGGAGCGGTTGCTGTTAGGCGATAAAGCCGCAAAGAGCGATGAGTCTGATATCAGCATGGCGTTTCTGGCCGAACACGGTTATCTGAAAGGCCGCTAAAATAACAACAGGCAGCCTGGCTGCATCGAATTTACCCTACACAATTGAGCGAATTTATGGCGTTAAACACGACTCAGGAAATAATCGAGGATATTCGTCAGGGCAAGATGGTGATCCTGATGGACGACGAGGACCGGGAGAACGAAGGCGATCTGATCATGGCCGCCGAGCATATTACCCCAGAGGCGATCAACTTTATGGTCACCTTCGCCCGCGGGCTGGTGTGTTTGCCGATGACCGAACAACGCTGTGCCCGTCTGAATCTGCCGTTGATGGTCACCAACAACGGCGCCCAGTTTTCCACCAATTTTACGGTGTCCATTGAGGCCGCCGAAGGGGTGACTACAGGGATTTCTGCCGCCGACCGTGCGCGAACGGTACAGGCCGCGGTCGCCGCCGATGCTACTGCCGAAGACATTGTTCAGCCCGGGCATATTTTCCCGCTCATCGCCAAAGAAGGTGGTGTATTGAACCGCGCGGGACACACCGAAGCCGGCGTGGATCTGGCAAGGCTGGCAGGGTGTGAACCGGCGGCGGTGATCGTAGAGATCTTAAACGACGACGGCACCATGGCGCGTCGTCCGCAGCTGGAAGAGTTCGCTGAAAAACATGGCATCAAGATTGGCACTATTGCCGATCTGATCGAGTATCGGAATCTCAACGAAACCACCATTGAGAAAGTAGCCGAGTGCAAGCTACCTACCGATTACGGTGAGTTTGATCTGATTACCTTTAAGGACGTGATCGACAATCAACTGCATTTTGTGCTGAAAAACACGGTAGTTTCACCCGACGATCCCACGTTGGTGCGGGTTCATTTGCATAATACCTTCAGCGATTTGCTCGGTTCGCAGCGCTCGCTGGACCGCAGTATGGGCCTACCTCAGGCCATGCAGCGCATTGCCGACGAAGGTGGCGTGTTATTGCTGCTGGGTAAAGACGAAACCAACGACGAACTGATCGCCACCCTGAAGCAGTTTGAGGCTGAGGATAAAGGCGAGAAGTCGGCGGGGAATAAGTGGGATGGCTCCTCACGCACCGTAGGCGTCGGTTGTCAGATCCTGGCCTCGTTGGGAGTGAAGAAAATGCGACTGCTCAGCAAGCCTAAAAAATACCATGCCCTGTCCGGTTTCGGGTTGGAAGTGGTGGAATTCGTTTCCTAAAAATATCCTAAAACTCTGGCGTGTTATGCTACTATACGCGCCGTTTTGAATCAGGAAGGCCGACATGAATATCATTGAAGGTAATCTGCGTGCCACCGGCAAAAAATTTGCTCTGGTGGTGTCTCGTTTTAACAGCTTTGTAGTGGAAAGCCTGGTGGATGGCGCTCTGGATACACTGGAACGAGTAGGTGAAGTTAACGAACAGGACATTACTCTGGTTCGTGTGCCCGGGGCCTATGAACTGCCGGTGGTTGCCAAAAAGTTGGCCAACAGCGGCAAGTTCGACGCTATTATCGCTCTGGGCGCGGTGATCCGAGGTGGTACTCCCCACTTTGACTTCGTGGCTGGCGAGTGTAACAAGGGATTGGCACAGGTATCTCTGGATGCAGAATTGCCGGTGGCCTTTGGCGTGATCACCACAGACTCCATTGAGCAAGCCATCGAGCGCTCCGGCACTAAGGCCGGAAATAAAGGTGCCGAGGCGGCCATGGGTGCGCTGGAAATGGTAAATGTAATTGACCAGATTGAAGGAGCCTGAGGTTGAAACCCGCTGCTCGCCATAAGGCCAGAGAGATTGCCCTGCAGGGCATCTACTCATGGCAGATGACTCAAAATTCCGCCAACCAGATTGAGTTACATCTGGCTACCACCAATCAGATGGAAGAGGTGGACCTGGAGTACTTTCAGGAATTATTGCGTTCGGTCATTAAACAGTCGGAAGATCTGGATAAGGCCATTCGACCCTACCTAGGACGCTTGCCGGAAGAAATGGATCCGGTGGAAAAAGCGATTTTGCGCATGGCGACCTATGAGCTTCAGCATCGTCTGGATGTTCCCTATCGGGTGGTTATCAACGAGGCGATTGAGCTGGCCAAGGTATTTGGCGCCGACGAAAGTCATAAATTCGTTAACGGGGTATTGGATAAAGCCATCCGAAAGCTCCGCCAACACGAACAGTAGTCGTGCAAGAATTCGATATTATCGATAGCTTCTTTCGTACCCGAAGCCACCAACGCCGTGATGTTGAGGTAGGTATTGGCGATGATTGTGCGGTCACTCAGGTGCCCGAAGGTCAGAGCTTGTGTACTACCACGGATACGCTGGTCGAGGGTGTGCACTTTCCCAAAGATACGCCGGTACAAGCCATTGCTGAGAAAGCGATGGCGGTGAATCTCAGTGACCTGGCAGCCATGGGGGCGGAGCCGGCCTGGGTCAGCCTGTCGCTGTCACTTCCTGAGGTGGACGAATGCTGGCTGAATGCCTTTTCCAATGGCATCCAGCAAATGTGTGAGTATTACGGCGTTCAGTTGATCGGCGGTGATACAGTGCGTGGACCTTTAAGCATTACGATTACCGCTCAGGGTTTTGTTCCGAACGAGCAGGCCCTGACACGCTCTCATGCCCGGCCCGGTGACTGGCTCTATGTTACGGGCACTTTGGGCGATGCGGGACTGGCGCTGGACTATCTAAACGGCAAGCGTCAGCTGCCGCTCAACGCCCGTAATGAGGTATTAACGCGTTTTCAAACTCCTACTCCCCGGGTACTAACGGGCACAGCCCTGCGCCGTATAGCCAGCAGTTGTATCGATGTGTCTGATGGCTTGGTGGCCGATCTGCACCATATCCTGCATGCTTCAGGGTGTGGCGCATCCATTCAGCTTGAGAAGTTGCCGTTATCCGAAGCGATGCGAGCCTCGGTGTCCGAAGAGGATGCCTTTGAATATGCCCTTAACAGCGGCGACGATTATGAGCTTTTGTTTACCGTATCTGAAGAGCAGAAGGGCAATCTGGAGTTAGCTCTGGCGGCGGCTTGTGTGAGTGCCACTTGCATCGGCCAACTCAATGGCAAAACCGGCAAGGTCGAGTTGCGTCATGGGGAGCAACCTTATTCCTCTCGCGGCCATGGCTACGAGCACTTTAGTTAACCGTGAGCAGCCAGGTCAGCGCCCATCTGCTTAAGAATCCGGTGCATTTTCTGGCGCTGGGTCTGGGCAGTGGTCTCAGCCCTAAGGCGCCAGGCACTGCAGGTACCTTAGCGGCCTTGCCGCTGATTTGGCTGTGTGCCCCCACCGACAGCCTGATCTATCTGGCTATCACCCTTGCCATCAGTCTGCTTGGAATTTGGATCTGCGATTACAGCGCCTATAAGATGGGCGTGCACGATCATCCGGCCATCGTCTGGGACGAATTTGCCGGCATCTTCATTACCTTCCTGCTTGTACCGGCTACCGGGCTGAATCTGGTTGCTGGCTTTGTGTTGTTTCGGTTTTTCGATATTGTAAAACCCTGGCCCATACGCTGGCTGGACCGTCATGTCGATGGCGGACTGGGCATTATGCTGGATGACATTCTGGCCGGAATATTCGCCTTGTTGTGTATGCATGGGCTATTGTGGGCAGGTTGGCTGTAAGAGGGCAGTTGATTAGAGCCGGGGAGGCACATCTTCATCGATTCGCTATAAAACCTCTGTGTGGGCTCCTCTGCTGCATCCCTGCCGCACAGCGCCATCTTAAGGATTACCTCCCAGGCTTTTGGTGTATAACCAACCGATCCGGAAAATCGGTAAAGATCCCATCGACTCCCAGGGTGTCTATTAAGTAGTCCGATAGCTGAGTAAAACTCACATCCTCGGGCAGCTGATCGGCGCGTAAAGTGTAAGTGTGGACCAGCAGGC
This sequence comes from Saliniradius amylolyticus, assembly GCF_003143555.1. Lineage (NCBI taxonomy): Bacteria > Pseudomonadati > Pseudomonadota > Gammaproteobacteria > Alteromonadales > Alteromonadaceae > Saliniradius > Saliniradius amylolyticus. The sequence continues at coordinate 982,564 of NZ_CP029347.1, forward strand.
CCTGTTGATGAGCGAGTCTGGCTAACTCCGTGGTGCTCAGCTGGCCGTTTTCTATATTCACAAGCTGGTGATACCAGGGGCCAATGCCATCGGCGTAGCGGGCCACCTCGACCAGCCCGTCAGCCGTTTTTAGCCACTCGTAGTCGGTGCCTGATTCCTGCCAATCGTTTTCGCCAATAAGCTGCACCAGCGGCGCTTTTAAGCCCAGCTCGGTGCGCAGCCGTTTCACTTCTTTAAAGTCAAAACACTGCACATAGAGGTTTGCCTCCGGGTGATTAAGGTCATATTTTTTGAGCAATTCCACCACAATGGCACTGATATCCTGTCCTTCTGTTTGGTGAAACTTGGGGGCCTTAATCTCGGGATACAAACCAATCGCCTTATCTCTGCGCATGTTGAGCCCCTGAATCAACTGAATATGCTGCTCAAAGGTGGCAATACGATAGGGGCTCTGGCCAGGGTAACGGCGCGGGTAGACCTGCTGGCCATCAGTGGTTTGCCGTTCATGGACTCTAAGCTCCTGTAGCTCGGCAAGGGTAAAGTCGATCACATAATAGCGGCCATCGTCACGGTGTCTGTCAGGAAAGACCGACTCCACATTGGTGATGGTATCTAAGTGAATATCGTGCAATACCACAGGGATACCGTCAGCACTGAGGACCAGATCCTGCTCGATATAATGGGCATTCATGCCATGGGCAAGAATAGCCGCTTCCAGAGTATGTTCGGGCAGATAAGCGGAGGCCCCGCGATGGGCGATAATAGCGGTGTCGCCCCAGCTAAACGGACTCAGACAGAGGCTGAATAAAAAAATGATCAGACGCAAATAAATCTCCCGCAGCGAATAGCGTGGCGGTCAGTTTAGCCGGTTACGATGACAATCTGGTGAATCCTCAGGCTCGTTCAATCAGTTCGATGGCGTAGCCGTCCGGATCCTGGGCAAAGGCGATCACCGTTTTGCCGCCTTTTACGGGCCCTGGTTTTCGGTATACCTCTACGCCAGCTTGTTCCAGCTTACCGCAGAAACCATAAATATCCTCTACGCCTATGGCGATGTGGCCAAAGGCCTCGCCATGCTGGTATTCGCTCTGATCCCAGTTGTAGGTCAGCTCCAGTACCGTATGGTCCGATTCATCACCGTAGCCTACAAAGGCCAGGGTATAACGGTATTGCTCATTGTCAGACTGTCTGAGCAGCTTCATTCCCAACAACTGGGTGTAGAAGTGAATCGAACGCTCCAGATCGCCGACTCTTAGCATGGTATGCAGAAAGCGCATAAAACCTCCTTAAATGGGTGATGATCACACCTCGGTTTTATCTTTAAACTCACACAGGTCCTCGATGACGCAGGAGCCACAGCGGGGCTTTCGCGCGACACAGGTATAACCACCGTGCAGGCTCAACAATTGGTACACATCCATCTTAAACTTACCAGGTATCACCTTCAGCAACTTTTCGACGCCCATTCAGTTTGGTGGATTGCGGGCGCTGAATATATGGAGGCCACGGTAATGGTCGGTTGTGGTGAAAACAGGCATGATAGAGACATGTCAACCAGCACCCCCGAGGTTCATATTTACACGGCGGGCAGTATCGGCCGTTGTGAAAAGAGGCTGGGATCAGGGAAAAAGGGTGAAAAATGGTTACTACTTCAAGATTTGCTCTGACTGAGCTGCAGAATGCCCCATTTTCGTAAAGCGATAACCCAATTGAATTGAAACCAGGCTTTCGCTTAGAATGCGCCGGCGCCATCCTTTTTCACTTTTCATTTAAAAAGCTAATTGCTACCTACTTTTTGGGTTTGGAAAATACTATGTCTATTGCTCTGGTTCCCACGGTCCTTTATTCGGGAATGATGGGAGTTGTTGTTTCTGGGCTCGTGCGAACGTTCAGCACGCCTAAACATAAGCAGACCGCTTACCTGTCAGGGCTTCTGATACTGCTACTCATTCATATCATTGGTGAGCTCTATATCTATTCGGGGGTGTATCAGTATGCACCAGCCATCGCCGGTTTTCAGTTGCCTGTCAGAATGTTAATGGGACCCGCTCTGTATTTTTATGCGTGTATGGCGATGTATCCTGCGACTAAGCACTCTGTGAAGTCATACCTTACGGTGTTGTTAGGGCCAATTGCCGTAATCCTGTCAATGATACCGTTTATGTTTAGTATCACGCCGGAGCAAAAGCTGGCATTAGCAGATCCAATTACACGCGATCCCGACTTATGGCAAATAGCCATATCCATGTGTTTGTTTACAGCCGTTGCCTTTATTGTCTTTACCTTCGCCTATCTGATAGCGACCTTCAGGCTGCATGCAAAGCATCGCAACCAGTTGATGGAGAAGTACTCTGCAATTGAACAACGGGCAATGGACTGGCTCAGGGTTATATTAATTTTATGGGGACTTGTTTGGTTTTTTTATGCGGCGAACTATGCAGCCACCTTTATTGGGGTTAAATTTTTTGCTCTGGACACACTACTTCCGCTGTTTGAGTTTTTAGTCTTAGTTTCATTTACTCACCTTGCCCTTAAACAACTTGAGTTAGGCGCCTCTGAAGAAGTTATCAGACTAACGGTGCAAGAGAGGGAGGCTGTTCTTCCTGATGAGAAAATGCAGGAAATAGCGGTAAAGTTGACTGACGCCATGACCGGGAAGCAACTGTATAAAGAAGAGGACTTGTCCTTAAACAGGTTGTCAGCGGTGATCTCGGTAAGTGAAAACTACATTTCAGAGACCCTTTCGCAGTTTATGAAAACGAATTTCTTTCAATTTGTTAACCGCTACAGGGTAGAAGAAGCAAAAGATCTTTTAGCAAACACCGATATGTTGGTTTCATCAATCGCCTATGAAGTCGGGTTTAAGTCTAAATCGACCTTTAACAGTGCATTCAAGAAGATAGTTGGAGTCACCCCAACCGGATTCAGAAAGCCAGGGTAGCTCAAAAAACAGGCAAACGATGTGCGAATGAGTACGAATATGCCCATTCGGACGACCTGAATGCCCCCTTGATAGAGAATTTGATGAGAATTTCGTTGAATGAGAAGGGCGTGTTATGGGAGTCGCATCAGAAAGCGTTGTGCTATCAGAAAAAGGTGAAAGCGGATACGTTAAAAAGAAATCAAAAGCCGGTTTGGCCAGTAGGCTGTTAAAATATTCAGCAGCTTTCTGGTTCTTAGCCATAATGGCGGGTCAATGGCTGTTTTTCTTTTACATCATCAAGTTTTACGGATTTTCAGTCATTAATGACAATATGGAAATCTGGAATCGCTGGGAACCGCTAGGAAGCTCACCACACAAGGCTGGCGATACGGCGGGTAATCTTCTTTTTGCTGTTCACGCCATTGGAGCAGGTATTGTCGCATTTGGCGGGGCTTTGCAATTAATCCCCCAGGTAAGGGTTAAAGCACCGACGTTGCATAAAGTAAATGGATATCTTTATTTAGTTACCGTGTTTTTCCTGGCCATGTCTGGCTTTTACCTATCCTGGATAAGAGGTTCCAGCCCAGATACGATTTCGGCGACAGGCACAAGCATTAATGGTTTTCTAATACTGGGTTTCGCTTATTTAACGGTTAGATGTGCGATAAAAAAAGATATCGCGGACCATAGAAAATGGGCAATACGACTGTTTTTAGTGTCCAACGCCCAGTGGTTTCTTAGGGTCGGGGTGTTCAGCTATTTCATTACCGGTACCGTTGCTGGCGGGAGCCCTGCCTTCGGCGATCCCTTCTTCCCTATCTGGACTTTTGGGTGCTTTTTATTGCCACTGGCGACCGCGCAGCTTTATTTTTATGCCTGTGAAAGCAAAAACAGCAATATAAAAATAATGGCATCGGGGGTCTTAGTCTTGCTGACCACCTTAATGATGGCGGGCATAACAGGATTGACTCCATTCTTACTGAAGATAATGAGCGGTGAGCCTATCGTGTTTTAGAGTCGTTTTGAGGTTTACAGGCCAAGCAAGCAGCCATGAGTTTATTCCTGGAACTCGTGGCTGCTTGCTGTGTGACATCAAAGTCTAAAACACGTTATCGGATACTGATTATTACAATAACGAGGGCAGGCTTGCTTCAGGCTTGAGGCAAACCAGGGGTTATTCTGTCTTATCTTTGAATTCACACAGGTCCTCGATGACGCAGGAGCCACAGCGGGGCTTGCGTGCGACACAGGTATAACGACCGTGCAGGATCAGCCAGTGGTGCACATCTACCTTAAATTCCTTAGGCACTACCTTAAGTAGCTTCTGCTCTACCTCGTTGACGTTCTTGCCCGCAGCCAGTTTGGTGCGGTTAGAGACGCGGAATATATGCGTATCGACAGCAATGGTAGGCCAGCCAAAGGCGGTATTCAGCACCACATTGGCGGTTTTACGGCCCACACCGGGTAATGATTCCAGCGCTTCACGGCTTTCCGGTACTTCGCCGCCGTATTGCTCCACCAGAATGCGACAGGTCTTAATCACATTTTCGGCCTTGGAATTAAACAGGCCGATGGTCTTAATGTATTCCTTCACTCCCTCCACGCCCAGGTCCAACATGGCCTGTGGAGTGTTTGCTACCGGATACAGCTTGGCTGTGGCCTTGTTCACGCCCACATCGGTGGCTTGGGCCGATAACAGCACGGCGATGAGCAGCTCAAAGGGACTGCTGTAGTTTAGCTCTGTGGTGGGATTCGGGTTTTCGGCTCTCAGGCGCTCTAAGATCTGGCGGCGTTTTTGATTATTCATTTAGCTCTCCGCAGTCACCCGAGCGCGCTCTACCGTCTTTTGCGGAGCCTGAGCCTTGGCGCGAGCGTCCAGATAACGGTCGATGGCATTTTTCAGCGCGATCAACAGGCCCAGCCCGATAAAAGCGCCCGGCGGTAAGATGGCAAGTAACAAATAGCTGTCGGCTTCGAACAGGCGTAATTCCAGTACCGTTGCCCACTGGCCGAGCAGAAACTCGGCGCCATCAAACAGCGTACCCTGCCCCAGGATTTCTCTGAGCCCTCCCAGTACCACGAGCACTAACGTAAAACCCAGACCCATCATCAGACCGTCGAAGGCCGCAAAGTGTACTGGGTTTTTGGAGGCATAGGCTTCGGCGCGGCCGATAATGGCACAGTTGGTTACAATCAGAGGGATAAAGATACCCAGCGCCTGATAGAGGCTATAAGTAAAGGCATTCATCAGTAGCTGCACTATGGTGACAAAGGCGGCGATAACCATCACAAAAATGGGTATGCGGATCTCCGACGGCACCCACTGGCGCACCAATGAGACTGTGGTATTGGAGCCGACCAGCACCATGATGGTGGCCAGGCCCAAACCCAGACCATTGATAAAGCTCCCGGTGACGGCCAACAGCGGACATAACCCTAAAAGCTGCACTAAGGCGGCATTATTATTCCAGAGACCTTGTTGGCTGAGTTGACGGTATTCACTCATTTTCTGGTCTCTCCGTTACACTCGTTGGGCGCACGGAACAGGGCCTGTTCGTTTTGTTGAGCAAAAATCAGCGCTTTCTTTACTGCACTCACCACCGCTCTGGGCGTGATGGTTGCGCCCGTAAACTGGTCGAAGCTACCACCGTCTTTTTCTACCGCCCAGCTGTCGGCATTAAATTCGGTGTAGCGTTTGCCGTCGAAACTTAAGATCCAGTCGCTGATGCGGGTCTCTACCTTATCGCCCAGGCCTGGAGTTTCCTGGTGCCTGGTGACCCGAACGCCGGTGACGGCACCCGTTGTATCCACACCCACTAACAGATGAATGTTGCCGTTATAGCCATTGGGGCTCAGAGTCTGAATGGCCAGAGCTCGAGGTTCGCCGCCAAGACGGGCACGATAGACCCGCTTGGGTTTGGCATTACCCAGAAGATCGGCTTCTGTGACCAGAGTGCAATCCCGGGTCAGGGCATTGTCGTGCAATGCAGAGGGAATAATGCGGTTCAGGGTTTGCTGACGTTCACGCAGCTCCTGGCTATGGATCACCGGGCTGGTGAGTTCGTAAGTCAGTGCAATAAGGCCCGTGGTGACGATCGCAAAGGCCCCAAGTATGCCGCCATTTTTACGCATGTTTTTGAGCATCAGGAAGACTCCTTATGACCATAGGTACGCGGCTGGGTGTAGTAGTCAATTAAGGGCACCGCCATATTCATGATGAGTACGGCAAAGGCTACTGCATCGGGGTAGCCACCCCAAGTGCGAATGGCAACTACCCAAAAGCCGATGCTGGCACCAAATATCAGTCTGCCCCGATCGGTAGTGGATGCCGATACTGGGTCGGTCGCGATGAAAAAGGCGCCAAACATGGTGGCGCCGCTGAACAGATGCAGCCACGCAGATCCAAAACTGGCAGGTGCCGCCAAGTGTAAAAGACCGGCGAAGACAGCGATAGTGAGCAAATAGCTGACCGGTATCTGCCATTTAATGGCTCTGGTCTTTAACAGTATCAGTCCACCGGCCAGATAGGCCAGGTTGATCCAAAACCAGCCCACGCCGGACTCTCCATTAAATAAGGGTTTGGCGAGTGCTTCGTCGTAGGTTAGCCCGCGACCCAGGTCGGTTTTAACGCTATCCAACGGGGTAGCCATGGTAAAGCCGTCGATGCCCGCTCTGAGCTGGTCAAGACTGTAGCCTTCGGTGGTAAAGCCGGTGAAGATCACACTGGCCGCATCCAACAAATCATAACCCATTTCTGCCAGCTCTCTGGGCGGTAGCCAACCGGTCATTTGGACAGGGAAGGACACCAACAGCAGTACATAGCCAACCATGGCGGGGTTAAAGGGGTTAAAGCCCAGACCACCATAGAGCTGTTTGGCGATGCCGATGGCGACAAAACTGCCGATGGCAGTGACCCACCACGGTGCCAGAGGCGGGATACTGAGAGCCAGCAGCAGCGCAGTCAGCAGGGCGCTGCAGTCCATTAAGGCTTTTTCGAAGTCTTTCTTACGGATTTCCAGAAACAGCGCTTCGGTCGCGATGGCCACCACAGCGGCAATAATGAATTGAAGTAGTGTCCCCCAGCCGAAAAACCATAGCTGCAGAGCAAAGCCGGGCAGGGTGCAATAGCATACCAGTCGCATGAGCTGGTTGGTGGTGCGCGGCTGGCGCTGATGCGGTGAACTGGCGAGTCGAAAACTCATGACTGATCGTTATCCTTCTGTTCTCTGGCTTGCTTTTTGGCTTTAGCGCGAGCAACGGCGGCTTTAACTTTCTCTTCCTTACTGAGGTCAGCCTGCTTGTCCTCCTGAGGCTGAGCCTCGGACTCGCTCTGTTTGGCCTGTTGTTTGGCTTTAGCGCGAGCAACGGCGGCTTTGACTTTGTCTTCTTTACTGAGGTCAGCCTGCTTGTCTTCTCGAGGCTGAGCTTCGGACTCGCTCCGTTTGGCCTGTTGTTTGGCTTTTGCCCGTGCAATGGCCGCCTTGACTTTATCCTGCTTGGCGTCGTCCGTGGCTGTCTTGTTCTCACCGTCGTTCGGCTCAGAAACGCTGGATTGTTGCTGGGCTTTTTTGGCCTTAGCTCGGGCGATGGCCGCTTGCACCTTGTCTTTTTTGTCTGGAGCCTGAGTCGATGCGTTGTCGGCGGTTGAGGTTGATTCCCCTTCGGCCTGTTGCTTCTTGGCCTTGGCACGTGCAATGGCAGCCGCCACGCCGGCCTTGGCATCACCGTCGCCCGATTTACGGGCTTTAGCACGGGCTACAGCTGCCTGGGCAGGGTCCTCCTCCCCTCGGGCTTCTTTGGCCTTTCGGCGAGCTTCGGCTGCACGGCGGTGTTTTTCTTCCCGTTCCTGCTTTTCCTGTTCCAGCCTTTCTTTACGCGCCTCGAAGCGATCCCGTGCCCGATCGGCTTTTTCCTTCTCTTCTTCCTGAGTGCGGATTTCCGCCTTCGCTACCCGGTAATAATGTACTAAGGGGATCTGGCTGGGACAGACATAGGCGCAGGCACCGCACTCGATACAGTCAAACAGGTTGTAGTCTTGCGCCTTATCCAGCTCTTTGGCTTTACTGTGCCAATACAGCTGCTGGGGCAGGAGACTCGCCGGGCAGGCATCGGCACACGCGCTACAGCGGATGCAGGGTTGTTCGTCATTGAGTTCTGGCATCAGCTTGTCGTCAGGTGCCAGCAGACAGTTGGTGATCTTAACCACCGGGGTCTGCTCATCCACCAGGTTAAAGCCCATCATGGGCCCGCCCATGATCCAGTTTTTTTGTTGTTGGCGCTCGCTCTGATAACCAGCCTGCTGCAGTAGATGACCTGCCGGCGTGCCCAGTAAGGCCCAGGCATTTTGCGGCTGCTTCAACGCCTCACCTGTGACTGTCACCACACGCTGGATTAACGGGCGGCCAGTGAAAATGGCATCGGCTACGGCATAGCAGGTGCCCACGTTTTGCATGATCACTCCGGCATCAATGGGCAGTCCCTTACTGGGCACTTCGCGACCGGTTAGAACCTGAATCAGTTGCTTTTCCCCACCGGCGGGATACTTGGTAGGTACTGAACACACCACATAGTTGGGGTTTTCCTGACAGGCCACTTTCATGGCCTTGATGGCTTCCGGCTTGTTGTCCTCAATGGCGATCAGCACATATTTTGGCGTTAATAAGTGGGTCATGACATCGATACCCTGACGGATTTGCCAGGCGTGCTCTCGCATCAACATGTCGTCGGAAGTGATATAAGGCTCACATTCCACGCCATTGATGATCAGAAAATCCACATTTTTTTTCGGCGACACTTTGATGTGAGTCGGGAAACCTGCCCCTCCCATTCCACTGATACCGGCCCGGCTGATGGCTTCTATGACTTCCGACTTAGGGCGCTGCTGGTAGTCGGGCAGGGTGGTGAGCTCACACCATTGGTCTTTGCCGTCCGGGGTGAGCTCTATGGTGAGATCTTCCAGTCCGGAAGGGTGAGCCGCCACATGGGGACCGATAGCGGTAACGGTGCCGGAAGTGGGCGCATGCACCGGCACGGCAAAGGGGTTCATAGCCTGGGTGAGCGGCTGGCCTTTCAATACCCGCTCGCCTTCCTGCACACGGACATGACCTTCTACGCCAATATGCTGTTTGACAGTGATATAGAGCTTTTCGGGTAAGGGTAGCAGCCGGATGGGGGCCTGATTGGACATAGCCTTACGTTCAGGTGGAAAAACGCCGCCGGGGAAATCCCAAAAACGACCCTCACGGATTTTGTCGATCAGTGCGTCCAAATCGGTTCCCGTTTATTGTTCTGTCACTGTAGTTACTGGAATGCTTTGCAACTGCCATCGCCAGGAGCGAGGGTTCTGGCCTACCGGGACCATATCGATGCAGTCCACTGGGCAGGGCTCCACACAGAGATCGCAGCCGGTACATTCATCCACGATCACGGTGTGCATCTGCTTGGAAGCACCAACGATGGCATCCACCGGGCAGGCCTGAATACACTTGGTGCAGCCAATACATTCATCTTCACGAATATAGGCCACCTTCTTCACGTCTTCGGCGCCATGGGCCTCATCCAGAGGTTTGGGGTCTACGCCCATGAGATCGGCCAGCTTCTTAATCGTGGCCTCCCCCCCTGGCGGACATTTGTTAATGTCGTCGCCATTGGCAATGGCCTCGGCATAGGGGCGACAGCCCGGGTAACCGCATTGACCGCACTGAGTCTGCGGCAGGATCTCGTCAATCTGATCCACTAAGGGATCGCTGTCCACCTTAAAACGTACGGCCGCATAGCCCAGAATCAGGCCAAAAACCAGGGCCAGGGCCCCAATGGCAATAAGTGCTGCGATCACTGACATTACAAACTCACCAATCCGGTAAAGCCCATGAAGGCTAAGGACATCAGCCCCGCGGTGACCATGGCAATGGAGGCTCCTTTAAAGGGCGCTGGCACATCGGCCACCGCCAGGCGCTCTCGCATGGCGGCGAACAGGATAAGGACCAGAGAAAAGCCGGCCGCGGCACCAAAGCCATAGATAATGCTTTGCAAAAAATTATGTTGCTCTCGGATATTCAGCAAGGCGACGCCGAGTACAGCACAGTTAGTGGTGATAAGTGGCAGGAATATGCCCAGCAAACGATACAGGGTCGGGCTGGTTTTGTGCACCACCATCTCGGTAAACTGAACCACGACTGCGATGACCAGAATAAAGCTCAGGGTGCGCAGGTAGCCAATGCCCAAAGGCAGCAGGATATAATGTTCGACCAAATAACTGCTCAGCGAGGCCAGGGTTAACACGAAGGTCGTCGCCATAGACATACCGATGGCGGTCTCCAGTTTGCCGGAGACACCCATAAAGGGGCAGAGGCCAAGAAAGTTGACCAGCACAAAGTTGTTTACCAGGACAGTGCCTATTAGCAGCAGAATATACTCGGTCATGCCATCAGTAATCGATTGAACCCATGTCTGTTTAGACGCCCATTATCCGTGTTTCGGTACGGTTTAACAACTTGGGAATCATAGGGTTATTTGTGCAGTTGTGGTGATAATGTGACGGAGAAACAGAACACTCTGAAGAGAGTGGCTCCCCCTCCCCGACTCGAACGGGGGACCTGCGGATTAACAGTCCGTCGCTCTGACCAACTGAGCTAAGGGGGAATCGTAGGAAAACTGGACTGATAAGAAATTTGGCTCCCCCTCCCCGACTCGAACGGGGGACCTGCGGATTAACAGTCCGTCGCTCTGACCAACTGAGCTAAGGGGGAGCTGAATTTTCTTATCTTGCCGGACGCTGCCCGACAACGGGGGCGAATATTAAATAGGGGGCGGTAAGGTGTCAATACTCCGTCGCGATTATTTTGTCAGTTTATGACTGTTTGCTTAATTCCTCGTCACCTTACTGTCTGACAGGGAGGTACGGGTGGCTAATTCAACGGAGGGTTATAGGGCTGTTCGTTCCGATCTTTCATTCAGACTCTCTAATTACTCCGGACTTGCCGGGCTGGATAAGAAGATAGCGTTCAGCCACGCCGAGAATCCAAGACAACGAGCCTGAGATGGGCAAGTGGTAAGTCTTGACGAATTAAAAGAATAAAAAACAAAATACATAGATCCTTTTCTTATTAGTATCAGAGTAAAGCCTGTATGGAAAAACAGGGTTTCATAAAACTGTAGCAAGAGTTTGGCAATCAGACGGTTAGTGGCGACTTACAAAAAATTTTCCACAGCCGGGGATAAGGCTTGTCGTTACTGGCTCTGTGACAGTTATCCACCAAATCTGTGGATAACTATGTTGATGACTTCCTTGAAGATGAATAGGTTTATCATCAGGCTTGTCAAGATACTTAAGTAGGAGATTTGTTTTTAATTCGATAAATCGTTCTAAAACAATGTCTTGAGTGTTTTTTGTGGCGTGCCGATGAAACTGTGATAACGAAACTTTTGGGTAAAGTAAAGCCCTGATTAGGCTGTTAGTTATTTTATTTTTGTGCCACAAAAACGCGCGTTAAGCCAGAACATTGTGGAAGTTTTCCACAAGGCGGACGTTGCTAAGACTAGCGGGATTATGGATGCGCAATGCGCCGTTTCTCGTTACACTGGAGCGTCTTTATTCCCCCGATAAGAGAGTATCAGTGAAGCAAGCTGCTCATACGGATTTGCTAACCCAGCCCATTGGCGCCACCCTGCGTAAAATGACTCTGCCGATGATTATGGGCATGATCATGTTAATGACCTTTGGCCTGGTAGACACTTTTTTTGTCAGTCTCCTGGGTACAGAAGAGTTGGCGGCCATCAGCTTTACCTTCCCGGTGACCTTCACATTGATCAGTCTGAATATTGGCCTGGGCATCGGCGCTTCGGCGACCATTGGTCGCTACATGGGGGCGGGTAACCATTTTGTTGCCAAAGAGTTTGGAACCGGTGCACTGATGTTATCGGCCTTGCTTGTAGGGGGCTTGGCACTGATCGGTCTTTTCACCATTGAGCCCATATTTCGTCTGTTGGGCGCCGACGATGCTCAGATGGTGCATATTAAAGACTATATGATCATTTGGTATGGAGCTGGCGTTGCGCTGGCGTTACCGATGGTGGGTAACAGTGTCCTCAGGGCGTCTGGCGATACCAAAACCCCCAGTATCGTGATGGCAGCGGGCGGGTTGGTGAATGCGGTGCTGGATCCTATTTTAATTTTCGGCTTTGGCCCCATACCGGCACTGGGGATTCAGGGCGCAGCCATTGCGACTTTGATTGCCTGGCTGTCGGGCTGTGTCTATATCCTGTATTTATTGGCGCTAAAACGGCGCTTGATATTGCCGCGCTTACTCAATCTGAGTGAATTTAAGATGACCAGTAAGGAAATTCTGCGCATCGGTCTGCCGGCGTCCGCGGCCAATATGCTTACGCCCATCGCCAATGGCGTGTTGACCGCCATTGTGGCGACCTACGGTGCCGAAGCCGTGGCCACCTGGGGGGTAGGGAACCGACTGGAGTCTATCGCCAGTATTGTTATTCTGGCTTTGTCCATGACCCTGCCGCCTTTTATCAGCCAAAACTTCGGCGCCGAAAATATCCAGCGGGTTAAGCGCAGTTACACCCTTTGTATTCGTTTTGTGCTGCTCTGGCAATTACTGATCTTCGTGGTGCTGTGGCTGGCCTCGCCGTTAATCGGACAAATATTTGCCGAGGAACGGGAGGTGGCTGAACTGATCCAGGTGTTTTTGATGATCGTTCCATTGGGGTATGGGTTGCAGGGTGTCGTCATACTGACCAATTCATCTTTTAATGCGCTGCACAAACCCATGAGCGCCATGATATTAAGTGTGGTGCGCTTTTTCGTCTTTTATGTGCCGGTGGCCTATTTAGGCAGCTTATTGTTTGAGTTGAAGGGGCTATTCTGGGGAGCCGTACTGGCCAACCTGTTGACGGCCGCCGTGGCCTTTATATGGTTTGAGCGCATGATTAACCGGCAGCAGCAGAATCAACGTGAAGAGGTGGTGACATCATGAGTCGAGGCTTTCAACTGCTTTCGAAGTATCAACCGGCTGGTGATCAGCCCAAGGCGATTGAGAGTCTGGTAGACGGGCTGGAATCGGGCCTGGCGGCACAGACCTTGTTAGGAGTCACGGGTTCGGGCAAAACCTTTACCATGGCCAGTGTCATCGAGAAAGTGCAGCGGCCCACCTTGATCCTGGCGCATAATAAAACGTTGGCGGCTCAGTTGTATGGTGAGATGAAAGAATACTTTCCCCATAATGCGGTGGAGTACTTTGTCTCCTACTATGACTATTATCAGCCGGAGGCCTATGTGCCGGCCTCAGATACTTTTATTGAGAAAGACGCCTCCATTAACGATCACATCGAGCAGATGCGCCTGTCGGCCACCAAGGCCTTGATGGAGCGACGGGACGTTGTGATTGTCTCCAGTGTCTCTGCTATCTACGGTTTGGGCGATCCAGACTCCTATATGAAGATGTTGTTGCACCTGCGCCAGGGTGATTTGATGGATCAGCGCGATATTTTGCGTCGTCTGGCGGAACTGCAGTATACCCGTAACGATGTCGCCTTTGAGCGCGGCACGTTCAGAGTGCGTGGTGATGTGATCGATATCTTTCCGGCCGATTCGGAGCAGGAAGGCATACGGGTGGAGCTGTTCGACGAGGAAATTGAGCGCATCAGTATTTTCGATCCCCTGACTGGAGCAGTGGAGCGAACAGTGGCAAGGGCTACGGTCTTTCCCAAGACCCACTATGTGACTCCACGGGAGAAGATCCTGGCGGCTATTGAGCAGATTAAGGAAGAACTGAAAGACAGACGCGAACAGTTAAAAGACAATAACAAGCTTATCGAAGAGCAGCGCATTAGTCAGCGCACCCAGTTCGACATCGAGATGATGCTCGAGCTAGGTTACTGTTCGGGGATCGAAAACTACTCACGCTATTTGTCCGGTCGTGCTCCGGGCGAGCCACCGCCGACACTCATCGATTACTTCCCCGCCGATGGACTGATGTTTATCGATGAATCTCATGTCACCGTGCCCCAGATCGGTGCTATGTACAAGGGGGATCGGTCCCGCAAAGAAACCTTGGTGGAGTATGGCTTCAGGCTACCGTCGGCGTTGGATAACCGGCCCCTGAAGTTTGAAGAATTCGAGCATATTTCGGCGCAGACCGTCTATGTGTCGGCCACACCGGGTGACTATGAACTGAAAAAGTCCAGCGGCGATGTAGTGGAGCAGGTGGTGCGGCCTACTGGCTTACTGGATCCGGAAATCGAAGTGCGGCCCGTGGCGACCCAGGTGGATGATTTACTATCGGAGATCCATCTGCGCACTGAGGTGGACGAACGGGTACTGGTGACCACGTTGACCAAACGCATGGCTGAGGATCTCAGTGACTATCTCGACGAGCATGGTGTGAAAGTCCGGTATCTGCACTCGGATATCGATACAGTGGAGCGTATGGAGATCATCCGCGACCTGCGTCGGGGAAATTTCGACGTCCTGGTCGGGATTAATCTGTTGCGGGAAGGCCTGGATATGCCGGAAGTATCATTGGTGGCAATTCTGGATGCCGATAAAGAAGGCTTTTTACGCGCTGAGCGCTCTTTGATTCAGACCATTGGTCGCGCCGCCCGCCACCCCAGGGGTAAGGCGATCCTTTATGGGGACAAGGTGACCAAGTCGATGCAGAAAGCCATCGATGAGACTGCGCGCCGTCGGGAGAAACAGCAGGCCCACAACGAAGCTCATGGTATTGAGCCCACCAAGTTGGTCAAGCCCATCACCGATGTCATGGATCTGGGCGAGCGTCAGTCCCGCAAGCGTCAGGCGGAAGCCAAAAAGGTGGCCGAATCTCAGGGACAATATCAGCTGCGCACTCCTGATGAGTTGCTTAAGGAAATCGATCGCCTGGAGGCACAGATGTTTAAACACGCTCAGGAATTGGAGTTTGAAAAGGCGGCCTCCATCAGGGATGACGTCGAAGCGTTACGGCAGAAGCTGGTGGCGATGTCGTAAATTCGGGCCGAGGTGCCTCACCCGGCCTGGGAGCATGAGATGAAAATGGCTTTAAGGTTTGCCAGTCTATACCTATGGGTGTAGTATACGCTGGTATACCTAACTGTTGACCGATGGATTATGCTCAATCGACTACAAGAATCCGATATTAAGCTGCTAAGAGTGTTTTATGCCGTAGCCTCCTGCAACGGATTTACCGCTGCAGAACCGGTATTACGTATGCAAAGGCCTAACATTAGTGCGGCCATTAAAAAGTTGGAAGAGCGCCTCGACTTGGTGCTTTGTCATCGAGGCCGTGGTGGCTTTCAGATGACCAAAGAAGGCGAAGTGGTCTTTCAGGAAACCAAACGTATCTTCAATTCCTTCGACAACTTTGTGTTTAACCTGAAGACCCTGCACGACGACTTTTCGGGCCATATTACCCTGATGTTAATGTCTGGTCTTCCGAAGCCTCTGATGAACGCTGTTAGCTTAGCGGTGGACAGTACCATGGCTAAATTCGACGATATTCATATCAACATTCAGACCCGGCTCTATAATGAGATTGAGCATGTTGCCGTGTCCGGTGAATGTCACCTGGTGGTGTCCAGTTTCGAGATGGTCAAACCCGAGTCGCTGGTATTCCACCCTCTGGAAGTGAGTACTCGTGGTCGACTGTACGCTCATCAGCGCCATCCTCTTGCGCGTCAGAAGGATAAGCCTGTAGAAGAACTGAAATTAGAGGATTATGCCGCCGTCGGTATAAACGGTCTGTCGACTGCTAATTATGTGGCAGAAAAGCAGAAGCAGCGCTTAGCGATTCATACCTTTTCAGATTCTTATGAGTCCTGTCTCGCGGCGGTGATGAGCGGCCATTATATTGGCTTGCTGCCCGATTACATCGGACAGGACCCGGCGAACCAACTGGTTCCCGTTGGCGGTGAGCTGTTTTCGTTTGAGCACCAGCTGTTTGTGATCAATGGCAAAAACACCATCCTTAATCCGGTGTTAAAGTACTTCATTCGCGAACTGGCCCATTTCGCGGGTCAGGAAATGGGCACCGCTTAGTTTTCGTATTCCAGGGGGTCGGCTGCCTGATTTTGGGCAAAGGCCTCCTGACGTTCCTGACAGGCCCCGCATTTACCGCAGGCAAGAGTCCGACCGTTATAGCAGGTCCAGGTCTGGCTGTAATCGAGCCCCATCTTTAAACCGTCGGTGAGAATGTCTGTTTTGCTGACATTCAGATAAGGTGTGACGATCTCCACAGCTTCATAGTTGGCGATGGCGCACACGTCATTCATCTTATGCACAAACTCAGGACGGCAGTCGGGGTAGATGGCGTGATCGCCAGAGTGGGCACCGTAGTATACCTGGTTGGCTTGCAGAGACACGGCATAGCCCACGGCCAGAGATAGCAGAATCATATTGCGGTTTGGCACCACGGTGGATTTCATACTCTGTTCTTCGTAATGGCCTTCAGGCACCTCAATATCATCGGTCAGGGCGGATCCGCCGACCAGGGTGTTGATGGCGCTGATATCCACTATCTTGTGCGAGATACCAAGATCAGCGCACACGGCAGCGGCATAATCCAGCTCCTTCTTGTGGCGCTGACCATAATCAAAGGACAAGGCGTACAGTTCCATTCCTTGTTGAAGGGCCTTATGCAACACGGTAAAAGAATCCATGCCACCGGAATAAATCACTACTGCTTTTTGTGCCATCGTCTCTGCTTCTTTATAATCTGTCAGTTTGCCGGATTCTAATGAATTCCAATGCCAAAGGAAAACCATGTCGCTGAAACTGAATGAAGTCTTTGAATCAATCCAGGGGGAAGGGGCCTATACCGGTGTCCCCTCCATCTTTGTGCGCCTTCAGGGGTGTCCGGTAGGGTGTCCGTGGTGCGATACCCAGCACACCTGGAGTGTGGACCTGGAGGACAAGCGCAGCGAACAGCAGGTAATGAAGGAGTCGGGAGATTCCCGCCACTGGTTTTCCAGTGATGCCGAGCAGCTGATGGCGCTGTTTAAACGTCAGGGTTATCAGGCCAGACATGTGGTATTGACCGGTGGAGAGCCAGCCATGTATGACCTGCGAGACTTAACCCAGACCTTACACCAGCATGGTTTTAGCACACAGATTGAAACCAGCGGCACCTTTGAATTACAAATTAGTCCCGAGACCTGGGTGACGCTCTCACCCAAGGTAGACATGAAAGGCGGCTATCCTGTGTTGGATTCGGTATTAGCCGTGGCTCATGAGATTAAACATCCGGTGGCCATGGAACGGCATGTGGAGGAGTTAAAGGCTCTGCTGGCCCGACCGGCCACGAATCTGGATGCTTTGGTATACCTGCAACCTATCAGCCAGCAAAAGCGGGCCACCGAGCTCGCCATCCGAACCTGTATCGCCGAAAACTGGCGTTTATCTTTGCAAACACATAAGTTTATTGGCATAGAATAGTTATCCGAGAAAGATGAGGGCAGGGAAGGTGATGCGAGTTCTGTTAGTACTGCTGTTATTGACGTCTGTTGGTGTGTCGGCCGCGACCTGGAAACTGGTTTATCCACGTCAGCTGTCCGATCATGACTATCGGAGCCGTTATCCGGTGGAGTTGCTGTCCCTGGCTCTTGAAGCGACCGGGGTGAACTACAACCTGATCCCCTCGGATCGAATCTTATTTCAGACCGATGCCATTCAGCGGCTTAAGGCTAACAGAGACATCAATGTACTATGGAGTATGACGGACAAGCTGCGTGAAGAGGAGATGTTGCCGGTACGTATTCCTGTCTATAAGGGCCTCATCGGTACCCGGTTGCTGCTGATTCGTCCTTCTAACCGGAAGTTCTTTCAGGGCATCCAAAGCCTGGAGCAACTGGCGAAATACCGTGCCGTGTCAGGCCAAAACTGGCCAGATACCAAAATCCTGCAAACCAATGGCATTGATGTGGTTACGGATCCAGAGTATGAGCCCTTATTCGAGTTACTGAAGAGTGACCGTGGGGTCATGTTTCCCCGTTCGATAGTGGAGATATACTCCGAGTTGGAAGAGCAGGTACACAGTCAGGGGTTGATGGTTGAGCCCGAGTTGGCCTTGTATTATCCCACCGCGATGTATTTCTTCGTCAATCGTAAAAACGTTACGTTAAAACAACTGATCGAAGGTGGCCTGAAGAAAATTCTCTCCAACGGAAAGTTTGATGAGCTGTTTTTTAATGTTCATCGGCCCCTACTGAAACGAGCCAAGCTGGGGCAACGTACCATTTTGCGGCTTGAGAACCCGATTCTGCCAGAACAGACTCCGCTAGAACGCAGTGAACTCTGGCACCCGGTCGCTTTTGATTAATAGGGGATGGTTGGCGGAAGGAACCGCCAACCGCTAAAGTAGCCGCGCTACTCACCCATGCCCAGCGACAGCTTAATGTAATCCATTAAACGTTTGAACACGCCGCCTTCCTGCACTTCCTGCAGAGTTACCAGAGGGTACTGAGCCACGTCTTCACCATCCAGCTGTAAATACAGGGTACCTACCTGCTCCCCCTTAGCGAGCGGGGCTTTTAGTTTCTTCGAAAGCTCAAAGTTGGCTTCCAGTTCATCGCTGGCACCACGAGGAATGGTGATAGGGGTATCCTCCAGAATCCCTAATTCAACGGTGTCTTTATCACCCATGTAGATAGGATGAGCCACAAAGCTCTCGCCAGCTTTATACGGCACCAGGGTCTCATAGAAGCGGAAACCATACTTGAGCAGCTTGCGGTTCTCTTCCTTACGGGCTTGTTCGCTTTCGGTGCCCATGACGACAGAGATAAGGCGCATATCGCCTTGGGTGGCGGACGTCACCAGGCTGTATCCGGCTTCAGAGGTATGGCCGGTCTTAATGCCATCCACATTCAGGCTACGATCCCACAACAGGCTGTTGCGGTTGTACTGCTTGATGTTGTTGAAGGTGAACTCTTTCTCTGAATAGATTTGATAGATCTGAGGCACGTCGCGGATCAGCGCCTGAGACAGAACCTGCATGTCCCGGGGCGTGGTGTAGTGCTCCGGATGATCCAAGCCGTGGGAGTTCACAAAGTGAGAACCGGTCATGCCCAGTTTCTCGGCGTAGTTGTTCATCATGCTGGCAAAGGCATCTTCACTGCCCGCGATGTGTTCGGCCATGGCCACACAGGCATCGTTGCCCGATGAAACGATAATGCCCCGGATAAGCTGACGCACCGGGATTTCTTTGCCTACCTCGATAAACATCTTGGAAGACTCAGGAAAGTTCTTGGCCCAGGCATTTTCGGAAATAGTCACCTTATCATCCAAAGCGATGGCACCGCTTTTCAGCTCCTGACCGATCACATAGGCAGTCATCATCTTGGTCAGGCTGGCAGGTGCTAAACGCATGTCACCGTTGCGCTCGGCGATCACCTTTCCGGTATTATGATCCGCGAGCACAAAGCCTTCGGCAGCGACCTGCGGAGGATCCGGTATCACCACCGCGGCGCGGGCGACAAAAGTGAATAGACTGGCAATAAGCAAGAAACTAAAAGCGGTGTAAAAGGAAGCTTTGCTGTGTCCCATTAGTGATCCATTATTGTTTGAGTTACGACAAAAAGCGGGCGCCAATATAGCACTTTTTGCCGCTGTTGTGGCGTTCCGCAGTTCAATTGACATAGGGTAGAGTCACAAAATGCGAAAAAATTCCGTGCTCAGTGATGACAAACCCCGCTCAGAGCGATTCGCTGGCAGGAGCGTAGAGGGAATAGGCTTGCTCATAGCCGTTTTTGCGTAGCTCGAGCAATAATAATTCGGCTTGTTGCTCGTCATCGATAGGGCCGAGTCTGAGCCGATGAATGCCTTTGTCGGCAGCGATCAGCATGGGTAACTGATACAGGTTTTCTAACCCGCGACCCAACTGCCGTGCTTTCTCACCATCGCTGAGTGCCGCGACCTGAATATACAGGGCTTTTTCTGCCTGAGTGTCTTGTTCGGAGGCGGGATTGACCGGCTGGCCCGCGATCAACATCTGACCGTCGGCCTTGACGTGAATCTTCTCAATACGGACATGGGCGGTGCCGGTTTTCAGCATGCCTAACTTGGCAGCGGCAGCATAGGATAAGTCGAGTACCCGGTTGCCATGGAAAGGACCGCGATCATTAACTCTGACCACCACCTGCTTGTTGTTGGACAAATTGGTGACCCTTACGAACGATGGAATAGGCAGGGTCTTATGGGCTGCAGACATGGCATACATGTCATAGATCTCGCCGTTGGAGGTCATATGTCCGTGAAACTTCTGTCCATACCATGAGGCCTCACCTTCGACTTCATAGTCGATGGCTTCGTTTACTGATAAAGGTGTGTAACTCTTCCCCAGCACCCGGTAGGGCTGGTTGCCCCGGGGACTGAAAGGAATGTGGACCGGGATGGCATCCTGTTGATTCAGCTGGGCCGGTGGTTTAGCAGGGGCAGAGTCATAGTGCTGACTGTAACGACCAGAGCTGGTACAGGCCGTTAAGGCCAGCGCCAGTATAGGAATACCAAAACGGACTAGTATGCGCATATTATTATTCTCGGGATAATAAGCGTTTCTGAGTACTGATTGCCATTAAGATGCCAAAGCCTGCCAGCAGAGTCACCATTGAGGTGCCGCCATAGCTGACTAGAGGTAAAGGTACGCCAACGACGGGCAAAATACCAGAAACCATGCCCATATTCACAAATACATAGACAAAGAAGGTCAGCGTGATACTGCCAGCCAGTAACTTACTGTAAGCTTCCTGGGCGCGAATGGCGATAAGCATACCTCGGATGATAATCGCAGCGTAAAGCAGCAGTAGCCCGCAGACGCCTAAAAAGCCGAACTCCTCGCTGAAAACAGCAAAAATAAAGTCGGTGTGGCGCTCGGGCAAAAACTCCAGTTGCGACTGGGTGCCTTCAAGCCAGCCTTTTCCAGACCAGCCTCCTGAGCCAATAGCGATCTTTGACTGAATGATATGATAGCCCGCACCTAAGGGATCGGACTCGGGATTAAGAAAGGTCAGTACCCGCTGTTTCTGGTATTCGTGCATTAGGAAAAACCACAGTACCGGCAGAAACGCTGAGCCCAGCACCGCCACCGCGCCAATGAGTTTCCAACTGACGCCCGCCAGGAAGAGTACAAACAAACCGGAGCTGGCTATTAGCAGCGAGGTGCCCAGATCAGGCTGTTTGGCGATCAATAAAGTGGGCACAGTGACCAGCACCAATCCGGCCAGGATCGACAGGAATCGCGGCGGCAAGGGTTGTCGGCTGATAAACCAGGCCAGCATCATGGGCATGGCCAGCTTCATAATCTCCGAGGGCTGAAAGCGCATAAAGCCAAGATCAAGCCATCGCTGCGCCCCTTTTCCGGTAACACCAAACAACAGCACGCCCACAAGCATTAGTACTCCCACAACATAAAAGTGTATGGACAGACGCCGGTATGCCAGTGGCGGGATTTGGGCTACCACCACCATAACCAACAAGGCGACTCCCAGACGGGTTAACTGACGGCTGACTAACTGCCAGTCCTGGCCCCCGGCACTGTATATTACCGCCAGACCGACACCCATCAGCAGTAGTAGTGCAGCCAGGAGCGGACCATCAATGTGTAGCCGCTGTAACAGGCTCTGACGGTTAGAGTCCAGATTCTGGTTCATTCTCAGCCTTTTGGATCAGTTCGGGGTGTTGTTCAAAATAGTAATCCATCACTTGTCGGGCAATGGGGGCGGCCTGAGAACTGCCACCTCCGGCATTCTCCATGGCCACAGCGATGACAATGCCGGGATTCTCGTAGGGCGCATAGCCTACGTACATGGCGTTATCCCGCAGGTGCTCGGCGATGTTTTCCTCATCGTATTCTTCATCCTCTCCCAGGCTGACCACCTGAGCGGTACCGGTCTTCCCAGCAGAGATATACTCAGCCCCTTCAAACGGTCGACGGGCGGTACCGTGAGGACGATTGACCGTGCCGTACATGGCATCCAGCACAATATCCCAATAGGCAGGGTCGGTGATCTGAATGGGAGGCAGGGTCTTAGGTTCGTTAATCAGCATCTCACCGTCCACATAGCGGCCTCGCTCCAATTGGGGCACAAAGCGTTGGCCACGGTTAACCAGAGTCGCGATGGACTTGGCCAATTGTAACGGGGTGGCGGTCCAATAGCTCTGGCCGATACCCACGGATATCGTATCGCCGACATACCAAGGCTCGTTATAACGGGCGCGCTTCCAGCCTCGGCTGGGCATATTGCCGTCGTATTCTTCATAGAGATCGATGCCGGTGTATTGACCAAAGCCAAACTGGCTCATCATCTCGTTGATGCGATCGATGCCCAGCCGGTAAGCCATGTCATAGAAGAAGGTGTCACAAGACACCTCGATAGATTTTGTCACATCCACCCAGCCATGCCCCCACTTTTTCCAGTCTCGCCAGGTGTCTTCTACGCCCTTAAGCTGATAGACGCCGCGATCATAGATGCGGGTTTGAGAGGTGATAACACCACTGTCTAGCCCGAGTAATGCCAAGTGGGGTTTGACGGTGGAGGCGGGGGGATACTGGCCCTGAGTAGCGCGGTTAATCAGGGGGCGATCAGGAGACTGCAGCAGCCGGTTATAGTTCTTGCTGCTGATGCCATGCACAAACAGGTTCGGATCGTAACTGGGGTTGGAATAAAGCGCTAAGACACCACCATCATTGGGATCCAGAACTACCACCGAACCACGGTGGCCTTCCATCAGGTCGTGGATTACCTGTTGCAACTTCACATCCACGTTCAGAATGATGTCGTTACCGGGAACGGGGGGCTGGACATTCAGAGTGCGGATAATACGCCCCTGGTTGTTCACTTCCACTTCCTGATAGCCCACCTCGCCGTGCAATTGGGTCTCGTGGAACTTTTCTATCCCTTGCTTACCGATGTTATAGGTGGCGGCATAATTTTCCGCCTGGCCGGCTTCCTTGAGCTTTTGCACATCACGTTTGTTAATCTTCGCCACGTAGCCGAGCAGGTGAGTCAGAGTTTCGCCATAGGGGTAATAACGAGTCAGACGGGCTTCCACCGATACCCCGGGAAAGCGGTGTTGATTGGCGGACAATAACGCTACCTCACGGTCGCTGAGGCGAGACTTCAGGGTGACTGGTTTAAATCGGCGTTGTGTCTTTAACTCCTGGCGAAATTGATTCAGCGCTTCATCAGGCAGGTCTAACAGCGACTGCAGTTGAATTAAGGTGTCGTCAAGGTTTTCCACCTGCTCCGGGATCACCTCTACGGAGAAGGTGGGCCGGTTCTCGGCCAGGATCTCGCCATTGCGGTCGTACACCATACCGCGGTTTGGAGCGACTGGCAGTACCTTGATGCGGTTGCCATTGGAACGGGTCTGGTAGTCTTTAAACTTAGTCATCTGCAGGTGATGCAGATTCGCGACCAGCATCAGCATGAGGCCTAAAGCGCCAAGCAGAGCGATCACAGTGCGTCGGGCAAATAAATTGGCCTCGGCAGTATGATCGCGAATGGTAATGCGCTTCGGTGGCAAGAGTTACTCCCGGTGATAGGGGTGGTTATTATTCAGTGACCAGGCCCGGTAAAGGCTTTCGGCGAGCAGTACCCGCACCATCGGGTGGGGTAACGTCAGCGGTGATAGGGACCATTTTTGCTCGGATGCTTGCACGCATTCGGGCGCCAGCCCTTCGGGGCCGCCCACCAACAGGCTGACATCCCGACCGTCCATCTGCCAGTGCTGAAGCTGTTCGGCCAACTGAGGAGTGGTCCAGGGCTTACCGGTGACTTCCAGGGTAACGATGCGGTGGCCCTTGGGTACGGCGGCGAGCATTTGCTGACCTTCCTTATGCAGGATGCGCTCTATATCGGCATTCTTGCCGCGCTTTCCGGCGGGGATCTCCGTCAGCCGGAACTGAATATCCTGATTAAAGCGACGTTGATATTCGCCAAAGCCTTGCTCGACCCAAGACGGCATCTTGGTTCCCACTGCCACCAAATGTAATTGCATAAGGCCGGATATTACTCCCAGAGTTTCTCAAGCTGATAAAAGTCGCGCGTCTCGTCCTGCATCACATGCAGGATCAGTTCGCCCAGATCCACTAACACCCATTCGCCCGTGTCTTTGCCCTCGCTGCTGAGAGGACGGATCCCCTCGGCCTTGAGTTCCATTATGACATGATCGGCAATAGAGGCCACATGGCGTTTGGAGTTCCCCGAGCAGACGATCATGGTGTCGGTAACGGTAGATTTGCCCTTAACATTCAAAACCCGAATGTCGCGGCCTTTCATATCATCGATCTTGTCCAGTACAAAATCGGTCAGTTGTTGGTGATCCAAGGATTCTCCTCGTCGTTGCTGTGATTAAACTAAGAGCGATAAAGCCCGTGTTGTTGAATATAGTTCAGAACCGCTTCAGGAATCTCCGAGCTGTCGGCCTGCCCCTGTCGTAGGTGCCGACGAAGATCCGTCGAAGCCAGAGTAAGCTCAGGTGTGTCGGCCAGATAAATCAGTCCGGCCGGTTGCCGGTGTAATTCTTTGGGGCGCTCCGTGCGGCGCTGTTTCAAAAGTGTTTGAATGTCGTCGTTCCAATCTGGCTGGTGATGGCCCCGCAGGCATACCACCAAATGAGCCAGGTCGGTAATCTCCTGCCACTGCACCCAGCGGTGAAAGCTGTTAAAGGAATCCATGCCCATAAAAAACATAAGTGGTGAATCCGGGTGCTCAAGGCGATACTGCCTGAGTGTGTTGACTGTATAAGAGGGCACATCTGCATTTAACTCGCGGTCATCCAGTTCAAACAGTCGATCTTCCCCGCACACTAATGCCACCATCTCCCGGCGCTGTGCGCTACTCACCTCGGGCGCTCCTTTGTGCGGCGGAATATGACAGGGTAACAAGTATACCTTGTCCAGCCCTATCTGTTGTGCGGCGGCCTTCACCGGCTTGAGATGGCCCTGGTGAATGGGGTCGAAGGTGCCGCCAAATATGCCGATGGCCTGACTCATTAGTAACCCAGCTCCAGAGCGTCCAGTGGCATAGGCATAAACAGCAGACACAGGTGGCACAGTTCCACATAGGGCCGGGTGATACTGGATTGTTTTAAGGCCTGATCGAAGGCCATCAGCTTGCCGTGCATCTTATCCAAAGTGGGTAAGTCCAGCCGTTGTAAGGCCGTTTGATAAAGCCCCTGACGATTGCGCCAGATACGATGTTGTTTAAACAGGGCGCTGAGGTTGTTGCCCTGATTTAGGGCAAACTGCAGTTCATACAAGGTCTGCCACTCTCGTACTAAAGCCCACAGGATGATAGTGGGCTCGATGCCTTCGCTTTCCAGGCGCTGCAGTAACTTGACGCTGCGCGCCGCATCGCCGGCCAGCAACACATCCACCAGCTGGAACACATTAAAGCGGGACTGATCCACCACAGCCCCGGTAGCTTGCTCCAGGGTGATGGACTGACCGGGGAATAGCAGTGCTAGTTTTTCAATTTCCTGACGCGCGGCCAGCAGGTTGCCCTCGCAATAATCGGCGATGAGCTTCACCACTTCGGGCTCGGCCTGTAACTGATGCTGCTGCAGCCGCTGGCGAACCCAGTTTTGCAGGTGGTTGCCTTCCATGGGGTAGCAGGGCACGTAAACGCCCCGGTTATCTAAGGCTTTAAACCACTTGGTGTTTTGCACATCCTTGCCGATGCGGTTGCCGTGCAGCACTACAATTACATCTTCACTGGGAGTCTCGGCCAGTTGCTTGAGCACTTTGCTGCCCTCAGCGCCTGGCTTACCACTGGGTAATTCCAGCTCGATCAACTGACGGGCGGAAAACAGCGACAGGGTCTGAGTGGCTTCGACCAGCGTCGCCCACTGAAACTGATTGTCGGCCTGGAAACTCTGGCGCTCATCAAACCCGTGTTGTTTAGCGTGTTGACGGATGGCGTCGATCACTTCCAGCTTCTGTTGCGGCTCGTCGCCGAAAATCAGATAGAAACAGGCCAGCCCTTGCTGTGCCACTGTGGAATCGAACCGGTTCGGGTACACCTGCATCGTTAGCCTAACTTACTCAGTTGTCGCAGTATCCTCTCGCTGGCCTTGTCGCGCATCTCCGAGAGGATAATCTGCATCTCGCGGGATTTGGCTAATACGGCATTGGGATCGTCCTGATATTCCCGTCTTAGCTCAAATTCGAACTCCTGGGGTTCGGTGTTCGGTAGAGTCACTCGATAGCGAACTTGGTAAACCAGTTCGTATTCGGCCACCTGACCGGTGGAGAACAGCGACAATAAACGCCGGTCCAGCCGTTCCGGATACAGGGTGATCACCGGCTCTGTCACTTCAGGCTGCTCAAGCAACTGGTAGGGGAGCTGTTGCAGACGCTGATAGAAGGCGCGATACAGGGGCGCATGAGGTTGGGTGCTGTGTACGTAAAACTGCTCAAAAGACGCCCCGAGCAGAGGCGTCTCGCGTAGCTTAAAGCCACAAGCACTCAGGAGTACTAGCAAAGCGCCCAGCCAAAAGGCACGACCAAAATAATTCATTAGTTGGCAACAATGTTCAGCAATTTACCCGGCACATAGATCACCTTGCGGATTGTCTTACCGTCGGTAAAGGGTTTCACATTGTCCTGCTCCAGACCCAGCGCTTCTACGCTGTCTTTGTCGGCCTCAGCAGACACGGTCATCTTGGCGCGCACCTTGCCGTTGACCTGCACCACGATCAGCTTTTCATCTTCCACCATGGCGGCTTTATCCGCCTCTGGCCAGCCGCTGAATTCCACGTTGGTGTTATGGCCCATCTGCTGCCACAGACTGTGACAGATATGAGGCGTGACCGGGTTAAGCAGACGCACGATGGCGTTTAACGCCTCGCGCATGACGGCGCGATCCTGCGGTTCTTCCTGAGACGCTTTTTGCAGATGGTTCATCAGCTCCATGATGGCGGCAATGGCGGTATTAAAGTGCTGGCGGCGACCGATGTCGTCGCTGACCTTGGCGATGGCCTTGTGCACTTCCCGGCGCAGATTCTTTTGCTCTTTAGTTAACGCAGAAGGCTCGACATCAGGGGCGTCACCGGCGGCTAAGTGCTCCTGCACTAATTTCCATAGGCGACGCAGGAAGCGGTGGGCGCCTTCAACGCCTGAGTCCACCCATTCCAAAGTCTGCTCCGGTGGCGCGGCAAACATGGTAAACAGGCGGATCGTATCGGCGCCGTACTGCTCGATAACTTCCTGCGGATTGATGCCGTTGTTCTTAGACTTGGACATCTTGGTCATACCGCCGTGGATGACTTCCTGACCATCGCTTTGTAAGGTGGCTTTGATAATACGGCCCTTGTCATCCGTTTCGATATCCACCTCAGTTGGGGAATACCAGGTCTTGCGGCCTTCTTCGTCTTCGCGATAGAAAGAATCGGCTAATACCATGCCCTGACACAGCAAACGCTTGTAGGGCTCATCACATTCCACCAGGCCTTCATCGCGCAGCAGCTTGTGGAAGAAGCGGCTGTACAGCAGGTGCAGGATGGCGTGTTCGATACCGCCAATGTATTGGTCTACCGGCAACCAGTAGTTGGCTTCTTTAGGATCCACCATGCCTTCGGCAAACTTGGCCGAACAATAGCGGGCGTAATACCAGCTTGATTCCATAAAGGTATCGAACGTGTCGGTTTCCCTCAGAGCAGGCTGGCCTTGGTAGGTGGTCTTGGCCCAGTCTTTATCGGCTTTAAGTGGTGAGGTAACGCCGTCCATCACCACATCTTCCGGCAGACGTACCGGCAGTTCCTCGGAGGGAGCTGACTCGCCGTTCTCCAGGTTTACCATGGGGATGGGCGCGCCCCAGTAACGCTGACGGGAAACCCCCCAGTCGCGCAGTCGATAATTGACCTGGCGCTTACCCTTGCCTTGCCCTTCCAACCAGTCGGCAATGGCATTAAAAGCCTCTTCGGAGCTCATGCCGTTAAATTCGCCAGAGTCCACCAAACGGCCCTTGTCGGTGAAGGCGGCCTGACTAATATCGCATTCGGCGTCATCCACCGGCTCGATCACCTGCTTAATGGGCAGGTCGTATTTGCTGGCGAACTCCCAGTCGCGCTGGTCATGCCCGGGCACAGCCATCACCGCACCGGAGCCATAATCCATCAATACAAAATTTGCCACCCAAACAGGGACCTGCTGACCGGTCACCGGGTGAATGGCGTAAAGCCCCGTAGCGCAGCCCTTTTTCTCCATGGTGGCCAGATCGGCTTCGGCTACCTTGGTGTTTTTACACTCGTCGATAAAGGCCGCCAGTTCGGGATTATTCTCGGCCGCTTTCAGTGCCAATGGATGCTGGGCTGCCAGACCTACATAGGTGACACCCATCAGGGTATCCGGGCGGGTGGTGTAGACGCTCATGGACTGGTCGCTGTCGGCAACCTCGAACGTCAGCTCTACGCCTTCCGAGCGGCCAATCCAGTTGCGCTGCATAGCCTTGACCTGATCCGGCCAGCCTTCTAACTGGTCGATGTCTTTAAGCAGTTCTTCGGCATAGTCGGTGATCTTAATAAACCACTGGGGGATTTCTTTTTGCTCCACCAGGGCGCCCGAGCGCCAGCCGCGACCGTCGATCACCTGTTCGTTAGCCAGTACAGTCTGGTCGATGGGATCCCAGTTCACCGTGGCGTTTTTCTTATAGACCAGACCTTTTTCATACAGGCGGGTGAAGAACCACTGCTCCCAGCGATAGTACTCGGGATCGCAGGTGGCGACTTCCCGGTCCCAGTCATAGCCAAAGCCCAGCGATTTAAGCTGGTCTTTCATGTAGTCGATGTTGGCGTAGGTCCACTTGGCCGGGGCGGTATTGTTATCAATGGCGGCGTTTTCTGCCGGCAGACCAAACGCATCCCAGCCCATGGGCTGCATCACATTCTTACCCTGCATCCGCTGATAGCGGCTGACCACATCGCCGATGGTGTAATTGCGGACATGGCCCATGTGCAATCGGCCACTGGGGTAGGGGAACATGGACAGACAGTAGAACTTTTCTTTTTCCGGGTCTGGCTCGACATTGAACAGACCGGAGTCTTCCCAATACTGCTGAACCTTTTGCTCGATTTCTTTCGGGTTGTACTGTCTTTGCATCTACTTTTTAATCCGCACGGTAAGTTTAGCTGTAAAGCCCTATAGAATACCTTAGCCGCGCTATACTGAACAATAGGAGGGGCGGGATTTCTGCGCCTTTAGGGTTGAGTGATCCGGATCAAGCTACGGGCTTGAAACTCACCGGTATTCCCCTAATGCTTATTAGTAAGCCATGACAAGAGGGACAATAATGCAAAAACAGGCCAAAAATTATCAGCAAATGCTGGAAAACCTGACTGACTGGGTCAAGAAATCCGTCGAGCAGGATGTGCTCAGCATGATGGAGATCGAGAAAGAGGCCAAGGCATGGATTCGGGCGGCCAAGGGACTGACCGAAGAGGAAATGGAGCAGCTGGAATATACGCTGTCGCGGGACTTGCAGACCTTTGCCAGTGAAATGGAGCGAGACGCCGATGAGTCACCCTGGTGGCAGCAGGTGAAGGCCGACTTTTGGGAAACGTTGGTGTCCATGGCCGACAAGAACCAACTGGCAATGAACGAGTTTAAAAAGGACGTAGAGCATCACGGCATCTATCGCGTCGGCGAGCTGGTGGCCTTAGGCGAGCTGGAATGTACCAGCTGTGGTCATCGCTATACTGTGACTTACGCCGAGCCGGTGCACCCCTGTATAGAGTGTGGCAATAATGAGTTTGCACGAGTGTTAAAGGAGAATTAACCGCCGGGTTTTGCCTTGGCGGTTAATAGGGATATTGGCCTCCATGCCAGATATGACGCCTCATCCATGAGGCGCCAGCCCCTTTTGGAAAGACCCAAAAGGGGCTAAAAGGTCTTTAGTCGCTACTGACTTTCCGGGAACCTTGCCGAACCAAGGCTCTGACAGCATCGAACCGGCTCTAGGCAACGTCCTGTAAAACTATCGCCTCGCGAAATCATCCAGGATTTCGCGTTCGATTGAGCCTTGTTTCGGCAAGGGAAAGTCAAAGCGACAAGGAGTAAACCCAACCAATATTCATCACTTTCAGCACCTAAAGCGTTGATTGGTTAATGTGTGACTATCGGTTTTACTCCCCTGGCCCGTTAAAGCACCCTGTGGCGGGCAGGCGCCGGATAAAGTGGGTCGATTTTCAGGGAAGAAAATCGAGCGAAGACGAACAGGGAGTGAGTTTGAGGGACCCGCTTTTTGCAAGCCTGACAGGCACGCTTAGGGTGTCCACGGGTCACCTTGGTCTTTTTCGCTACTTTTGTGAGCTGACAAAAGTGGCTGGCTCGCCGGGAGGGCGAGTCATATCACACAGGAAGGTGGCCTTTAAAGTCAGGGACTTTATGGTTAAAGCATATGGTGACATATACTTTGGGCAACATTGCTAGATATATGGAAGGTTTTAATGACGGAGCAAGAAATAAATAATCTGGTTTTGCTTATTGGATTGCCGCTGCTTTTTATTGGATACCTGATCTATTTTAGTTCTGATCGCCTCAGTAAATGTGCAATGTGTGGGAAAGACCTTTCGGTTAAGGCGCATAGGTACTGGTATAAGAATGACGAAGGAAAAGATGTTCCGGTCTGCACCCAATGTCATAACCGAGTGTCCAACTAAGTACACTAAAATAGTAAGAACTGTTAACCACAACTGATGCTTTAGGCTGTGCCAAATTGAAACGGTCCACGGCTATTTCAGTTTCAAGAATTCTTCCAACCCACCTAACTGCAGCCCTTGTACCTTATCCACGATGGGCGCCAGGTCGGTAAATCCATTGGGGTTGTAGCCCTGAACGCTGTATTTGAGTGTTACTCTGGTGCCGCTATCAGTGGGCGCGATCTGCCAGTCCAGAGAGCCATACAGGCCCATGCCTTGTAGTGGGCCGAGGCCGCCGGTCATGCGCAAGTGTTTGCCTGGATACACAAAGCTGATGCGCATATGCTCGGCTTGTTTATCGCCATCGATTTCACAGAAGCAGCCTCCCGCCACCGGCTCGATGCTCAGGTTCTCTGCCTTGCCAAACCAGGTATGGTCGGCGGGCCACCAGTCGCCGATATGGTTGATCAGTCCGTCCCAGACTCTGTCGGCTGATGCCTGGGTGGTGAATTCGTTTTGCAGAATAAAGCCAGACTCGGACAGGTGCAGCACCTCGGCGCGGGTAGAAGGGCTTATTAATATTAAGGCGAAGCACAATAGACAGGTTTTCATTTTAAAGGCTGGGTATGGAGTTTTAAATGAGCCTAGCGTAATGGATGATAAAGGCAATGCACAGAAACCCCGCACTTAGACCGGCTGGGTTTGACACACCGGCGGAATCGGGGTTCACTTGAGGTATTAATCCCTTTTTTGACACCTCCATGCCTGACAGCCAGATTCTCACCCCAGCCCAACTCACCGCCAAGCCCAGTCGTCGCCTGATTAACCAGGCGCTGAAAGACGACAAGGTGCTGGAAGCCAGCTTTATCGGCCAGCACCGGGCTCGTGAGGCGTTGAGCTTTGGTCTGGGTATCAATGCCAGAGGCTATAACCTCTATATCATGGGGGAGCCGGCCACCGGCCGTTTTACTCTGGTTAAAGAATATATTGCCCGGCATGTAAAAACCGATCAGGCGCCCGATGACTGGTGTTATATCAATAACTTCGACGATGAACGCGAGCCCTTTGCATTGCGACTGCCAGCCGGAGCGGGCAAGGTGCTGCAGGATGACCTTCGTGGTTTAGTGGATGAACTGTTGGATACCTTCCCTGCCGCTTTCGACAATCCCAGTTATCAGCGTAAGAAAGCCTCTATCAAGCAGCAGTTCGACAAACGTTACGACCAGGCCATCAAAGTAGTTGAGGAGTACGCCCAGAAACACAATGTGGCCCTGTACGAAGACAGTGGCACCATCAGCTTTGCGCCCATTGTGGACGGTAAGCCGGTTAACGATGAAGAGTTTGCCAGTGCCAGCGACGAGCAGCGCCAGCAATTTTTTAACCGGATCGCCGAGCTGGAAGAGTATCTCAACGAACAGCTGCTTGAACTACCCAAGTGGAAACGGCAGATGTCCGAGGCGCTGCGTAAACTGTGTCGGGATACCGCGGAGCAGGGCATCAAGCCGCTGCTGAAAGAGCTTGAACACAAATATGCCAACGAACTGGGGCTGGTGAAGTTTTTACGCCAGCTCAGGCCCAACCTGGTGGACACGGTGGTGGATCTGCTGGTGGATGATGGCAAAGACGATAAAACCGAGGAATTGGACCATCGCGGTATTCTTGAGGAGCATTACTTACCCAATGTGTTGGTCAGTCATCAGTTGCATGGCGAGGTGCCGGTGGTCTATGAACCGAATCCAACCTACCAGAATCTGTTCGGGCGCATCGAATACACCAGTACGCAGGGCGGGGTCTACACCAATCACCGTATGATCCGCCCCGGTGCCCTGCATAAGGCCAATAATGGCTATTTGCTGTTGGATGCCGATAAGCTGCTGGAGAACTCTCAGGTATGGGAGGCGCTTAAGCTGGCGCTTAAGCGTGGCGAGTTAAAGATGGATGTGCAGCAGCACGATATGGGCATGGTGAACACGGTGACCTTAAGTCCGCAGTCCATGCCGCTTAAAGTCAAAGTGGTGCTGATGGGCTCGCGGGATCTCTACTATTTGCTGCAGGAACTCGACGACGAGTTTGATGAGCTATTCCGTGTGTTGGTGGACTTTGACCATGAGATACCGCTGGACAAGCACACACTGAATGACTTTATCGGCCGGGTGCGTCATCAGGTCAATGAACTGGGACTGACCGCTATCTCCCCCAAGGCCATGTACCGGCTGGTGGAATATTCGTTGCGCCTGGCCGAGCATCAGCAAAAACTGTCGGCCCGCTTTGCTGATGTCATTGAGCTTTTGCATGAAGCCCATTATTTCTGCCGTCAGCAACAGGTGGATACTCTGGATGTCAGCCATATTGAAACGGCTTTGCGTGCCAAGACCGAGCGGAGCGGACGCATCAGCCAGAGCCTGCTGGAGGAAATCAAGGAAGGTCAGATCCTGATCGACACCCATGGCCAGGAGGTGGGCAAGGTTAATGGTCTGACCGTACTGGAGGTAGGCGGCAGCGTCTTTGGTACACCCACGCGCATCAGCTCCACCGTGTACGCCGGTTCCAACGGCGTGGTGGATATTGAGCGAGAGGTGGAACTGGGCCGCCCTATTCACTCCAAGGGAGTGATGCTGCTCACCGGTTACCTGGGTTACAAATACGCCCAGAATTTCCCGCTGACTTTGTCAGCCAATATTGCCATCGAGCAGTCTTACGGTCATATCGACGGTGACTCGGCCTCGCTGGCAGAGTTAGCGGCCCTGGTTTCGGCGCTGATCCGCCAGCCCGTATTACAGTCGCTGGCGGTGACCGGCTCTATTAACCAGTATGGTCAGGTGCAAAGCATCGGCGGTGTGAACGAGAAGATCGAGGGCTTCTTCAAGCTCTGCCAGCATCGGGGACTGACCGGTGATCAGGGCGTAATCATCCCCAAATCCAATCAGATCAATCTGGTGCTGGATAAAGAGATCATCAACGCGGTTAAGCAGGAGCGCTTTGCCATCTACACCGTGGAGACGGTGGACGAAGCCCTGGCCCTGCTGATGAAACGTGATGCCGGTGAGCTAAACAGCAAGGGGCGCTACCCGAAAAACTCCCTCAATCAGATGGTGGTGGAACGGCTACAGGAGATCGCCCAAATAGTGATGGGGGATTAAAAGCCCTGTTTTGCCTGAACTAAATGCGCATTTAAAATGGAAACCCGCTCATTTTGCACAAAAAAGCCAGCTTGTTGGTATGCGTGCCGGACTCGGTTGTCTTGCCGTAACACCTGCAAGCCTTCCTCCAGAGCCTTGTAGGCGGCCTTCCCTAGAGGGTGATTGCGACTGATGACATAGTGCCGGCTTCCGTCTAAAACAACAGCCACCCCGGGCACGGCAACGAGTGTAATAGAGCCACCTGTATTATCCACATTGTTGACGACAAAGTTCTTTTGTTCCGGCAAAAACGGGCTGAGCATAAAATCTACCCAGCCTCGGTAAACCATCTGAGCCTGACTGACCCATGAGTCTTCGCGCACTAGCTCTTTAAGCCCCAGGTTATTCAATGTTCGCCAGTCAACAGACCACTTGGGTGTCGATACGGAGGTGAGTTGATGCAAGTCTTCCAGCTGTTTTATGGCAAGGGTGGCTTCGTTACCGGGCTGGGTATAAATGCCAGCAAGATATTCGCCGCGTCGAATCACTGGCTTGGAGATATAAACATGCTGATTGATGGCCTGTGCATCTTCCAGCCAATAGGAATCAAAGCTCATCAGCAGTTCACCGGTTTTCAGCATTCGGGTATTGCGGAAGTTTACTTTGCCGGGAAAATACTCGAAGTGATAGTCGAAACCGCCGAGTTTTAACGCTTGCTGCGCTATTATCATGTCGACCACATCCCGACGCATTCCTCGTTGAGAGAAGTTTGTTACGGACAATACGGGCTTATCACCCACAGCCTTCTGGTAGTCAGCGTAAACATCGTCACGAATGAATATTGGGATGGGTTTGGCTTCTGTGGCAGTCACCCACATTATCCAGATAAGTACAATGAGACCTGCTTTCAACGGCATCGCCTATTAAATAACCCATATTTTTGATTGTAGCAAAACCGACTGATGCGACTCTACAAGAAAGATACAAGGTAGGCTCGCTGATATCCTGCTCAGGAATGGTGTTAACGGTTAGTGGGAGGAGTTCAAACCGGTCGGGGGCCGAGAGTGATTCGTTCCATACCAAGGCTCAAAGGTTGGGAGTCATGCTGAATCAGGTGAGGCCCACCTTCTGTGGGCCTTAAAGGGTTACTTCTGATGCCGTTCCTTGAGCACTTCCACCACATCGTTCACACTGAGATCGCTGGCTTGCAGTAGCACCATCAGGTGATAGAGCAGGTCGGCGGATTCGTTTTTAAGCTCATTCCAGTCTTTGGCGGTGGCCGCCAGTGCGGTTTCTACGCCTTCTTCACCCACTTTCTGGGCAATGCGTTTGATGCCTTTGCCGTAGAGTTTGGCGGTATAGCTGCTGTTCGGATCGGCATTTTTACGCTCGGCCAGTAACTGTTCCAGCTCGGCGATAAAGGTGAACGCCGGGGTCGCGCCTTCATGCCAGCAGCTTGGGTCACCGGTGTGGCAGGTGGGCCCGTTCGGTATCGCCAGTGCCACCAGGGCATCCTGATCGCAGTCGGCCGACAGTTCCACCAATTCCAGCGTATGGCCGGAGCTCTCGCCCTTGGTCCACAGGCGCTGTTTGGAGCGGCTAAAGAAGGTCACATGGCCGGTGGCCAGGGTTTCTTTGACGGCGTCCGGGGTCATATAGCCCTGCATCTGGATCTTGCCCGATACGGCGTGTTGGACCACCACCGGCAGCAGGTTATCCATCTTGTCCCAGGCCAGAGCGTCGATATTATCCAGGGTGATAATCATAAGTCGTCCTTTCGAATGGCAATGCCGTGTTGGCGTAAGTAGTGTTTTAATTCGCGAATGCTGATCAGGTTCTTATGAAACACAGAGGCAGCCAGTGCGCCGTCCACATCGGCCTGTTCAAACACATCCAGAAAGTGAATCATCTCACCGGCACCACCGGAAGCGATTAAGGGCACCTTACAGGCCTGACGAATACTGGCCAGTTGCTCGATGTCATAGCCCTGGCGTACGCCGTCCTGATTCATGCAGTTCAGTACAATTTCGCCCGCGCCCCGCTCCTGCACTTCTTTCACCCAGTCCTTGGTTTGCCACCTTGTGGTTTGGGTGCGGCTTTCATCGCCGGTAAACTGTTTGACCTGATAGACACCGCTGTCGGCGTCGAAATAGCTGTCGATGCCCACCACCACACACTGCTGGCCGTAGCGGTCATGCAGCTCGGTAATAAGGCTCGGATCGGCCAGTGCCGGTGAGTTGATGGAGATTTTATCCGCGCCCATGGCCAGAATATGGCCGGCCTGTTCGACGGACTTAATACCGCCTGCCACGCAGAAGGGAATATCGATCACCTCGGCGATGCGACTGACCCAGCTTTTATCCACGGTACGGGCATCGGAAGAGGCGGTGATATCGTAAAACACCAACTCATCGGCGCCGGCTTTGGCATAAGCTTCGGCCAGCGGCACGATATCGCCGACGATTTCGTGGTTACGAAACTGCACGCCTTTAACCACCTTGCCGTCGCGCACATCGAGACAGGGGATGATACGTCTTGCCAGCATCAGTCTCGCTCCCACAGTTGGATGGCGTCACTAAGCTCGAACTTACCTTCCAGCAGGGAGCGGCCCAGAATCACCGAGTCTATGCCGGAAGCCTTGAGCGCGCGAATATGCTCCAAATTGCCGATGCCGCCGGAAGCCTGCCAGATCACCTCGGGGAAGTCGGCTTTGACCTGTTCGTACAAGGACTGATTGGGGCCCTGCAAGGTGCCGTCGCAGGCAATATCGGTACACAGCACGTGTTTGGCGCCCACGCTCTGGAAGTCTCTTAACAGGCCTGCCAGCTCGACGCCGCTGTCTTGTTGCCAGCCGTGGGTGGCGATGCATTTTTTGCCCTCGGCGTTGATATTGATATCCAGCGCCAGCACGATCTTATCGGGGCCATAATCCTGCATCCATTGTTTGACCAATTCGGGCTGCTTGACCGCCAGTGAGCCAATTACTACGCGGCTGACACCAGCATCGAGCAGGCTCTTGACGTCCTCTTCGCTGCGAATGCCCCCACCGGCCTGAAACTGCATCAGACCTGTGGCCACCATCTTTTCGATCAGCGCCAGCTGACGTTTAGCCGGGTCTTTGGCGCCAGTGAGATCCACAATATGCAGCCACTTAGCACCGGCGTCGGCATAGCGTTTGACCACATCCACGGGGTCGTAGCGGTAAGCGGTTTTTTGGTTGTAGTCGCCCTGATACAAACGGACCACTTCACCGTCGATCAGGTCAATTGCTGGAATAATCATGGTTAATCACACAACTCGATAAAGTTCTTTAGCAGACGCGCGCCGACCGGGCCGGAGCGCTCGGGGTGAAATTGCACGCCGTAGAAATTGTTCTGGCCGATGGCGGCAGAGAAGGGCAGGTTGTAATCGCATTCAGCCAGGGTGTAATCGCCCGGTGGCACGCTGAAGCTGTGCACAAAATAGAAGTAACTGCCTTCGTCGATGCCATCAAACAGCGGTGAATCCTGAGTCGGTTGCACAGTATTCCAACCCATATGGGGCAGGCGCAGATCCCCCACCTGCATACGGCTTACGCGGGCGTCGTCCTGGTTGATAAGACTTAAGCAATCCACCATGCCTTCTTCGGAATAGCGGGTCATCAGCTGCATGCCTAAGCAAATACCCAACACCGGCTGAGTGAGTGAGGGTAGCACCTGAATCAGACCTTTGTTGGCGATTTGCTCCATGGCCGCCTTGGCGGCGCCCACACCGGGCAGAAACACCTTATCAGCGGCCTTGATTACTTCGGAGTGGTCCGACACGGTCACCTCATAACCCAGGCGCTCGATGGCAAATCTCACGGACGAAATATTGGCGCAGCCGGTATCCACAATCACCAGATTCGGTTGCTTGGCCATGTTACAAGGCTCCCTTGCTGCTGGGTAATACATCACCGTGCTTGGTCACCGCCTGGCGCAGCGCCCGACCAAATACCTTAAACAGGCTCTCTACCTGATGGTGGGCGTTGCCTTCGGTGGTGGACAGATGCAGGGAAATACCCATGCTGTCACTTAAAGAGCGGAAAAAGTGACCGACCATTTGCGTAGACATCTCACCCACACGCTCCTGACTGAAGTCAGCCTCGAACTTCAGATAAGGTCGGGCGGAGATATCCAGCACACATTCCGCGCGGCACTCATCCATGGGCAGGGCAAAGCCAAAACGGCCGATGCCGCGTTTATCGCCAAGGGCCTGACGCAGGGCGTCACCTAAGGCCAGTGCGGTATCTTCCACCGAGTGGTGATCGTCAATGTGCAAGTCACCTTTCACCTGAATATCCAGTGAAATGCCGCCGTGGGTCGCGATCTGATCCAGCATGTGGTCGAAAAAACCCATGCCGGTGCTGATGCTCGACTGGCCTTGGTTGTCCAGGTCCACTTTGACCCGAATATCGGTTTCGGAGGTGGTGCGCACCACTTCCGCCACGCGACCCTGACTGAGCAGCGCCTGTTCGATGGCGGGCCAGCCGTTGCTGTCGCGGTCATACTGAATGCCTTTAATGCCCATGTTCTCGGCCAGCTGAATGTCGGTATCGCGATCACCTATGACATAAGAGCGGGCAAAATCCACCTTGCCTTGTTGCAGGTAGTCTTTCACCAGCCCTAAGCGCGGCTTGCGGCAGGCGCAGTCATCGTCGGGGAAGTGAGGGCAGATCAGCACATCGTCAAAGCGCACGCCCTGAGAGTTAAATACCTGCATCATCTTATTGTGGGGGGCATCGAAAT
Source organism: Saliniradius amylolyticus (assembly GCF_003143555.1). Classification (NCBI taxonomy): domain Bacteria; kingdom Pseudomonadati; phylum Pseudomonadota; class Gammaproteobacteria; order Alteromonadales; family Alteromonadaceae; genus Saliniradius; species Saliniradius amylolyticus. The sequence goes on from NZ_CP029347.1 coordinate 1,021,009, forward strand.
CCGCCTGCGGGAAGCTGTCCGTACCCAGACCATCCTGGTTGGATACCATCACTAAGCGAAACCCGGCGTTTTGCAGCTTTAATAATACCGGCACCACCTGAGGCTCGAACACCAGCTTTTCTAGGCTGTCGAGTTGCTTGTCCACGGGCGGTTCTTCAACCAGTGTGCCATCGCGGTCAATAAATAAAATGGCCTGTTGACTCATGCTGTCTCCTGCTTAAAGAAGGCGTCGATGGCCGCCAGCAGGCGGGCGTTTTGCGCCTTATCGCCCACGCTGATGCGCAGGCAGTTATCTAGATATAATTGTTTGGACTGGTCGCGCACTAAGATGCCTTGTTCAACAAGCGCGTCCATTAAGCCTTGCTTGTGTTCGGTGCGCACCAGCACAAAGTTGGCCTGGGTGTCACCCAGCACCTCGAATTCGGCCCGTGAACTGAGCGCCGCGCGCAGTTCGGTTTTCAGGCCGTTTAACTCGCCGACTTGCTGCTTAATGGTAGCAAGGCCTTGAGCCGACAGAGCTTGCGCGGCAATTTGTGCCACAGGCTCGGCCAGTGGATAAGGCGCGATAACCTTAAGCAGCACCTCAATGATCTCTGGTGAGGCCAGGGTAAAGCCGCAGCGCAGGCCGGCCAGACCAAAGGCTTTTGACAGGGTGCGCAGCACAACCAGGTTATCGTAGTCAGCCAGTTTATTGGCCCAGTTTTCGCCTTCGGCAAATTCAATATAAGCCTCGTCCACCACCACCAGGGCTTTGTCTTTAAACAGGGCTAAGGTCTGGTGAATAGACTCGGCATCAACCTGAGTGCCTGTGGGATTATTGGGCGAGCAGATAAACACCAGTTTTACCTTGCCAACTTGGCTTTCAATGGCGTCCATATCCAGGCTGAAGTCGGCCTTCAGTGGTGCTTTTTCCACGCCCACATTAAAGGTTTCGGCGCTGATGGCATACATGCCGTAGGTGGGCGGGCAAATAAGGATGTTATCCTTACCTGCCTCACAAAAGCCGCGGATCAAAAGCTCAATGCCTTCATCGGCGCCGCGGCTCACCAATAGCTGTTCAGGCTCTACCCCCGCGTACTGGGCGTACGATTGAATCACCGTCTTAGGCTGACAGTCGGGGTAGCGGTTAAAGCGGCTGGCATCCACGCTGTAGTCATTGGCAAAGGGCGACTCATTGGCATTGAGCCAGTCCTGACCACCGGAGAACAAGCGCCGTGCCGACTGGTAAGGTGTGAGCGTTTTTACATGCGGGGATTGTAACTTATCGGCCAGATTGCTCATGATAACGTCTCCATTCTCAGTGCCACCGCCTGTTTGTGGGCATCCAGACCCTCGGCGCCCGCCAGGGTCATAATGGCCGGGCCTAGGTTTTTAAGGCCCTGTTCGGACAGCTCCTGCACCGTATAGCGGCGCATAAAATCCAAAAGCCCAAGGCTTGAGGTATTGCGCGCATAGCCATAGGTGGGCAGCACATGGTTGGTGCCGCTGGCATAATCGCCCGCCGACTCCGGCGAGTAGGGACCTAAGAAGATGGAACCGGCATTTTTAAGCTGGGCCAGTAAGCCACGAGGCTCGCGCGTTTGTACAATCAGGTGCTCAGGGCCATAGGCATTAGACACCGCCACCGACTCACTCAGAGAACCGGTCAGTATATAACGGCTGTGAGTCATGGCCTCAGAGGCAATGGCATTGCGGCTTAAGCCCGCTAGTTGCTTGGCTACTTCGGCTTTGGTGGCGGTGATGAGCGCTTCGCTGTCGCTGACCAGCACCGCCTGTGAGTCGGTACCGTGCTCCGCCTGGGAAAGCAGGTCGGATGCCACAAAGGCCGGATTGGCCTCGCTATCCGCCAGTACCAATACCTCAGAGGGGCCGGCGGGCATATCGATGGCCGGGCCGCCGGGTAATAAACTCACCTGCTGTTTGGCCTCGGTAACAAAGCTGTTGCCGGGACCGAAGATTTTATCCACTTTAGCAACCGACTCGGTGCCAAGGGCTAAAGCGGCAATGGCTTGCGCACCGCCGACTCGATAAATTTCATCGATACCACAGAGCTTAGCGGCATAGAGGATTTCATCGGCCAGCACACCCTCTTTATTGGGCGGCGAGCACAGTACCTTGCGTGGGCAGCCCGCCACTTTGGCGGTGGCACCCAGCATTAATACGGTCGAGGGCAGAGGCGCCGTGCCGCCGGGAATGTATAAACCCACCGCGTCGATGGCTTCGTGTTTCAGTTCGCAAATCACGCCGGGGCTGGTTTCTACCTTAGTGTCGGCAGGTTTTTGCGCCTCGTGAAACTTGGTGATGTTGGCATAGGCCAGCTCGATGGCCTGTTTGACCGTATCACTCAAGCGAGCTTCGGCCTCGTCTATGGCGCTGGCAGGTAGTGCCAGCTCCGATAGGGTGACCTTGTCGAAGCGCTCGGCGTAGTCGAACAGGGCCTTATCGCCTTGCTTACGGACCGTCTGAATAATGTCCCGAACCGTGGCCGTCAGCGATTGGCTGTCGGCCATGGCCGGACGGGCTAATGCCTCGGTTTTTTCGTCATTGGACAGTTGTGACCAGTTCAGCATGTTTACCCCAGCATCTTTTCAATGGGCAATACCAGAATGCTGCTACAGCCTAAGGCTTTGAGTTTTTCCATGGTTTCCCAGAACAGGGTCTCGGTGGAGACCACGTGAATGGCCACCTGCTCATCATTACCGGCCAGCGGCAATATGGTGGGGTTTTCGGCGCCTGGCAGTAAAGATTTAACCTGGTCCAGCACCGTGCGTGGCGCGTGAAGCATAATGTATTTGCTCTCTTTGGCCTGCATCACACCGTTCATGCGGGTGAGGTATTTGTTCACCAGCAGTTGTTTGGTATCGGACAGTTCGTCGGCGCGCTGAATTAATACGGCTTTGGATTTGAAAATGACTTCTTTTTCTTCCAGGCCATTGGCTTCCAGCGTGGCGCCGGTGCTGACCAGATCGCAGATGCCATCGGCCAGGCCCGCGCGAGGGGCGACTTCCACCGAGCCATTGAGCATCACCGCGCTGGCGTTAATGCCCTGCTCTTTGAAGTAACGCTCTAACAGGTGAGGGTAGGTGGTGGCGATCTTTTTGCCTTCCAGCCACTCAGGACCGGTGTACTCATCTTCACTGGGAATGGCAATAGACAGACGACAGCCGCCAAAGTCGAGTCGCTCCAGGACTTTGTACTCTGAGCTCTTGCCAGCGGCCTGACGCTCCAGCATCTTCTCTTCTAATTCGTTTTCACCGATAAAGCCTAAATCCACGACACCGTCCATGACCAGGCCGGGAATGTCATCGTCGCGCACCCTGAGCAGATCCACTGGTTGGTTGGTGGAGTGGGCGATCAGCAAGCGATCCCGCAGAGAAAACTTCACCCCTACGGCCTTAAGCAGGTCCATACTGCCATCGCACAAACGACCGGATTTTTGTACTGCGATTCTGAGTCTGTTGCTGTCTATCATGCTGATTCCTTAATGCTGTTGTGCCGCCTAAACGAAAAACCCCCGGAAGTCGCCTTCCGGGGGTCACGCTTAATGCTCCACTGGAAGGCGATACTAAACCTTCCAGCAAGAACCTGAAAGGTTATGCCGTATGGTGATGATGGCGGATTGTGTTCAGGTCCTGGCGATTCATACTACACTCTCTGATGAGGTTTGGCTTAACTTGTATAGTCAAGTTGCTCTGTTTTGGCATGGTTAATGCCTTAGCTGTTAGTGGCTAAGTTATCGTATTTTCGGGGTTTGGTGCAATAGCGAGGCTGAAAAAACTCATGAACCGACTAAAACTTTGTGGAATAACTTGTACAACTTTCGCTGCCCTAAAATGTCAGAGTATAAAAGTGCAGTGTTTGAGGCCGATAAAGAATATATAGCCAGAGGTTAAGCGAACGCCATGTTTAATGATTTACTGTTTCCTATCTTGCCGAAAGAAGGCAAGGTGCCTATCCCAAGGGAGGAGATGCGCATTAAGAGCATCGCCAAGGAAGCGAAGTTGCGTCCGCTTAACGACGAAGAGAAGGCGATGACCACTGATGAGCGAGAAATCCACGAGATCTATCGCAAGCATCAGCAAGGGCAAAGGGATGAAGAGCAGGCCGCTAAGCGACACGCTAAACAGTCCGAACCAGAGCCGGAAGAAAAAGACAGCGCCAAGAAACAAAACGACAAGACCGACACCGATAAAGACGGCTGGACCAAAGACGGGCATTTGGATATTTATGTGTGAGTGGGAGCGGTCTCAGATTAGAACTGACGGTTAACGACCAAGCTCACCTGCCGCTATGGAGCGCAGCGGAATAGCGGTCAGATGCAGCGCCTTGTTATGCGGTCTTTCTGGCAACAATGAAATACTCCGGCAACGGAGAGAGCTTCTTCTTCGCGAAGATCTCAAAACCTTCTCGAGTAATCATGTCCACCAGATCTGCCTGTTTGAAAAAGTGCGTCTCCGGCATGATGCGTAGCCTCGTGAGAATCCAAGTAAGCGCCCCCAGAAAGCTTCTTCGCTCACCCAGACACGCAGTTGATGAGAGAAACAGCCCTCCGGGAGCTAGCGTTTTTTCAATCTGTCGTACGGTTTCCGGGACGTCTTCTATGTAGTGAAGGACGTTGAATACTGTAACCGCCGTGAAGACCCCTCCGGGGTTGGCTGCGGCGGCGAGGTCTCCTTGGGCGAAATCCGCATTTATGGCTCCCTGTTGGTTAGCCCTTACTTTCGCGACCTCGATCATGCCGGGGGAGCTATCGATAGCATGAACGGACGCCACGCTCTCGGCGATTGCTATGGTCAGGTCTCCAGTGCCACATCCCACGTCGAGAAGAATGCTCTCACTGGAAAGGTGTTCTTGTGCGGTGTCAACTATCTTACGAGCGGTTGATCCGAGTTCTTCCGGTGCGCGAGACATCCTCGACACTCGATCCCAGAAACTCTGTGCTTTCATAATAATTCGAAATTCACCCATTCGGTTTTGGCGATCCAAGGTCGACAGGAGTTGACCGCTTGGTTATGCATTGTTCGGACCCTGCTCATGATATTGAGTCATCCCATCTGGCAAAACTTCCCACGCAGCCTTAGAGCCTACAAAGATATGCATGCCAATCTCAATTTCCGGGTCACCATTCACGCATCCTAAAGTCACACCATGGATGACTCCATTAAAAATTCCACAAAGCGTAGACCCGCATTTGCTGCAAAACCGAAGCCCAAAGCCATGGCTGCCAACATAGGATGTAAGTAATTCCTCGCCGGATAACCAACTGAACTCAGATGATTCAACCAATGCATATGCTGACGCCTGGGAGCTGAATGCTTTACGACAGCGGGAGCAGTGGCAAGACCTCGCATCACGAAGCCTGCCATCGACTTGGTAGCTCACCTTACCACAGAAACACTCGCCGGTTATCAGCACTTCACTCTCCTTGGTGCATAACAGTTTATTATACAGACCATACAAGGTCCGCTACCTAGCAAGTTACTTTATCTTGTAAGGATAGCAAGTCCAATGTCACTACCTCGCTTAATGGTGAGCTAGACGTTTGGCTTTCCCTGCTGATATGACGCGCTATCCGTGGCGCGCCAGCCCCTTTTCTTTGCTCGTGCAAAGCAAAGGGGCGAAAAGAAAGCACGCCCCCCTAAACGCCAACAGCCATACTGCCAGAGCTTGCCAAAACGAGGTCGTAAGGATTCGCCTCCTGCTCAACCCTTACTCAAATTTATCCCGGAAATTTGCCCCCGTCTTGTCGGCGCTCTGTCAGCATGTGGCGTTTTTAAGGGGGAAATGGGTCACCTGCCGTAATCATTCAACTTAGCATATACGCTGATTTTTACGTTTAATACTCTAAGCTTCGGTTTTGCACCCTTGGCCCGTTAAAACACCCTGTGGCGGGCTGGCGCAGGAAAAAGTGGGGCGATTTTAATGGGTGAAAAACCGTTTAGAAATCGCGAGAGCGCGCAGCGGTTTTAGGTTTGAACGCGAAGGTAACGGATGCCGAAGCTGGACTTGGGAAGAGGCAAGGAAAGCCGATGACCAAGAAAATCGAGCGAAGACGAACATGGAGTGAGTGTGAGCGACCGGCTTTTTACCAGCCTGGCCGACACGTTGATGGTGTCACGGGCCACCCAGGTCTTTTTCGCTACTTTGGTGAGCCGACAAAAGTGGCTGGCTCGCGAGGGAGGGCGAGTCATATCAGACAGGGAGGTCAATGTCCGAGTCCCTCTCTCAAAAAAGATTCTGGTCTTGCGAAAAAAGCTAAAAGAGCTGGGCCCTGAACTGAATTCAGGGCGACGATCCAGAAGCCCTTGAGTTATATCAGGTCAGGTATCAAGCGTTAAGCCCGGTAGCTTGCGGTAACACTGCAGATAATTCACCCTTGTACTTTGACAAACACGCCATTGGCCTGAAAACGGATTCAGCCTCATGCCGGTTTCAAAGGTCAGTTTCATATCTTCGCCGGTCCATTGGTTCAGTTCTGCGGGCTTAACAAAAAGCCGCCAGTCGTGCGTACCAATGGGTAAGTAGCGCATCACATACTCGGCACCCAGAATGGCAATGATAAAGCTTTTGACGGTGCGATTGAGTGTGGCCAGAATCAGCATACCACCGGGATGCACCATTTCGCTGCATTCCCGGATGAGTTGCTTTTGATCAGGGACATGCTCGACCACCTCTGCATTGATCACTACATCGAATCTGTCATGCTGTTTCGCCATATCACTCGACAGTGCATGTTGGTAATTGACCGATACGCCCGTTTTCTTAGCATGGCGCCTGGCAACCTGAATACTCACCGCGCTGGCGTCGATGCCCGTCACCTGTGCGCCCTTTAACGCCAGTGTTTCACTCACCAGTCCACCACCACAGCCGACATCAAGAATCGACACGCCTTCCAGTGGCTTAGTCGCATGCTCAAGTCCAAAGTGTTGTTGTATCTGTGCCAACATTACTTCGGTGCGGGCTTGATTAAAGGCGATCGCGGTTTTGTACGAGCCCTCCGGATCCCACCAGGATTCGGCCATGGCATCAAACCGAGCGATTTCCTCATTCGAAATATTATCGTCCGATATCGGCTGAGAAAGTTGGCTTTTGTTGATCATAACCTTGGTGTTGTTCGCAGTAGTGAATGTGTTATTACTACGCCATCTGTCATTAATAGTTCAGTGAAAGGGCGCGCTATGGCAAACGCGAAAAACGTCTACGGCAGACCACTTAAACTCTGTTGCGGTAACACGGGCTTTACCCGTGAAGGTTTCTGCTATGTGCCGCCTCAGGATGCCGGTAACCACAGTGTTTGCGCCGCGGTCGACGAGGCCTTTTTAGCATACGCACGCAGTCAGGGTAATGATCTCTCCACGCCGCGCCCGGAATTTGCCTTTCCCGGCCTAAAGCCGGGCGATCGCTGGTGTGTCTGTGCCGCGCGGTGGCTACAGGCTTATCAGGCGGGCGTGGCGCCTTTGGTCGATCTTGAAGCCACCCATGAAAAAGCGCTGGATGTGATCCCTCTGGCAATGCTGGAGTCCTATGCGCTGGATGTGAGTCAAAGCGGATAGCGGGCGGATATTGCCGTTTTGATAAGAAAGAGAGAGCACAGGCCCGCACTGAGGCGGGCCTGATGGGGTTAGCCTTTTAAGGCCTTGGCCAGAAAGGTGATATGCTCGCCGATGAAGCTGGCGATAAAGTAGTAACTGTGATCATAACCTTCCTGATAGCGAATCTCGGCCAGTCCTCTTTGATTGGCTGCTTCCAGCGCCGGTGTTCCCAGTTGCTCCTTTAGAAAGTTATCCGCCGTGCCCTGATCCACCAAAATAGGCATGTCACCCTCAAACGCATCCAAACGTTCGCTGGCATCATAGGCTTTCCATGTGGCTCTGTCATCGCCCAGGTAGTTGCTAAAAGCTTTCTTCCCCCAAGGGCACTGTGTGGGATTACACACCGGCGCAAAGGCCGAAATCGCCTTGTAGTCTTGTGGATGAGTCAGACCGATCACCAGTGCGCCATGCCCTCCCATGGAATGGCCGCTGATGGCTTTTCGGCCGGACACAGGCAACTGCGACTCGACAACCTGAGGCAGCTCGCGGTGCACATAGTCAAACATCTGATACTGCGCTTTCCAGGGGGACTGGGTGGCATTGACATAAAACCCCGCGCCCAGACCAAAATCAAAGGCACCGTCCGGATCATCCGGCACGTTATCGCCTCTGGGGCTGGTATCGGGCATTACCAACGCCACACCATGCTCAGCGGCGTAGCGCTGAGCGCCTGATTTGGTAGAAAAGTTCTCATCGGTGCAGGTCAGGCCGGAAAGCCAGTAGATCACCGGCACCATTTGCTGCTCGGCCTGTGGTGGCAGATAGACCGAAAAGGTCATGGTGCAACTCAAACAGTCAGACTGATGCTGAAAGCGTTGTTGCCAGCCGCCAAAGCATTTGACCTCAGACAGTTTTTCAATGGCCATGATGACTCCTTAGTCGAAGTGGATCACAGAGCGGATGGATTTGCCTTCATGCATCAGGTCAAACGCCTGATTAATATCTTCCAGGGGAAGCTCGTGGGTGATAAAGGTATCCAACTCGAATTCCCCGTTCATATAGCGCTGAACATAATCGGGCAGCTGGCTGCGGCCTTTAACGCCACCAAAGGCAGAGCCTTTCCAGACCCGGCCGGTGACCAGCTGGAATGGGCGGGTGGAGATTTCTTCGCCGGCACCAGCCACCCCGATGATGACCGATTCACCCCAGCCTTTATGACAGCACTCGAGTGCCGAGCGCATCACATCCACGTTACCGATGCACTCGAAGCTGTAATCGACCCCGCCGTCGGTCATCGCCACTACGACTTCCTGAATCGGCTTGTCGTGCTTGTTGGGGTTAACGAGATCCGTAGCGCCTAATTGCTCGGCAATCTCAAACTTATCTTCATTGATGTCGATGGCAATAATCCGGCCGGCTCCGGCCATGCGTGCGCCGATGATCACCGACAGGCCAATGCCACCAAGACCAAATACCGCCACGGTATCGCCTTTTTCCACCTTGGCCGTATTGGCCACAGCGCCCATGCCGGTAGTCACGCCGCAACCGAGCAGGCAAACTTTGTCCAGCGCGGCCGACTTATCGATCTTCGCCAGAGCGATTTCCGGCAATACGGTGTGTTCGGCAAAGGTGGAGGTGCCCATATAGTGATAGATGGGCTGACCGTCTTTGGAAAAACGAGTGGTTCCATCGGGCATCAGACCCTTTCCCTGTGTCTCACGAATGGCCTGACACAGATTGGTCTTACCCGAGCGACAGAACTTACACTCTCCGCATTCTGGGGTGTACAGCGGGATAACATGGTCGCCGACTTCTACCGAGGTGACACCCTCTCCGACGGCCTGAACGATACCGCCGCCTTCATGGCCAAGGATAGCAGGGAAGATACCCTCAGGATCCTTACCGGATAATGTGTAGGCATCGGTGTGGCAAACGCCGGTCGCCACAATTTTCACCAGTACTTCGCCTTTTTTTGGCGGCGCCAGCTGAACCTGTTCAATTTTTAGCGGCTCGCCTGGACCCCATGCGACGGCAGCTTTGGTTGTGATGCTTTCCATTGAAATCTCCCCAGAGTTTTTTACGTTGTTAAAGACTGTCGGACTATTGTAGACCTTTTCTCAGACTAAATAATTGTGCTTAAATGAAAATGACTTTTGTATAAATGAAATAATCAATATGAATCCCTGGCTAGGTATCAGCGAGTTTGTGGCAGTAGCTGAAAAAGGCAGTTTTACCCGAGCGGCGCCGACACTGAATCTTTCGGTGGCTCAGGTGAGCCGCAATATCGCGGCGCTGGAAAATAAGCTGGGTATCCAGCTGTTGTTTCGCTCCACGCGGAAGGTGTCACTGACCGAAGAAGGTGAGATCTACCTGCAACACTGTCAGGAGCTGGTGTCTCAACTGGAAGAGGCCAATCAGCAGGTAGGGGAGTACCGGGCGGTGCCCAAGGGCCTGTTGCGGGTCACGGCTCCGGTTTATTTCGGGGAAAACACACTGGCGCCCTTATTAAACCAGTTTCTGATGGACTATCCACAGGTTCGCTTATCCCTGCATATGACCAACAATAAACTGGATCTGATTGAGCATGGGTTTGATCTGGCCATCCGTTTAGGGCCGCTCAGTGACTCCACCTATATTGCCCGGCGCCTGACTCAACGCACCCAGTATTTGGTCGCCAGCCCCGGCTATCTTGACCACCACGGCGTGCCCAGAACCATTGAGCAGCTAAAACAGCATGAGTGTTTGCAAGGCTCTCAGGCATACTGGCGATTTTTGCAAAACGGCCAGCGTGTGCAGTTTAAACCCCGGGGACGGATCCAGTGTAACTCGGGCCTGGCCCTTTGTGATGCGGCCTGTCGTGGGCTGGGCATTGCTCAGCTGCCGGATTATTATGTTGATCATAAACTGGCGACAGGCGAACTGGTTTTAGTATTGGATGCGTACCGGCAGGCCGATGAAGGTGTGTGGGCGCTATATCCACACAACCGCCAGCGTTCGGCCAAGGTCAAAACCCTGGTGGATTATTTATACCAATCCATATAATCACTTACTGGGCTCGGACGGGCAGGTGGCAATCAGTGTTGGCTCCTGGTCGTCGTTGTCTCGCTCCAGTTTTACTTCGAAGCCCCACAGGCGATACAAATGCCGCATTACTTCTTCCGTGCTGTCGGCCAGCGGCTCTCGGTTTTGCGGGTAATATCTTAGGGTGAGTGAACGGTCGCCGCGCACGTCCACATTGTAGATCTGAATATTAGGTTCTAAGTTACTCAGGTTATATTGTGCTGAGAGCTTATCCCGCAGGCGCTGGTAGCCATCTTCATTGTGAATAGCGCTGACTTCCAGGTAATCTTCACTGTCGTCGTCGTGAATGGCAAACAGTTTAAAATCCCGCATCAGCTTGGGGGATAAAAACTGGCTGATAAAGCTCTCATCCTTAAAGTTTTCCATGGCAAAGTGCACGGTTTCCAGCCAGTCGCTGCCGGCAATCTCAGGGAACCAGTGTTTGTCCTCGTCGGTGGGCTCCTGACAGATGCGCTTGATGTCCATAAACATGTTAAAGCCAAGCGCATAGGGATTAATGCCGGAATAATACGGACTGTTGTATTCCGGCTGTAGCACCACATTGGTGTGGCTGTGCAAAAACTCCATGATGAAACGGTCGGTAACGAGCCCCTCGTCGTACAGATGATTGAGAATGTGATAGTGCCAGAAGCACGCCCAGCCTTCGTTCATCACCTGGGTTTGTTTTTGCGGATAAAAGTACTGCGATACTTTGCGAACGATACGCACCAGCTCCCGCTGCCAGGGCTCCAGATAGGGCGCATTTTTTTCGATAAAGTACAGCAGGTTCTCCTGAGGCTCGGCGGGAAAGCGTCTTTGTTTCAGTTCAGGATCGGTCTTGGCTTTCTTTGGCAGGGTTCGCCATAGCTCGTTAACCTGTGACTGCAGGTATTTTTCCCGATTCTGCTGGCGTTCTTTTTCTTCTCTCAGTGACAGTCGTTGTGGCCGCTTATAACGGTCTACGCCAAAGTTGGCGAGGGCGTGACAGGAGTCCAGGGTCTCTTCCACTTCGGTGATACCGTGGCGTTCCTCGCAGCGGGCCACATAGTTTTTGGCAAACTCCAGATAGTCGATGATGGAGCTGGCATCGGTCCAGGTCTTAAACAGGTAGTTATTCTTAAAAAAAGAGTTGTGTCCATAGCTGGCGTGGGCCATCACCAGTGCCTGCATGGTGATGGTGTTTTCTTCCATCAGATAGGCGATGCAGGGGTCGGAGTTGATCACAATTTCATAAGCAAGGCCCATTTGCCCGCGCTTATAGCCCTGCTCAGTCTGAATAAATTTCTTACCATAGGACCAATGACTGTAATTGATGGGCATACCGACACTGGCGTAGGCATCCATCATCTGCTCGGCGGTGATGATCTCAATTTGATTGGGATAGGTGTCCAGTCCATAGTGCTTGGCGACCCGGTCGATCTCCGCCAGATACTCGTCCAGCAGGTCGAAGGTCCAGTCCGGTCCATCTGACAGTGGCTGAGCTGTGCGTTTTGAGGCTTTTTTTACCATAGGATCAAGCGGCCTGTTTTTTAAAGAGTTCACGGAAGACCGGATAGATGTCTTCCACACTGCGAATGTGCTTCATGGCAAAGTGAGGGTTGACCTCTTTAAGGCTGTTGTAGGTGCGCCAAAGGCTCTGATGCTGGCGCTGGGTGATCTCAATATAGGCGTAGTAGCGCACCAGCGGCAGGATGTCGTTTTGCAGCAGTTCAGAGCATTTGGGGGAATCATCCGCCCAGTTATCGCCGTCTGAAGCTTGCGCGGCATAGATATTCCACTCGTTGGACGGATAACGCTTAAGCACGATCTCTTTCATCAGCTTCAGGGCGCTGGAGACAATAGTGCCCCCGGTTTCCTGAGAGTAGAAAAACTCCTGTTCATCCACCTCCTTGGCTTGGGTATGGTGGCGAATATAGACCACTTCGACGTTCTCATAGGTACGGGTTAAAAACAGGTACAGCAGAATGTAAAAGCGCTTGGCCATATCTTTGGTGGCCTGATCCATAGACCCTGAAACGTCCATCAGGCAAAACATCACAGCCTTGCTGGTCGGGTGGGGGCGTTTCTCGTAGTGTTTAAAGCGCAGGTCGATGTCATCCAAAAACGGGATGGCATCGACACGCTTACGTAGCTCCGCGATTTGGGCTTCTATTTCCTGAATACGCAGGGTGTGGTCATGGGTATCGTTCAGTAACTGCTCCAGCTCCTGTTCCAGCTCTTTGATTTTGGCTTTCTTACCGGCGGTCAGGGCAATCCGACGGGCCATAGAGCCTTTCAGCGAGCGCACGATATCTAAGTTGGTGGGCACGCCATCAGACTTGAACCCGGCTCGATGGGTCTTGTATTGCACCAGTTTGTCGAGTTGAGTTTCCTTTAGGTTGGGCAGTTCCAGGTCTTCAAACAGCAAATCCAGATATTCGTCCCTGGAGATTTGAAACACAAAGTCGTCTTCGCCCTCGCCAGAATCGCTGGCGTCACCATCGCCGCTGCCTTCCCCCTTGCCCCCTAAAGGACGTTTGATTCTATCCCCCTCGGAAAACTGGTCATTGCCGGGGTGCACCATATCGCGCACACCGCCTTTGCCTTTGTGGAATATGGGCTCGCTGATATCCCGGGTGGGAATATTCACGCTCTCGCCACTGTCCACGTCGGTGACGCTGCGTTTGCTGATGGCGTCGGACACGGCTTTTTTGATCTGCTTCTTATAACGGCGAATAAAGCGCTGCCGGTTAACGGTGCTCTTGCCCTTACTGTTTTCTCGCCGATCAATAAAGTGTGTCATAGTACCTCCTGCCAACTACGAGGATTTACGTACCCTTAGGTACCATTCACATAACAGCCGTACCTGTTTTTGGGTATAGCCTTTTTCGGTCATACGTTTGACAAAGTCGTCGTGCTTTTTCTGGTCCTCGGCACTGCTTTTGGCGTTAAACGAGATGACCGGCAACAGATCCTCGGTGTTGGAGAACATCTTTTTCTCGATGACGGTGCGCAGTTTCTCGTAGCTGGTCCAGTTGGGATTTTTACCCTTGTTATTGGCCCGTGCCCGCAATACAAAATTGACGATCTCGTTTCGAAAGTCCTTGGGATTGCTGATGCCTGCTGGCTTTTCGATTTTCTCCAGCTCGGCATTCAGGGCCTCGCGGTCGAACAACTGGCCGGTTTCCGGATCGCGGTATTCCTGATCCTGGATCCAGAAGTCGGCATAGGTGACGTAACGATCAAACAGGTTTTGGCCATATTCTGAGTAGGATTCCAGATAGGCGGTTTGAATTTCCTTGCCGATAAACTCAACATACTTGGGAATCAAATAGCCTTTTAGAAACTCTTTATAGCGCTCTGTTTGCTCGGGGGGAAACTGCTCCCGCTCCACTTGACGTTCCAGCACATAAAACAGATGCACAGGGTTGGCGGCCACCTCTGTGGGGTCAAAGTTGAACACGCGCGATAGGATCTTAAAGGCAAAGCGGGTGGACAAGCCGTTCATGCCCTCATCCACGCCCGCATAATCCCGGTATTCCTGATAAGACTTGGCCTTGGGATCGGTGTCTTTCAGGCTTTCGCCGTTATACACCCGCATCTTAGAGTAGATACTGGAGTTCTCCGGCTCTTTTAAGCGTGAAAGCACCGAGAACTGGGCCATGATATCCAGCGTTCCCGGCGCGCAGGGGGCCTCATTGAGTTCGCTGTTCTCCAGTAACTTGTCATAGATCTTCCTCTCCTGAGATACCCGCAAGCAGTAGGGGACTTTCACAATGTAGACCCGGTCTAAGAAGGCTTCGTTGTTTTTGTTATTGCGAAAACTTTGCCATTCGGACTCGTTGGAGTGAGCCAGTATTACACCGTCGAAGGGCAGGGCTGAAAAGCCCTCGGTGGGGTTATAATTCCCCTCCTGAGTGGCGGTGAGTAGGGGATGCAACACTTTGATGGGCGCCTTGAACATTTCCACAAACTCCATCAGCCCCTGATTTGCCTTACACAGAGCGCCGGAATAGCTGTAGGCGTCAGGGTCGTTCTGGGCATAGTCTTCCAACTTGCGAATATCCACCTTACCCACTAACGCAGAAATGTCCTGATTGTTGTCATCCCCCGGCTCGGTCTTGGCCACAGCAATTTGATCCAGCACCGATGGATACATTTTAACCACGCTGAACTGACTGATATCACCGTTAAATTCATGCAGTCGTTTGCGCGCCCAGGGTGACATAATGGTCTTCAGGTAGCGCCGGGGAATACCGTATTCTTTTTCCAGCAGTTCACCATCTTCGTTAACATCAAACAGACACAGTGGGTGATCGTTCACCGGTGAACCTTTAAGGCAGTAAACGGGCACCTGTTGCATCAACTCTTTAAGCTTCTCGGCCAGAGAGGATTTCCCTCCCCCTACCGGACCCAATAAGTACAGTATCTGTTTTTTCTCTTCCAGGCCTTGAGCGGCGTGCCTGAGATAAGACACGATCTGTTCGATGGAATCTTCCATACCGTAAAATTCATTGAAAGCCGGATAACGGGGTAATACGCGGTTAGAAAACAGCCGGCTGAGAACCGGGTCCGTCGAGGTGTCTACCATTTCCGGTTCGCCAATGGCCTGTAACAGGCGTTCTGCTGCATTGGCGTAAGCGGTTTTGTCTTCCTTACACAGCTCCAGGAATTCGGACACGCTGTACTCTTCTTCCTTATGAGCTTCGTAGCGTTGTTGATAATGCTCAAAAATACCCATTGTCACCTCCGGCACAGGATCTGGAATTGAAAGAACGAAGAACGCGTTCGGGCGTTAACCTATCCTTGCTATAAGGTTAGACCCTTATTTGAATTTTTGTGTTGCAACAATCTGACAACTTATTGATTTTCCTCAACGGATTATTTGGTCAGTCACCACTTACTACGTCGGCTCCCGGCAAATGGATTGTCTGATACTCATTCTCGTAGCCGATGTCACTGGACGCACGTTAGCGACCTGTTAACGATTGGTTACATCGTGACGGGTGCCAAAATTTGTTGTTTACGTTAACGTCAATATCTGAACTCATTACTATGTCTTAGTCGATCGACAACAACAGAGAGTCAAACAGTGTTAAAACAAAGATTACTTACATTAGCCGTGGCAACGGCTTTAACCGGTGCGCTGGCGGGTTGTGGCCAGGCGACGTCCCCTAGTGAAACCAGTAATACAGAATCGGTAGCCACTAAAGACTATAACAATGCGCTTTTAGCTGAGTGGCAAGGCCCGTATGGTGGGGTGCCGGCCTTCGATAAGATGGAGTTATCCCTGTTAAAACCTGCCCTGGAAAAAGGCATGGACGAGCACCTGGCGGAGCTGGAGGTTATCGCGAACCAGTCCGCAGAGCCCACCTTTGAAAACACCATCGTTCCTTACGAGAAGGCTGGCGAGGCCATCGGTCGGGTGTTTACCTATTATGTGATCTGGAGTGCTAATTTATCCTCGCCGGAGTTTCGTGAGATTCAACGGGAGATGGCGCCCAAGCTCGCCGAATACCAGTCCAGGATTCGCCAAAATGAGGCCTTGTTTAAACGTATCGAAGCGGTTTTTAACAGTGACCGGTTTAAACAACTTCAACCCGATCAGCAGCGTCTGGTTACCCTGATTTACGATGGTTTCGCTCGCAATGGAGCAACGCTGGAAGGCGATGCCAAGACTCGCTATGCGGAGATCAATAAGCAGTTGTCTGAGCTGCACACTCAGTTTGCTAACAATGTGTTGGCGGATGAGGAAAGCTACGTGCTGTATCTGAGTGAAGACCAGCTAAGCGGGTTACCCGAGTCGGTGGTCAACGCTGCGGCCCAGGCTGCCGCTGAGCGTGATAACGAGGGCAAATACGCCATTACCAATACGCGGTCATCCATGGACCCGTTCCTGACCTATTCCGATGAGCGTGAACTGCGTAAAAAGGTCTGGAATGATTATTACAGCCGCGGCGATAACGCTGATGAGAATGACAACAACGCTATCATTGCTGAGATTCTAAAGCTGCGTGACGAGCGGGTCGAACTGCTGGGCTATGAGAATTATGCCCAGTGGCGCCTGGAAAACCGTATGGCCAAGAACCCAGAAAACGCGATGGATCTGATGATGGCGGTGTGGCCAGCGGCTCTGGCGCGTGTTGAGCAAGAAGTGGCCGATATGCAGGCCATTGCCGATGCTGAGGGTAAAGACATTACCATTCAGCCCTGGGATTACCGCTACTATGCCGAGAAAGTGCGTAAGGCGCGTTATGATCTGGACTCTGATGAGGTCAAGCAATACCTGCAGCTTGATAAGTTGCGTGAGGCGATGTTCTACGTGGCCGGCCGGTTGTTTAACTTTGACTTTACCCCGGTGGAAAAAGGTAAAGTGCCGGTGTTCCATGATGATGTAAAGGTGTGGGAAGTCACCGATAAAGACAGCGGTGAGCATATTGGTCTGTGGTACTTAGACCCCTTTGCCCGTCAGGGTAAACGTTCTGGGGCCTGGGCTTACAGTTACCGCAGCCATACCACCTTTGATGGTAAAGAAACGGTGCTGTCTTCTAACAATTCAAATTTTGTTAAAGGTAAGCCGGGCGAACCGGTACTGATCAGCTGGGACGATGCCGAGACTTACTTCCACGAATTCGGCCACGCCCTGCACGCGTTAGCCTCTAATGTGGCTTACCCCACCCTGAACGGTGGCGTTCGCGACTACACCGAGTTCCAGTCACAGCTGCTTGAGCGCTGGCTGCTGACCGACGAAGTGATCGATAATTATCTGGTGCACCACAAGACCGGTGAGCCGATCCCGGATGAGCTAGTCGCCAAGATTAAAAAGGCGGCGACCTTCAATGAAGGCTTTAAAACCACCGAATACCTGGCTTCGGCGCTGGTGGACATGAAGCTACACACCACGGATCCTGAAGGGATTGACCCTGACAAGTTCGAGCGCGAAACGCTGGCCGAACTGGGCATGCCGGATGAGATCGTGATGCGTCATCGCACTCCCCACTTTGGTCACATCTTCTCGGGAGAGGGCTATTCGGCGGGCTATTATGGCTATATGTGGGCGGAGGTACTGACGTCTGATGCGGCGGAGGCTTTCGCCGAGGCTCCGGGTGGCTTCTATGACGAAGACGTATCTGGCCGCTTGGTGAAGTATCTGTTCTCGGTACGTAACGCCATGGACCCGGCTGAAGCCTATCGGGCCTTCCGTGGTCGTGATGCACGGGTAGAAGCGCTGATGCGCGACCGGGGCTTTCCGGTAGAGTAATTTAGATTATTCTGTTGATAAAAAGGCCAGCAAAACGCTGGCCTTTTTTATGTTGAGTTTTTAACAGCGCTGATATTAGGTCCGACATTTGATATGCAGTCTTGTCACTACATAGGCTTCCTTTTGCATGACCACAATGAACTGAGTTAAAGCTTTGAGCTCTCATACCAGGTCAGGTCGTCATCAACCTGAATGTTTATGGGAAGTACTTATGACAAGGAGAGGCACAAGAAAGCGCTTGCCAATTATGCCTTTCCATCCTGTGGTGTTAGGCTTTAGTCAGTCTGACAAATAGGATTGTGATGATGATGAGACGCTGTCTGCCCTTGATGGGACTGGTGCTGGCAGGGTGGGCCCTGGCCGGCTCGCAACTCCCCGATTTACCTGAACCTGTGACCAATAATGGTGTTGCCCATTTAGAGGCCGATGGTGAGCACTTTCTGGCTTCTTTTATGGGTTTGGCGGAGGCAAAGGATTGGCAGGCAGCGCATAACAAGGCCTGGGTGCTTAAAATCGGCGAGAAAAGCTGGCAACCGGTCGAACCGGTGCCTGCGTCGATGAGTCCCGAAGGGCGCCTGGCGACGACGGTAGCGGGCATTGGCGATACCGCTTATATCTTCGGGGGGTATACCGTTGAACAGGATCACAGTGAGACCTCCAGTCCGGATGTTTACGCCTTCAAGGTGCCGGAAATGGAGTATCAAAAGCTGCCCGATATGCCCGTGCCGGTGGATGATAGTGTGGCTCTGGTGCACCAAAACCGCTATATCTACCTGGTGAGCGGCTGGCATAACCACGGCAATGTCAATTTGGTGCAGGTGTTCGACACCCAAACCCGTCAGTGGCAGCAAGCCAGTCCTTTCCCGGGCAAACCGGTGTTTGGCCATGCCGGCGCCATTATCGAGAACCAAATGATTCTCTGTGATGGTGTGGCGGTGGTGCCACAGCTGATGACAAAGCGCACCTTCGCTGCCGAGCCAGCTTGTTTCAAAGGAATTATCAATGCCGCCGATCCTACCCGTATTGACTGGCAGAAAATTGAGCACCCCACAGGAGAGGCTCGCTACCGCATGGCAGCGGCGAGTGTCAAAGGCAAAGCGGTGTTTATTGGTGGCAGTAGTAATCCCTATAATTACAATGGCATTGGTTATAACGGCGAGCCGTCCGAGCCATCGTCGGACGTCTGGGTTTATCATCCCAAAGAAAACCGCTGGCAGTTGGGGCAAAGCAGCCAGGCCACCATGGATCATCGCGGGTTATTGGTAATGGGGCATAAGCTGTTGGTGATCGGTGGCATGACGCGGCAACAGCAGGTGCTGGATAAAATAACCACCTATCCGGTGATTGGCGATTGATCGAAGCGGGTAAAAGAAGCGTACAAGGCCCTATCTCAGACCACCAACAGTGGTTCTTGTCATTGTGGGCCATGGAGTACGCTTATGATTATCCTGCATCATTTAAACAACAGTCGCTCGCAGCGCATACTTTGGTTACTGGAACATCTCAAACTGGATTACAAAATCCAGTATCACCAGCGCGATCCCAAAACCCAGTTGGCTCCTCAGAGCCTCAAAGATGTCCACCCCTTAGGTAAGGCGCCGGTGCTGGAGGATGGCGAGCTCAGGCTGGCCGAGTCCGGAGCCATTATCGACTATCTGGCACGTCGCTACGGAGGGGGAGAGCTGACCGGTGCCAGCCAGCAGTTTGAGCAAACCCAGTATCAATATTGGCTGCAGTACCCTGAGGCCAGCTTGATGCCGCCCTTGTTACTGAGGCTGGTGATGGAGAAGATCAAAACCGGTCCTATGCCGTTTTTTGCCAAGCCCATTGCCCGGTCGATCGCCAACAAGGTGCTAAAAAACTTTGTCCTGCCCAACATTCAATCCCATCTGGATTTTGTGGAGCAGAGCTTAGAGGGAAAACAATGGATTCTGGGGGAGGCCATAAGTGGCGCTGATTTTCAGTTGAGTTTCCCTCTGGAGGCCTGTGTGGCTAAAGGCACCGTTGATGAGAGCCGTCCCAACATTCTGGCGTACGTACAGCGCATTCACGCTCAAAGCGCCTACCGCAAGGCTTTGGAAAAAGGCGGTGATTATGAGTATGGGCCCCAGGCAAGCTAGGGCCCGGTAAGGTTACTCGGCGGGCTGTTTGACGATATGTCCGTCTTTAATTACTACCGGAATGGACTCCAGTAGTTGAATCTTCTCCAGAGGGTTGCCTTTTACGGCAACGATATCGGCCCACTTTCCAGCGTCAATACTTCCCAGGTGCTGATTTTGATTCAGTAATGTGGCGGCGTTTATTGTTGCCGCCTGAATGGCTTGTAGTGGACTCATACCAAACTTCACCATTCGGGAGAATTGCTGGCCATTCATGCCATGGGGGTAAACACCTGCGTCGGAACCAAATACCATTTTGACGCCTGCTTCTACTGCTCGGCGGAAGCTTTCTCGCTGAGTTTTACCTACTTTACGCTCTTTGTTCAGGCTCTCTTCCAGTATGCCCGCTTCTTTACCGGCCGATAAGATGTATTCGGTGGTAAAGATATCCATGGAAAAGTAAGTACCGTGCTTTAATGCAAGCTCAATGGCTTCATCATCCAGCAGGCTGGCGTGCTCAATGCTGTCGATACCAGCGCGTATGGCGTCTTTAATACCGGACGTGCCGTGGGCATGAGCGGCAGTGACTACACCCCTTAGTTTGGCCTCGTCGGCAATCGCCTTCATCTCTTCCAGGCTGTACTGTTGCGCACCGACCTTGGTGCCTTTTGATAGGACCCCGCCAGTGGCACAGATTTTTATCACATCGGCACCGTATTTTATGTTCATGCGCACTTTCTCGCGCGCCGCCCAGGGACCGTCAGCCACGGCGGGGGACTTGTCCTTATAGGAGTAGGGCAGCAGGTTATTGTCACAGTGTCCGCCGGTAACGCCAAGGGGGATGCCAGCGGCGAAGATGCGTGGGCCGCTGATTTCACCATCGCGAATCGCATCGCGCAGGGCAACATCGCTGTAACCGGGAGCGCCCACGTTGCGGACACTGGTAAACCCGGCCTGAAGTGTTGTCCTGGCATTCATGGCCCCGGTCAGTGCCTTACGGGGGAGCGAATCAGCCAGGCGCTTATAGCCATGCTTGTTCGCGTCGCTGGTCAGGTGCACGTGCATATCCATCAGGCCGGGCAGTAAGGTGTAATCGGATAAATCCAATACCTGGTCAGCGGCAGGGAGAGTGGCGTTGTCGGTATCAATTATCGACTGAATACGCCCATCTTCAATGAGCAGTGTTTTGTTATTAAGTAAATCGCCGGTGGTGACATCAAGCACGGTACCGGCCTTAATCATCAGATCCGTTGCCTGGGCGGAGCTGGCAACCATCATGGCAAGGCCAAAGCTGGCCAAAGTGGTGAGTTTCATGTTTGTAGGTGTTCCTGTGGTGTGTCAGACCCTCGAGCTTACCGGTTTGTGGTGCAAACTCAACTGCTTAAGCTAGCGGCGGCGAAGCCAGGCAAAAGCGAACAGTACTAACGTCATGAACCAACTGCCCCAGGAGCCCCAGCGGACAAAGGGAGTCTGGCCGGTGTACAAATTGACTTCGGTGCGCAAAACACTCTCTTCGAATTGAGGCAGGCGCTGAACTAACCGGCCGTCGGGAGTGATGACCCCGGTGATGCCATTGTTGGTGGCTCTGAGTACCGGTAAGCCCAGCTCCAGCGCTCGCACCTGAGCAATTTCCATATGCTGATGGGGGCCATGAGAACGGCCAAACCAGGCATCATTACTCACCGTGAGAATCAAGTCGGTGCCGGGGTGCAGGTTGGCGCGGATTTGCTCGGGGAAGGCAATCTCAAAGCATATGGCCGGGGCTAAATGATAGCCATTGGCAATGATGTTTTTTTGCTGATAAGCGCCCCGGGTAAAAGATGACATGGGCAGGTCGAAAATCGGTGCCAACCCTCTAAGCCAGTCCTCCAAAGGAATAAACTCACCGATGGGCAGCAGGTGATGCTTGGCATAGCGGTTGTCATGTTGGTATTGGTAGTGTCCTTGTGGCTCTCCGCCTTCCGAACCTAAAGCGATTAACTGGTTAAATGCCTGCTGGCTCTCGAAATTGTAATTGACGATGCCGGTGATCATGCCGGTATGAGTGATGGCGGCCTGTTCATCGAGGGCCTGAATATACTCCACAGCCATGGGCTCTAACTTGGGGATCGCCGCCTCCGGCCAGATCATCAGGTCCGCGTCCCAGTGATTTTGACTGAGCTGACGGTATTTGTTCATGGTGGGCGCGTCCTGCTCTGGGATCCAGCGCAGCTCCTGTTTGATATTGCCCTGTACCATGGCCAGATCGACCTGGCGGTCGCTGGGGCTTACCCAGTTAATCTGTTTCAGAAGGCTTCCCGCAACCAAAGGTAACAGTGCAACCATTAACCAGTATGCCTTGCGACCCGATGCAGTGAAGGCTACCAGAGCGCTGGCGGTAAGGATGACCAGGGCACTGGTCCCAAACTCGCCGATTACCGGTATCCAGCCTGCTAATGGGCCGTGAAGTTGTGAATAGCCTAAAGACAGCCAGGGGAAGCCCGTTAGCACCCAGCTTCGTAACCATTCGGTCATCAACCACAAAAGCGGTGCCGCCAAAGGCCATAAATGGGTGCAGAAGTAACGCCTCAATAGCCAGGCGAATAACGCAGGATAAAGGGCCAGATAGCCGCACAACAGCGCCATTAATCCCAAAGAGCCGATTAACGGCAGGCCGCCAAAGTCAGCAATGCTGACATGCACCCAACTGATGCCGACGCCAAACCAGCCGGCCCCGAACCAGAAGCCGGTCCAGAACGGGCGTGGTGAAGCGGCCAGAGCGGCCAGAAACACCAATACCAAGAGTGGCCCCAGTGCCCAAACGGAAAAAGGCGCGAAGCCTAAGGTCAGGCCCGCGCCACTGAGAAAGGCAATGCTGTGAAACAGCCTGCTATTTTTCCGTTTCGGCGTCGTTGTCGTCATCGTCCTTGGGCAGGCTGACTTTTAACTGGATCAGGCGGCGCTTGTCGGCGTTGGTCACCTGAAAGTGAATACCATCCACTTCCACCGCCTCGTCGCGGCGAGGCATGTGGCCGAACGCTTTGAGCACGATGCCACCGATTGTATCGGCCTCCTCTTCATCAAACCCAGTCTCGAAGAAGCGATTGAACTCTTCCACCGATACCAGCGCTTTGACCGAGTAGGTGTATTTGTTCAGTGGACGGATGTCGTCCAGCTCATTCTCTTCTGTGTCATGCTCGTCTTCGATCTCGCCAACGATCAACTCCAGAATATCCTCGATGGTGACCAGGCCAGACACGCCGCCGTATTCGTCCACCACAATCGCCATGTGGTAGCGCTCTTCGCGAAATTCTCTGAGTAACACATCGATACGTTTACTCTCCGGTACGATGATGGCCGGGCGCAGAATGTCTTTGAGGGTGAATTGAGCCTCGGGGTCGAAGCCGTACTTCAGTAAGTCCTTGGCCAGCAAGATCCCTTCAATATGGTCTTTGTCTTCGTTAATGACCGGAAAACGGGAGTGGGCGGACTCAAGCATAATCGGCAGAAACTGGTCTACCGTTTCCTCAATGCCTATGGTGACCATCTGCGCTCTGGGGATCATGATGTCCCGCACACGCATCTCACTGATTTCCAATACGCCCTCGATCATCTCCCGAGTGGCGGAATCAATAACCTCACGTTCCTCGGCTTCGGTGATCACCTCGGCCAGTTCATTGCGGTTTTGCGGCTCTCCCGACAGGCTTTGGACTATCTTGCCAAACCAGCCCATGGAAGAACCGTTGCTAGAGTGTGGGTTGTCGTCGCTCATAGGCTCCAGTAACTTTTTCGTTCAGGACGCTATCATTCCCTAAGGGTATAGGGATCGTCAATGGCTAATTGGTTTAAAATGGCGATCTCGACCGATTCCATTTGTTCGGCCTCGTCTTCTTCCATGTGGTCATAGCCCAGAAGGTGTAAGATGCCGTGGACGGTCATATGAGCCCAGTGATGGTGCAGTGACTTATGCTGCTGTTCGGCCTCTCGGGCGACCACCGCTGCGCAGATGACTAAGTCACCCAGCAGATCAAGCTCAATGCCGGGCGGCGCCTCAAATGGGAAAGATAGCACATTAGTGGGCTTGTCTTTGCCCCGGTAGTTGAGGTTAAGCTGCTGACTTTCATCTTCGTCCACAATGCGCACCGTGATCTCGCCGCTGTCGCGTTTCAGGTGCTTAAGCGTTGTGGAGAACCATTGCTGGAACTGCGCCTCAGAAGGCAGGTCGGCTGCCTCTGAGGCGACTTGCAAGTCAATGATGGCGTTCACGTCGGCGTATCGTTCTGCTGATTGTCGCCGTCAAGCTTCTGGGCGGCGTCTTTGGCGGTCTTCGCCGCTGCACGGGCTTTATCATGTTCTTCATAAGCCTCGACAATGCGAGCTACCACCGGGTGGCGCACAACATCGCCAGCGCTGAAAAAGTTAAAGGAAATGTCAGACACATTCTCCAGAACCTCAATAGCATGGCGAAGACCACTTTTCGCGCCGCGGGGCAGGTCGATCTGGGTAATGTCACCCGTGATCACTGCCTTGGAGTTAAAGCCGATCCGAGTCAGAAACATCTTCATCTGTTCGATGGTGGTATTCTGGCTTTCATCCAGAATGATAAAGGCGTCGTTCAGAGTCCGGCCACGCATGTAAGCCAAAGGGGCCACTTCAATGACGTTTCGCTCGATAAACTTTTCTACCTTTTCAAAACCGAGCATTTCAAACAGGGCATCGTAAAGGGGGCGCAGATAGGGATCCACTTTCTGGGCCAGATCGCCGGGTAAAAAGCCCAGCTTCTCACCAGCTTCTACCGCCGGGCGTGTCAATAAGATGCGGCGCACATCCTGACGCTCCAGCGCATCCACCGCCGCGGCCACCGCTAGATAGGTCTTACCGGTTCCCGCCGGGCCGATCCCAAAGGTGATATCGTGATTGATGATGTTCTGAATATACTGACCCTGATGCGGGTTACGGGGCTTGATGATGCCACGCTTGGTCTTGATGTGGACCTCTTTGCCGTATTGGTGCTTAGGCTCCGATTGTTCCAGTGCATTGGCTTCCTGAATGGCCAGATGCACGGTCTGTGGGTCTAACTCGGGGATCTTGCCCTTTACCGGCTGGGTTTCCACATACAGATGCTTGAGCAGCTCGCTGGTAGCGGCGGCCTGTGGGGCCTTGCCCAGCACCTTAAACAAATTGTCGCGGTAGCTGATTTCGACGCCCAGGCGGCGTTCCAGCTGCTTGATATTGTCATCGAAGGGACCGCAGAGGCTGGAAAGGCGCTTGTGGTCCTGAGGTTCTAAACGAATTTCGTTGCTGACCAGTTGGTTAGCCAAAAATACTCTCCTGAATTAGGATTCTATGGATTGAATTGGGCCACACCCAGTTCGTCGGGCTGTTTGGTGGCCTGTTGATTAATTATAGACTCTGGGGACACGCTGACACGCAGGCCCATGTCGGCCTCCCGACGCAGTACTTCACCACGCAGCGAGTTGCTGAATACGTCGGTGATGCGCACATCCACAAACTCGCCGATCATGTCCGGACTGCCTTCAAAATTCACGACCCGGTTGTTCTCGGTACGACCGGACAACTCCATCGGATTTTTCTTGGACGGGCCTTCCACCAGAATGCGCTGCTCGGTATCCAGCATATTACGGGCAATACGCTGGGCCTGTTGGTTAAGGCGTTGTTGAAGCAGATAGAGGCGCTGTTTCTTGGTTTCCTCGGAGACATCGTCCGGCAGGTCAGCCGCCGGTGTGCCGGGGCGGGCGCTGTAGATAAAGCTAAAGCTCAGGTCGTAGTCCACCGCCTGGATGAGATCCATGGTGGCTTCAAAGTCAGCGTCGGTCTCGCCCGGGAAGCCGATAATAAAGTCTGATGACATGCTCAGGTTGGGGCGGACTTTTTTCAGCTTGCGTATCTTGGATTTGTACTCCAGTGCGGTATGGCCGCGCTTCATCTGAGTCAGGATCCGATCCGAACCACTTTGCACAGGCAAGTGCAGGTGATCCACCAACTCCGGGATATGGGCATAGGCCTCAATAATATCCTCGGTAAACTCTACCGGGTGAGAGGTGGTATAACGGATGCGGTCGATGCCATCGATGGCCGCCACCAGATGCAATAGTTCGGCGAAGGTGCAGATACTGCCGTCGTGATGATCGCCGCGGTAGGCGTTGACATTCTGACCCAGCAGATTCACTTCGCGCACGCCTTGTTCGGCCAGTTGGGCGATTTCGAAGATCACATCGTCTGCCGGACGACTGACTTCTTCACCGCGAGTGTAGGGTACCACGCAGAAGCTGCAGTACTTAGAGCAACCTTCCATAATCGACACAAAAGCGGTGGGGCCCTCGGCACGGGGCTCCGGCAGACGGTCAAACTTCTCGATCTCCGGGAAGCTGATGTCCACGACCGGGTTGCGGTCGCCTTGTACCTGACTGACCATCTCTGGCAGTCGGTGAAGAGTTTGAGGGCCAAACACAATGTCCACAAAGGGGGCGCGCTGACGAATCAGGTCGCCTTCCTGAGAGGCCACGCAGCCGCCCACGCCAATCACCAAGTCAGGATTGGTGTTTTTCAGGTTCTTCCAGCGACCCAATTGGTGAAACACTTTCTCCTGAGCCTTTTCTCGGATGGAGCACGTATTGAGCAGGATCACGTCGGCTTCTTCGGCGGTTTCGGCCGCCTGATAGCCATGGGTGGAATCCAGCAGGTCCGCCATTTTCTCCGAGTCGTACTCGTTCATTTGGCAGCCCCAGGTTTTGATAAATAGTTTCTTACTCATACGGCATTCAACTCAGCTTTGCGTTGGCGCTTATCAACCGACCCCGTCCTTTTGACAGAGGCCCGCGAAAAAAGGTCGCGTATTTTACCGCCAATTGCAGCGGATTTAAACACAGACAGTCGCTTCTTGGCGCTTAGATCAGCCAGCGTTGGCGTAGGGTGATGTTGCCGGCCCAGATAATCAGTCCGATACCGATGAAAAGGCCGCTGGAGAGGGTTTCGTTCCAGAACCAATAACCCAGCCCGGCGGCAAAGAGTACATTGGTGTAGGTTAACAGGCCGATACGCGCCGGTGAGGCCAGCTGGAAAGACTTGGTCATTAAGAGCTGTCCGGCGGCCGCCATAATGCCCATCGCGATTAACCAAAGCCAGGCTTCATCACTCATGGGCTGCCAGTTAATCAACATCGGAAACAGGGATACCAGGGTGGCAATACCGGTAAAATAAAATACGGTGCGGGCTGAGGGTTCGGTGTCGCTCATCTTACGAATGGCGCACTTGGTAAAAGCCACCAGGCAAGCGCACAGCAGCGCCAAGGCGATATAGATACTGATGCCGCCCTCGTTCGGCTGCAGCACAAAGCCGGCACCACAAAAGCCGATGGCCATGGCTACCCAGGTCTTGGTGGTGATGATTTCCCTTAACCAAAAACGGGCGATAAAGGGGATGACAAAAGGCGCGATTAACAGAGCCATCATGGCCTGAGCCAGTGGGATATGGGACAGCACGTAGAAAAAACAGTACATGGCAATAAGACCGGAAGTCGCCCGGATAATATGCAATGCAGGTTTCTGCGTCTTAAGGCCAGTCAGGCCGAGTCGTCCCACTACCGGCAACAGGGCAATGAGTGCAAACAGGTTACGAAAAAACACCAGTTGGGTCTGGCTGGCCGAATCGCTGAGATGTTTGACCATGGCGCCAACGCCGGCAAACAAGGCTTCGGCCAGGATTAAGCTGAGAGCGCCTATCCAGATACTGGGGTTCATGGTTTCTCCTGCTAAATACGAATTCCGATTGTATCAAACCCACGCAGGCGAATCTGTTAACTCGTCGTTAAGGCGACGATGAATGGTCTGCTAATAGCGATTAATGGGGCAGATGTAACAAAAGCTCTGAATCAGGCCACATCGACACATTTCTTTACATTCTCAATGTAACCTTTTGGCCGCCATTAGCTACTTATTAAGTGCATCACAATTAATTGCCAAACAATGGGGGCTATGATGAAAACTTTTAACCTTTCTTTACTGTTCGGGGTTGCTCTTGCTGCGGCCGGTGCAGCCAATGCCACGGTGCAAGGCAGTAATGAGTCAGACCAGGATTACCTGCGTTATGTGTTTACTTATGATTATGAGCCGGGTATGGATAATACCTATCAGGCTTACAGTCGCGCCGAGCAACAAATTGAACACCGGCTAAATCAGGACATTCGTACTCAGGCGTTAACGAGCCTGTATGAAATGGCCTCAGATGAGTTGTATGCCTCGGCGAATCATCGTCGGGCGTCGACCGTGGCGCGTGCCGACTAAACCCGATTGATATGCTATTCTGGCGGCTGTTTTAAGTCAGCACTTAGAGTAGATTTATGGGCCAACAATTTGATTGTGTCGTTGTCGGTGCCGGTATGGTGGGGGCGGCGACGGCACTGGGATTAGCCCGGCAGGGACGATCCGTTGCGCTGGTGGAACCGGCAATGCCTGAGACTTTTCGGGCGAGTCAGTTACCTGACTTAAGAGTGTCGGCTATCAGCGCTGCCTCACAGCGATTACTTGAAGAGCTGGGAGCCTGGCAGGCCATTGCCGATATGCGACTTCAGCCATACCGCCGTTTGGCGGTATGGGAGGAGCCCCAGGCTCGCACCGAGTTTAATGCCGTCGATATCAACCGGAACCACTTGGGGCATATTATCGAGAACCGTGTCGTTCAGTTAGGCCTGCATCAGGCTCTGTCTGACTACACGAATGTGACTTGGTTTGACGCTGGCTTTGCCGAACTATCCATGGGGCCCGGACAGGCAGCCGTAAGCCTGAATAATGGTGAATTATTAACCGCTAAGCTGGTTATCGGTGCCGATGGCGCCCAATCCAGAGTCAGGCAGGCGGCAGGCATTGGCACCACAGGTTGGCAGTACCGCCAGCACGCGCTGGCGATAACGGTTAAAACCCAGGACCTAGCGCAGGACATTACCTGGCAACAATTTTTCCCTTCAGGACCTCGGGCGTTTTTGCCGCTGTTTGATGGCTATGCCTCGTTGGTATGGTATGACGCTCCCGAGACTGTGCAGCGGTTAGAACAACTGAGTCATGCCCAATTAAAACAGGCCATCATGGAAACCTTTCCCGATGAGTTGGTGGACTTCGAGGTGACTGATAAGGCCAGCTTTCCGCTAACCCGAATGCACGCCCAGCACTACTTTAGTGGCCGCACTGTAATCCTCGGCGACGCGGCCCATACTATAAATCCGCTGGCGGGGCAGGGCGTTAATCTGGGTTTTAAGGATGTTGGCACCTTACTGAGTGTCGTCGATAGCATTGAGCTTTCAGAGGCAGATGCCTTGGAAAAGAGCTTACGCCAGTTTGCTCATAAGCGCAGGCCCGATAATCTGCTAATGATGACCGCCATGGACAGCTTCTATAAGACCTTTAGCAATGACCTTGCGCTGATGAAGGCTCTGCGCAACGCCGCTTTGACCTTAGCAGAACGCAGTGGCCCGATTAAAAACCAGGTCATGCGCTATGCCATGGGTTTGTAGCGGTTTTTGCACGGTCAGAGAGGACGTGGGAGAGGGGGGGCCGCAAAATGAACTTACATCCCTGTAGCGATATACCAGGCTAGTCCTCCATGATTAGCCGTTCGCCCCTCTCGAAGTGACGTTGAGTCACTTCTAATGAGCTTTGTTCGATCTTGGGCAATGAGGCGCTCATAATGTGTTTTTCGTGGGGAGGGAGTCTACGTCCTTGTAGCTGTATTCCAGGGTGACCCTCACGGCAATTGCTCCTGCTTTGCTCTAATGTTGACCGTCCATGGTCAACTCACGCTAGCCGTTCACACCTTAAATGGAGATGTTAAATCACCATTTATTCGCTGCGCGAACCGGTGTTCACCCAGATGTCTGGTTCGGAGTGGCCTTGGATATCGCAGCTACCGGCTCGGTATTCGGGCTGCTTACCGGCCTTATGCTGAGCCCAGTAGTCCTTGGTGATGTTGACTATAGTGGGAGTCAGCCAGACGATGGCGATGATATTAATCACGGTCATCAGGCCCAACGCCATATCAGCCATGGCCCAGACTTTGGGCAGCGCGGCCATAGAGCCCCACAAAATCATAGCCAGGTAGCCCACAGTGTATATCGAGCGGCCGATTCTGTTGTCCAGCTTAAACATATGCAGGTTACTCTCACCATAGGCGTAGTTGGCTACTACAGAGGTAAAAGCAAACAGGCTGATAGCCGCGGCGACAAAGTCATTGCCGCCATTACCCAGGTGATAGCTCATGGCGTCCTGAGTCATGCGGATGCCTTCCATCTCGCCTTGTCCGCCGCCAGCAAGCAGAATAATAACCGCCGTGCAGGTACAGAGTATCAGGGTATCTAAAAACACTCCCAGCATTTGCACATAGCCTTGCGAAGCAGGGTGGTTAGGATGGGGGGTGGCGCTGGCGGCCGCATGGGGAACGCTGCCGGAGCCTGCCTCGTTGGAATAGAGGCCGCGTTGTATACCATGTTTAATCGCCGCGCCCAACAAGCCGCCACCGGCCTCTTCAAACCCGAAGGCCTGAGTCAGAATATGGCCGAGCAAAGAAGGTACCTGCTCGATATTTATAATGGTAATGCCGAGCGCAACCAGTACATAAGCGATGCCCATCACCGGCACAACCCATTCGGCGAAGCGGGCGATGCTATGTAGCCCGCCTACCACAATAAGCCCGGCGGCGATAATGATCACCAAGCCAGTATTAAACTCACTGATACCGTAAGCGTGATTTAAGGCATCGGTAATGGAATTAGCCTGTACTGCGCTGAAAATAAACCCATAGCCCAAAAACAGACATAACGAGAAGGCAATGGCTAGCCAACGTTGCTTCAGTCCCTGTTGAATGTAATAGGCCGGACCGCCGCGATATTCGCCGTTGCTGTCTTTAACCTTATAAAGCTGACCGAGCAGACTCTCGGCAAAGCCGGTGGCCATGCCTAAAAGGGCGATCATCCACATCCAGAAGATGGCACCGGCACCGCCGAGAGAAATAGCCACCGCCACGCCGGCCAGGTTGCCAGTTCCCACCCGTGCCGACAGGCTGGTACACAGGGCCGCAAACGAGCTGATCCCGGCCTTGTCGTGGTGACGCGAGCCCTTCATCAGGCTGAACATATGAGTGAAGTGTTTGATTTGAATACCGCCCAGACGGACGGTAAACCAGACGCCAGTAGCCACCAGCATCACAATCAGTAGCCAACTCCATAGCAAGCCGTTAACGGCATCGACCAATTCGTGGATCACAATGGTTTCTCGTTATCGTTGTTCTGTGGTGGCTATAGTCGCCATTGAGTGCAGTCTTGTCCAGAACCCAAGCCATAACTCTTGGTTATTCCAGATGAGAAAACGATGGGGCAGAAACGAGAAAAGCCAGCCCGAAGGCTGGCTTTTGGAATAGTGGCTGGGGTAGCTGGACTCGAACCAACGAATGGCGGGATCAAAACCCGCTGCCTTACCACTTGGCTATACCCCAACGGGTCAACGCGTGAAGCAAGAAAAATGGCTGGGGTAGCTGGACTCGAACCAACGAATGGCGGGATCAAAACCCGCTGCCTTACCACTTGGCTATACCCCAACATGGTGCGGAAGGAGAGACTTGAACTCTCACGCCGTGAAGCACTGGAACCTAAATCCAGCGTGTCTACCAATTCCACCACTTCCGCATTTATGGTGGCTAAGGCGGGATTCGAACCTGCGACCCCAGCATTATGAGTGCTGTGCTCTAACCAACTGAGCTACTTAGCCACTTGCTTACTCGCGTTGAGTGGCGCGTATTATGCTCATCCCCCCTGTGAGCGTCAAGCCTCTTTTCAAAAGAAATGGTTCTTTTGCTTAGGATGTGAGCAGATGGACGCTTAGTTGCTGAAAATTTGTTAGTTTTGGCAGGTTCTGTTGCGGCCTTTGGCCTTAGCATCATAGAGCGCTACATCAGCCTGCTTAATGTTGGCGTCCAAGCTTTTGGTTGAATCATAGGCGGTCAGCCCAAAACTGCAGCTTAACCGGGCCTCATTCCCGTTATTTAAAACAAACGGACGCGCTGCAATATCCTGCCGGATACGCTCGGTAATACTAAAAGCCTGATCCTTATCGGTGTTCGGTAAGAGCAAAAGAAACTCTTCTCCTCCCAGTCGAATAAAGATGTCTTTTTTCCGACAGTTTTGTTGCACGATCTCGGTGAAGAAGATCAGTACTTTGTCGCCCACAGCGTGACCATGGTTATCATTAAAACGCTTAAAGTGGTCAATATCACACAAAACCAGCGTATGAGTTGGGGATGCGGGCTTTTCAAGCCAGCATCCGAAATCGGGGTCATCGAGATAGTGACGATTTTTCACCTTAGTGAGAGGATCGGTGAGCATATCTTTGCGTATACGGGCAATAAGAGAGTACATAATGGACAGCACAAAACCGCAGAATGCCGTTAACACCAGGGTAATGAAGCTAACCTGACTGAGTTTGATGAGGGCTAGGGCATCGCCACCAAATACCCATTGATGGAAAGCGGTAATAGCAAAAATGGCCAGCACACCGGAAAGGAACGCCAGAAGTAACAGCTTATCGCCGGTGTTACGCTGGTTTTGAATAACGGTCGCGGCTGAGAGTGCAATAGGAATGGTGGCCTGAAGAGCGATATTCACACCGCGTAACGTGGCCGAGTTAATGATAAAGATAAGGCATAGCTGGATGCTGGTAAAAACAATCAGGTGGCCGACGAGCCATCGCCAGTTCTGGCTTTTAACCGGAATGCCAAAGCGCATTTGTAACGCAAAGTAGAGCAAATAAACAGACAGAAGAAATAAGAAGCCGTGAACTATAAAAGATAGGGGCGTATCAGTGAACAGCTGAATGGTGGTGCTGACATAGGTGGCAAAAGCGACAACAAGGAAAAGACGCACATAGCGGGTAGAGCGTCGTTTAACAGGGTGGCTGGGCTTAGGCATTACGTGGGTAAAGCCAATTAAAACCAGAGTAAACAGGCCTGCGACCAATAAATCGAAGAAAACCAGCTGCCACTCACTCACTAGGCCGGGCGCTCCTTAATCAGACTAACAGCAAGTATAAAAGTTTTTGATACGAAAGCCCCGGCATTTTGCCGGGGCTGTTATCGAATTGCCTTTGGCGTTTTACACGTTAAATCGGAAATGGATTACATCTCCATCCTTAACAATATACTCTTTGCCTTCCAGACGCCATTTGCCAGCATCTTTGGCACCTTGCTCACCGCTGTATTCGACGTAGTCATCATAGGCCACTACTTCGGCGCGGATAAAGCCCTTCTCAAAGTCGGTGTGGATCTTTCCGGCTGCTTGTGGGGCAGTAGAGCCAATAGGGTAGGTCCAGGCGCGGACTTCCTTCTCTCCTGCGGTAAAATAGGTGTTCAGGTTTAGTAGGCTGTAACCGGCACGGATCACGCGGTTTAAGCCCGGCTCTTCCAGCCCCATCTCGTCCAGGAAGTCGGCCTTTTCGTCGTCCTCTAACTCGGCAATTTCCGCTTCGATGGCGGCGCATACGGCCACAACAACGGCATTTTCTTCTGCAGCGATAGCTTTGACACGATCCAGGTACGGATTATTCTCGAAGCCATCTTCGTTGACATTGGCGATGTACATGGTGGGCTTGAGGGTCAGCAGGTTCATGTAGCTCACAGCGGCCAACTCTTCTTTTTCCAGCTCCATGGAGCGCAGCAGCTTGCCTTCGTCCAGATGCGGCTTCATTTTCTCCAGCACGGTGACCTCGAATTTTGCATCCTTGTCGCCACCTTTGGCGCGTTTACTCTGGCGGATAATGGCTTTTTCCACGCTTTCCAGGTCGGCCAGGGCCAGTTCGGTGTTGATCACCTCAATATCGTCTTCGGGGCTGATCTTGCCTTCGACGTGCACGATGTTGTCGTTTTCAAAGCAGCGCACTACATGGCCGATGGCGTCGGTCTCACGGATGTTGGCCAAAAACTGGTTACCCAGACCTTCACCCTTAGAGGCACCCTTAACCAGACCGGCAATGTCCACAAACTCCATGGTAGTGGGTAGGACCTTCTGTGGGTTTACAATGGCTGCCAGCTTATCCAGGCGTACGTCTGGCACTGGAACCACGCCGGTATTGGGTTCAATGGTACAAAACGGAAAGTTGGCCGCTTCGATACCGGCTTTGGTGAGCGCGTTAAACAGAGTGGACTTACCTACGTTAGGCAGACCCACAATACCGCATTTAAAACCCATGACTAATCCTCTTATGCTTTAAACGAGTGCAGGCGATTCATCGCCTTTTTGATGTCGTTGTCTTGGAGCAGAATCTCGGTACAACGGACCGCCTCATCGATGGCGGCGTCGATCTTTTCTTTATCTGGCTGGGATGGTTTGCCCAGTACATGACCGGTAACGCGGCTTTTGTGACCAGGGTGGTCGATGCCGATGCGCAGCCGGTAAAAATTTTTATCATTGGCGAATTTACTGACAATATCCCGAATGCCATTTTGGCTGGAACTGCCCCCGAGCTTAAATTTGGCTACCCCTGGTGGTAAGTCGAGCTCATCGAACGCCACCAAGACTTCTTCCAGTGGAATGCGATAGAACTTAGCCAGTGCGGCAACCGCCTGACCACTGCGATTCATAAAGGTTGTGGGGATAAGGAGTCGAACGTCCTGGCCGCCAATGGTGCCGCGTCCGGTTAAACCAAAGAATTTTGCGTCGGGTTTGAGGGGAATATTGTAACGTCGGGCCAGTTCTTCAACGTACCAACTGCCGGCGTTATGTCTGGTGGCTTGATATTCTGGGCCTGGATTACCCAGGCCCACAATTAGCTGAATCTCAGCCAAGGAGATTACTCCTCAGTGCTGGCTTCTTCGTCGCCAGAATCAGCAGCTTCGCTAGCGCCTTCGTCTTCTTCGGCAGCGGCTGTCTTAGGAGTCTTGATGGTCACAACGGCTTGGTCGTGATCTTCGCCTTTGGCCAGCTCAACAGACTCAACGCCTTTAGGCAGTTTAACGTCAGTCAGGTGCAGAGTTTCACCGATTTCCAGATCCATCAGATCCACTTCGATGTACTCAGGCAGGCTGCTTGGCAGACAGGTCACTTCGATGTCGTTGATGTGGTGCTCAGGTACGCCGCCATTGGTCTTGATGGCAGGGGCCTTATCTTCGTTCAGGAAGTGAATCGGAACGTGAGTGGTCACTTTCTGGTTTGCATCAACGCGCAGGAAGTCAACGTGTACCAGCTTAGGCTTGTACGGGTGACGCTGCATGTCTTTAACCAGAGCTTCAACTTTATCACCGCCAATGTTCAGAGTCAGAACGTGGCTGTAGAAAGCTTCGAAATCCTGAGCTTCATTAACTTTGTTGTGGTCCAGCGTCAGGGCAACGGGATCTTTACCAGCACCGTAAAGGATAGCGGGTAATTTGTCAGCACGACGCAGGCGGCGGCTCGCACCTTTCCCCATGTCGGTGCGGACTTCCGCATCCAGATGGAAAATAGCTTCAGACATAATGTGTCTCCAATTAGATAGTGTCATTGAATCTTCGCGACCAAAGATTCAAACGGAACCCCTTCGAAAAAGGGCGGCGCATTCTACCACTGGCCCGAAAAGGGTACAAGCCAAAGATAGGAGACTAAAGTTGGTCGGCTTGGCTTTTCCGGGCGT
The DNA here is from genome assembly GCF_003143555.1 of Saliniradius amylolyticus. Taxonomy (NCBI): domain Bacteria; kingdom Pseudomonadati; phylum Pseudomonadota; class Gammaproteobacteria; order Alteromonadales; family Alteromonadaceae; genus Saliniradius; species Saliniradius amylolyticus. Next base: position 1,056,578 of record NZ_CP029347.1, read on the forward strand.
TACTGTCATCCAGGATCGTGACTGCTTCGACCTTAAAGGGGGTGCCGTATTGTTGAAAGGTAATGGTATCGGGTTGTAACTGGCCGGTGACTTCGACGACCAGGCCGTGGCGCTGGTAGCGGCTGCTTAGGTCCATTAACAGATAGCTTTGACCGTCTTTGGCCTCTAAAGCATAAAAGCCGCCTTCAAAGTTTTTATATTCGATGGTGCCGGTAAGCTGGACCTGCTGTTTTATTGTCGATGCCATGGTGTTTTCCGATTGAGCGGAGGGCGCCGATGATGAGTGGCTGGCATGATTTTCACACGCAAACAATACCAGTAGCAGGGGTAAGGCCATAAACTTACTGAGCATCAAAGGCCTCCTCGAACCATTGCCATAAAAAAAGCCGCATAAAGCGGCTTTAACTCTAATCGGCGATTTACGAATAATCAAACATCGCCGAGATGGATTCTTCATTGCTGACCCGGCGAATGGCCTCGGCCAGCATGTCTGAGAGGCTAAGCTGTTTCACCTTGCCAAGCTCACGAATTTCCGGAGCCAGTGGGATGCTGTCGGTGACTACGATTTCATCAATCACCGAATCGCGTAAGTTTTTGGGCGCATTGCCGGAGAAGATAGCATGAGTGGCGTAGGCGTAAACGCTGTTGGCACCGTGTTCCTTTAGCGCTTCAGCCGCTTTACACAGGGTGCCGCCGGTGTCGATCATATCGTCCACGATAATACAGTCGCGGCCCTGAACATCACCAATAATGTGCATGACCTGAGATACATTGGCCTTGGGACGACGCTTATCGATAATGGCCAGGTCCAGATCGTTCATCACCTTAGCCAACGCGCGGGCACGAACCACACCGCCGATATCCGGTGATACGACCACGGGGTTCTCTAAGTCTCTCTCCAGCATGTCCTGCACCAGGATCGGGGTGCCGAAGGCATTATCTACCGGTACATCAAAAAAGCCCTGAATCTGCTCCGCATGCAGGTCGATGGTCAGAACACGGTCAACGCCGACATTGGACAGAAAATCTGCGACGACCTTCGCGGTAATTGGCACTCGAGCCGAGCGCACCCGGCGATCCTGACGCGCATAACCGAAATAAGGCATAACGGCGGTAATACGTCCGGCAGAAGCTCGACGCAAGGCATCGATCATGACGATCAATTCCATTAGGTTATCGTTGGTGGGCGCGCACGTAGACTGGATAATAAAAACGTCCGAACCACGGACGTTTTCATGAATTTCTACGCTAATTTCACCGTCGCTGAAACGGCCTACACTGGCATGGCCAAGTTTGGTATATAGGCGGTCGGCAACTTTCTGGGCAAGGTCTGGTGTCGCGTTACCAGCAAATAGCTTCATGTCCGGCACTGAGGGATCCTCGAAGATGTGGCTTAGTTTTTCAGACGGTCGGAATTTACGCTTGCTATCTGCCATACAATCAACTTATTGAGTGCGCGAGTCACTCTGAACTCTTGAGTCTGTTAATTGTTGTAGCAGGCGAATCAGCGGTGAGCAATTCACCCCTTTCGCAATAAATCCGCGCGTCGACGCTGGCAGACTCTGTAACGCCTGTTCTGCCTGGTCTCGGCGGGGGAATACAGCAAAAACGCTCGCCCCGGTTCCCGTCATCCGAGATGGCGCGTATTCTAGCAACGCCTGTAACGCCTTTGCAACAAGTGGATGGCGCTGACAGACCAATTCCTGACAGTCGTTATGGGTGTCTTCAAAATGATAGTGCTCCGGAGCGATGGGTTGGGTGTTACGGGGAAGCTGTGGATGACCAAACACCTCGGCGGTGCTGATATGCACATCTGGCGTGACCACTAAATAATACCGTTCCGGTTGTGGCAGGGCTTTGAGTTGTTCACCTACACCATCGGCAAAGGCGGTCTGGCCGTGCACAAACACAGGAACGTCCGCGCCCAGTTGTAAGCCCAGTTCGGCCAGTTGGTCAGTGGTCAGATTTAGCTGCCAGTAATAGTTAAGCGCCACCAAGGTCGTAGCGGCATTGGACGAACCTCCACCGATGCCACCGCCCATGGGCAGCGTTTTGTGCAACCAAATGCGTGCGCCCTGGGAGGTCTGTGCGTATTGCTGCAATAGCTTCGCGGCCCTTACGATAAGGTTGTCTTCGTTGGGCACACCGGCAATCGAGGTTTCTAAGCTAATCTGTCCCGAGTTGTCGGCGGAAAATTGCAACGAGTCACCGTAATCCAGCATTTGAAACAGGCTTTGTAACTGGTGATAACCATCGCTGCGGCGTCCGAGGATATGCAGAAATAAATTCAGTTTGGCTGGCGCTGGCCATCGGGTGAGCTTAGAGGGCATGGTTGTCATCGATCGGTTGCCATTGGTTGATGCGAATCTTAATCAGGTGGTTCTGGTGGGTCAGGCGCAGGCTGTAAGGTAGAACATAGTCGCCCAACTGACGATAATCATCGTAGGTTACCTGCCAGTCTGTGGACGACTGCAGGCGTTGCAGTAAGCCATTGTCGCTAATCTGGCGCTCGATGGCACCCATGCTACTGCCTTTGATCCAATGGGGTAGCTGCTCTACCGGGATCGGCCAGCCGGTCAGGTTTTCCAACAGCGTCCCGGCATGGCGATGTCGATATGTCTGCTCGTCCAGGGTTAACGCTACCGATTTCCCCCGGCGCTGCATATCCATCAGTGAGGTACCAATGAACGTAGAGAGGCGGAATCGGTAATCCGGCCCCCATTGCTGCCAATTCAGGTTAGCACTGAAGCGCTCCTCTGGGCCTCGATAGGCCAGTTTGCCGCTCAGCGACCAGTGAGTCAGTGCGTTCAAACGCTGCTGATGTCGCTCGGCATCTACGCTGCCGCTGTGTTTGGGCGGTGGTGTGGCGCAGGCGCTCAGCAGTAAGGCAAATAGAAATGGCAGCAGGTACTTCATGGAACACCATCGTTAAAGGAATGGTTTATAAGACCACATTCGGTCGTGTGCTTTCAATAGTGAGGGCTTTTGCGTACAATGCTGAGCCCTTAGTGACAACTGCTCAGCGCCCAATCTGTACAAAACTCCATGGCTTTTATTGCATTCGGTATCAATCATAACACCGCACCGGTTGAAGTGCGGGAGAAGGTGGCGTTTTCCACCGACAGTTTGTTTGATGCCTTCGAACAGCTCAAGGGTCAGTTAGGCAGCCAGGAAGCGGTGATTCTATCAACGTGCAATCGTACCGAAGTGTACCTGGACGCCGAGACTGAGTTGCAGTCGGCGCTCTGTGACTGGCTGGCCGAGTTCCATCAGGTGGATTGCGAGCAGCTGAAAGCCGCCAGTTACGTGCGTAGCGACGAGCAAGCCATTCGCCATCTGATGCGTGTGGCCAGTGGCCTGGACTCGCTGGTGTTGGGCGAGCCCCAGATTCTGGGGCAGGTAAAGCAGGCATACACCAGTGCCAAGCATGGCGGCATGATCGGCTCGCGCTTCGAGCGTTTATTTCAACACACTTTTTCGGTGGCCAAGAAGGTTCGCAGCGAGACAGACATTGGTGCCAATGCGGTGTCGGTGGCCTTTGCCTCAGTACAATTGGCGCGACATATTTTCTCGGACCTGGGGCGCTGTCGGGTGTTGTTGATTGGGGCCGGTGAAACCATCGAACTGGTTGCCCGGCACCTTTACGAAGCGGGGGTGCGCCAACTGAGTGTCGCAAACCGAACCCTAGCCCGGGGCCAGCTGCTGGCTGAGTCTCTGGGGGCAGAGGTATTGACGCTCAGCCAGATCCCGGAGCATATTGGCGAGGCGGATATTGTGATCAGCTCCACCGCCAGTCAGTTGCCTATTGTCGGTAAAGGCGTGGTCGAACGGGCCTTAAAGCAGCGTCGTCATCAGCCTATGTTGCTGGTGGATTTGGCGGTGCCCCGGGATATTGAGGCTGAAGTCGCTGAGTTGGATGACGCGTACTTATATACCGTCGACGATTTACAGCAAATCGTGGAGAAGAACCTGTCCAATCGGCAGTCGGCGGCCGCCGATGCCGAACGTTTTATCGATTTGGGCGTGAGTCAGTTTAGCCAGTGGCTGGAGAGCCAGTCGTCGGTGGAAACGGTGCGCCGTTATCGGCAGAACAGCGAGAGCATCAAACAAAAATGGCAGCAGCGCGCCCTCAAGCAGCTGCAGGAAGGTAAGTCACCGGAGACGGTGATCGAAGAGCTGGCAAATAAATTAACCAAGAGCTTAGCGCACGGACCGACAAAGGCGATTATGCAAGCGGCGGCCAATCAGGATGAACGCAGTCTGCAATTGTTGCAAAACATACTGGCTGAGTCGCGAGATAACAGCTGATTCGCCCACAAGCGGCGCACGCTAACCACAGGAAACCTATGAAAGAGTCTGTATTACGTAAGTTGGAGTCCCTGATCGAGCGCTTTGAAGAAGTGCAGGCCTTGCTGGGCGACCCGGAAGTGATCGGTGATCAAAACAGGTTCCGGGCCTTATCGAAGGAGTTTTCGCAGCTGGAGGAAATTGTCGGCTGCTTCCGGGCCTATCAACAGGCGCAGGAAAACCAGCAAAGTGCTGAGGAAATGCTGACCGAGGATGACGAGGATATGAAGGCCATGGCCGAGGAAGAGATTACCGAGGCCAAGGCGCAGATCGAGCAGTTGGAGCAAGACCTGCAAATCTTACTGCTGCCGAAGGATCCCAGTGACGACTGTAACTGTTTCTTAGAAATTCGAGCCGGTGCCGGCGGCGATGAGGCGGCCATTTTTGCCGGCGACCTGTTCCGCATGTACAGCCGTTATGCCGAACAGCAGGGCTGGCGGATAGAGGTGGTCAGTGCCAATGAAGGTGAACACGGTGGCTATAAAGAGGTCATTGCCAATGTGATTGGCGACGGCGCCTATGGCGTGATGAAGTTTGAATCTGGCGGCCACCGGGTACAGCGGGTTCCGGAAACCGAGTCTCAGGGACGCATTCATACCTCGGCCTGTACGGTGGCAGTGTTACCGGAATTACCGGAGTCCGAAGCTATTGAAATTAACTCAGCAGATCTGAGAGTGGATACCTTCCGTGCCAGTGGTGCGGGTGGTCAGCACGTGAATAAAACCGACTCGGCCATTCGTCTGACCCATATACCCACCGGCGTGGTGGTGGAATGTCAGGATGAGCGGTCTCAGCATAAGAACCGAGCCAAAGCCATGTCGGTGTTACAGGCCCGCTTGAACCAGATGGAACAGGATAAGCGTAATGCGGAAGAAGCCAGTACCCGCCGTGATCTGGTGGGCAGCGGTGATCGCTCCGAGCGAATCCGTACCTACAATTTCCCTCAGGGACGGGTTACCGACCATCGCATTAACCTGACGTTGTATAAGTTGGATGAAGTTGTGGGAGGTGACCTGGAAGCCATCATGGGCCCGATTCGTCAGGAGCATCAGGCCGACTTGCTGGCGTCACTGGCCGATGAACAACGCTGAGTCTCCCAGTATTGAAGCCGCGCTCGCCTGGGCGCGGAAAACGTTAAGCCAGTCTGACAGCGGAGCTCTGGATAGCCGGGTCCTGCTGTGTCATTGTCTGGGAAAGGGACTGAGTTATCTGATGACCTGGCCCGACAAGGCCTTAACCGATTCGCAGTGGCAGGACTTTCAGACTTTGGTTTGCCGGCGAGCCTCCGGTGAACCCGTTGCTTATCTTACCGGCCATCGCGAATTCTGGGACCTGGACTTACAGGTCAGCCCCGATACTCTGATTCCCCGCCCGGAAACTGAACATTTGGTAGAGGCGGCACTGGAGAATACCCCAAAAACGTCCCGCAAGGTGCTGGATCTCGGCACCGGCACCGGTGCTGTTGCCTTGGCATTGGCGAAAGAGCGGCCTGCCTGGCAAGTGCTGGGGGTGGATTACCAGAGTAAAATCATTGAGCTGGCCGCAAGCAATGCGCGACGCAATGGCATTAATAATGTCCGCTTTCAGGTCAGTGACTGGTTTCAGCAACTGTCTGACACCTCGTTCGATCTGATTGTCAGTAATCCGCCCTATATTGATGACGAGGACCACTGGCTGGCGCAAGGCGATGTGCGTTTTGAGCCACGCAGTGCCTTAGTGTCTGGCAACCAGGGACTGGCGGATATTGAGGCGATTGCCAGTCAGTCGGGTGGTTATTTGTCGCAAGACGGGTTACTGATATTTGAACATGGTTACCAACAAGGACCACAGGTGCGTGCTATTTTGATCCGGCAGGGCTTTAGCCGGGTAACTACTTTGTCGGACTTGGCGGGTCTTGAAAGGATAACCCTGGGCTATCGATAAATTGTCGCGTAAAGCTGGCTCTATGCTAAGGTAAAGTTGGATTTAGGGGGAGAAGTGTCAATGTCGGATGACTTACTGTTTGTCGATGAGACCGAGGACGATCTGATCACCGAGCGGATCAACTGGAAGGTGTTGATCGTGGATGACGAGCCTGAGGTGCATGCGGTGACCAAGCTTGCTCTCAGTGATCTGGTCTTCCAGGATAAAGGGCTGGAGTTTATCAGCGCCTACAGCGGTGCTGAGGCCAGAGATATGTTCGAGCAGCATTCGGATATTGCCATCGTTCTGCTTGATGTGGTGATGGAAACGGACGATGCCGGTTTGCTGGTGGCAGATTATGTTCGCAATCAACTGGATAACCACTTCACCCGCATTATTCTCCGTACCGGCCAGCCCGGGCAAGCACCGGAGAGGGATGTCATCATTAATTACGACATCAACGACTACAAATCCAAGACGGAACTCACCTCACAAAAACTGTTCACCGTGGTCATTTCGGCGCTGCGTTCGTTTCAGGACATTATGGTGATTGAGGAAAGTCGGCGCGGGCTTGAGAAAATTCTGCAAGCCACGGCGGACCTCTTTAATGCCCAGTCTCTGGAGACCTTTATCGACGGTGTAATTCAACAGCTTACCTCTATCTTAGGCGGGGCTCAGGCCGCCTATATCACCTCTGCTGTGGCCGGCCCCGAGCCCATTGATGCGGGTGCGGAAGTGCCGGAAGAGCTCTATGTGCTTAGAGGACAGGGAGACTACGCACAGCACGAAGGGCGTGCGTTACGGGAGCTGCTGGATAAACACCAGTATCAAGCCTGTAAGAAAGCTTACCAGAACCAGGAAGTTATCTATGATGCCAATTATCTGGTGGCATATTGCGAGAGTAAGTCCACCTCAGGGGCGCTACTGTATCTGTCCGGTTTGCCCCATCAACTGAGTGCCTCCGATCAAAAGCTGTTGGATATGTTTTGCCAGAATATCCAGATGGCCTTCGATAATGTTTTATTAAACCGTAAGATGAAACAGGACTGACAGCAATCCTCAAGGGATAAAAGGGCTCGACCTTCCGGGCCTGAGACAGTAAAGTGAGCGGCAAAAACAACAATAGGATTGTGCATGTATTTTGCCCTGAAACACTTTCATCAAACCATGGTCGCCCTGACAGTGGCCCTCTTTGTACTGCGTTTCTATTGGTTGCATCGCCACCCGGCCATGTTAGGTAAAAAATGGGTCAAGGTGGTGCCTCATGTGATCGATACCCTCTTGTTGCTGAGTGCAGCGGGACTTTGCGTGCTGATTCAACAGTACCCTTTTGTTCACGATTGGGTAACTGAAAAATTGATGGCCGTATTGCTCTACATCCTGTTGGCTTTTGTTGCCCTCAAAATTGGCCGCACCACTTTTATCCGCTGGGTGGGGTTCCTGGGTGCCATTAGCTGGCTGTTGTTTGCGGCCAAAGTGGCCATCATTAAGCAGCCACTGCTGTTCTCCTGAACGCCGCTTACCTTAAGGCATAATGGTTACTTTGAGTTTATTTTTTCATGCCGGGGAGTTCCTCGGCCTTACTTATCATTGAGGTTGTACTTATGACGCATTCGCCGTTGATTACGAATGACGCCATTGTATTTGGCATTTTATTTGTGTTTTTAGGACTTATTTTTTACACCGCGGGTAGCCCTAACCGCTTCTTTCAGGCGTTTTATAAATATGTGCCAGCTTTGTTGCTATGCTACTTCCTACCATCGCTGTTAAACACCTTTAATATCGTTGATAGTCATGAATCACAGGCTTACTTTGTGGCATCACGGTTCTTACTGCCAGCCTGCTTGGTGTTGCTGACTCTGAGCATGGATCTGAGATCCGTCTTTAACCTTGGGCCGAAGGCGCTGATTCTGTTTTTAACCGGTACGGTGGGCATTGTTATTGGTGGACCTATCGCATTATTGATCGTGTCGTCCTTTTCGCCCGAACTGCTCGGCGGCCAGGGGCCCGACGCCGTATGGCGAGGCCTGACCACGGTGGCAGGGAGCTGGATCGGTGGAGGGGCCAACCAGGCGGCCATGAAGGAGATCTTCGAGGTCGGTGGCGGTATTTTCTCCACCATGGTGACGGTCGATATTATTGTCGCTAACCTGTGGATGGCGGTATTACTGATTATGGCTTCCAATGCTAAGAAGCTGGATGCCCGCACCGGGGCCGATACGTCCGCTATTACCGAGATGGTCGAGAAGGTCGAGCACTTTCAGCGCGAGAAGTCTCGTATCCCCACCTTGAGGGACATCGTACTGATTCTGGCTGTGGGCATGGGCGCTTGTGGATTGGCGCATGCTATTGCCGAGACCGTGCAACCCTGGATGGTGGAAAATGCACCATGGGGTCAGCAATACAGTCTGCATTCGAAGTTTTTCTGGCTTGTGGTGAGTGCGACCACCATGGGGATTGCTTTGTCCTTCAGTAAGGCACGCAACCTTGAGCAGGTAGGCGCGTCCAAGGTGGGTAGCCTGTTTGTCTATGTGCTGGTGACGACGATCGGACTGCATATGGATGTGACTAAGATTACCGAAACACCCATCTTCTTCTTAATCGGTATTATCTGGATGCTGATTCACGCTGGGTTGATGCTTGGCGTGGCGAAGCTTCTAAGAGCTCCGGTTTTTTACATGGCAGTGGGTAGCCAGGCTAATGTGGGCGGGGCGGCGTCGGCACCTGTGGTGGCGGCAGCTTTCCATCCATCCTTAGCACCGGTTGGGGTTCTACTGGCGGTGATGGGCTATGCTCTGGGTACTTATATGGCCTATTTCTGCGGTGTGATTCTTCAAGGTGTGGCGGGGTAACGAATGAACAATTTAAATAGTATCCCTTTGGGACCGATTACCATCGCTAATGACCAGCCCTTTGTGCTGTTTGGAGGGATGAATGTGCTGGAGTCTCGGGATCTGGCGTTGCGAATTGCCGAGCATTATAAGGAAGTGACCACGAGGCTGGACATTCCCTATGTGTTTAAGGCCTCTTTCGATAAAGCCAATCGCTCCTCAATGCATTCCTACCGCGGACCGGGGATGGAGGCGGGGCTGAAGATCTTCGAAGAGATCAAGGCTCAGTTTGATGTGCCCGTTATCACCGATGTCCATGAGCCCTATCAGGCGGCCCCGGTAGCCGAGGTGGTAGATGTGATTCAGTTGCCCGCTTTCTTGGCTCGTCAGACCGACCTGGTGGTTGCCATGGCCCAAACGGGCGCTGTCGTAAATGTGAAAAAGCCCCAGTTTCTGGCGGCTCACGAGATGCGCCACATTATTAACAAGTTTCTGGAAGCGGGTAACGATCGTATCCTGCTGTGTGAGCGTGGCAGCTGTTTCGGTTATAACAATCTAGTGGTGGATATGCTGGGTATGGATGAGATGAAGCATCTGGCCCCGGTGGTCTTCGATGCGACCCATGCTTTACAAAAGCCCGGGGGGCGCAGTGATTCTGCCGATGGGCGTCGTGCTCAGGCGGCCGAGTTGGCGCGCTCAGGGATGGCGCTGGGGTTAGCAGGGTTGTTTATTGAAGCACATCCTGATCCCAATCAGGCCAAGTGTGACGGCCCATGCGCTTTACCTCTGGATAAGCTGGAAGGCTATTTAACCCAAATGAAGGCAGTGGATGAATTGGTGAAGTCTTTTGCTCCGCTGGATACCAGCGCACAGACTTGATACCGGAGTGATAGCGAATCCTGCCGAGGGTGGTCCGTGGACCACCCTTTTTTATAGCCAAATTCTGGCTATACGACGGGATTGCAGATGGGGGAGGGTTACTTCTCTCAGCCGAAGCCGATAAGAGAGAGGCTCCTATCCTAGTCTGCTAGTACGCGGCGCTCAGAGTTCTTGCTCTTGGGCTGACGGGCAACCAGTGAGGCTTTGTTCAACTCTGGTGCCAGATCATTTTTAGCGACTTGCTGAGTGTTCGGCAGCTCGGCCTTCATTTGTTGCAGTACTGACTGCACTTCACTGTTGAGCTGCTGTTGCAGCCACTGAGCGTTACGGATGTCATCGGCCCAACTCAAAGAGCTAACCATCAGGGTTAATGTGGCGATAGTACCTTTAGTGATCATTTTCATCTGCAAACCTATTAAGTTAATCTAATGTAAAAGTTGTGTGTTTTTGTGTCTTAACTCAATTTAACAAGTTTGTAACTTTATAAAAATAAATGAGTTTTTTATAAGACGGTGAAAATATATACGAATGAGTGACAAGGTTAAATTGATAAAATATAATATTTGCCATTAGAAAAACTTATTAAATGGTCATTTTAATGTCACGAAGATTACCGCCCTTAAACGCGCTTAAATCCTTTGAAGCCGCAGCGCGTCACCTGAGCTTTACCCGAGCCGCTGATGAGCTATTTGTGACCCAGGCCGCAGTCAGCCATCAGATTAAGGCATTAGAAGAATTTCTCGGCTTTAAACTATTTCTCCGCAAGAACCGCACCTTGCTGTTGACCGAGGAAGGGCAGGCGTACTATCTGGCCATTAAAGATATTTTCATTGCCTTACAGGATGCAACGCAAAAGCTTCTGGCTCGAGGAGCTACGGGGGCGATCACTGTGGCATTGCCGCCAAGCTTTGCCACCCAATGGCTGGTGCCCAGAATTCATAAATTCACCCAGCAGTATCCGGATATTGATGTGCGTATTAAGGCGGTGGATTTCGATGAAGGCCATCTGACGGATGATGTGGATGTGGCAGTCTATTATGGGCGCGGCAAGTGGTCCGGGTTGCATGCCGATAAACTGCATACCGAATATCTGACCCCGATGTGTTCGCCGCTGCTGTTTCAATCGGGTAAGCCGCTGGAAACACTGGATGACCTCAAATACCATACCCTGTTGCACGATTCTTCCCGGGAAGCCTGGCAGCGCTGGATCAAACACTTTAACGTACTGGGCATGAATGTAAGTCAGGGGCCTATCTTCAGTCATTCCATGTTAGTGCAACAGGCGGCGGCTATCGGTCAGGGTATCGCGTTGGGGCACAGTGTGCTGGCGCGGCCAGACATACAGGCCGGACGGTTAGTGTGTCCCTTTGAGGAAAAATTAATCACTAAAAGTGCCTATTATCTGGTGTGTAATGAATCTCAGGCAGAATTAGGTAAGATCGCCACTTTCCGTGACTGGGTATTGGCAGAGGTAAAAGCCGAGCAAGAGGATGAAGATTTTGAGCATTAAGGCAAAACTGATTTTGGCCCACGGTGCCGGGGCTGGTATGGAGTCGGATTTTATGCGCCAGATGGACGACTTATTGAAAGAACGCGGCATTGAGGTGCAGCGGTTTAATTTTCCTTACATGCAAAAAGCGCTTGAAGAGAACAAAAAGCGCCCGCCCAATCCCATGCCGAAACTTATCGAGGCGTTCGAGCAGCAAGTCAGTGGGGCTGGTGGCGAGTTGCCACTATTTGTCGGCGGCAAGTCCATGGGCGCAAGGGTGGCGCTGAGTATTTGCCATTTATCGCCAGTCAGAGGAGCGATTGCACTGGGTTACCCTCTGCATCCACCGGGTAAGCCGGAAAAACTGCGTTTGGAGCCTCTGCAGCAGGCTGACAAGCCCGTGCTGATCGTGCAGGGCGAGCGCGATACCTTTGGAAATCGGGAAGACTGGCAAAATATTGAGCTTGAAGCTCACCTCACCCTGAGTTTTCTGGCCGATGGTGATCACAGTCTCAAACCCCGTAAGCGCTCTGGTTATGATTACGACACCCATATGGCGTCTGCGGCCGATTGTATCAGCGGTTTTATTAACCAACAGTTAGGAAATGAATCATGAAGTGGTTACTGGTTATGGCCGCGTTTTTTGGCTTAAGCGGCGTCGTTCTCGGGGCCTTTGGAGCCCATGGCCTGAAGGGACGTTTGACCGAGTCTCTGTTAAGTGCGTTTGAAACCGGAGTTCAATATCAGTTTTATCACGCTCTGGCACTACTGGCGTTAGTGTTACTGTATCGCTTTCAGCCCAGTGAATTGCTGATCTACAGCGGTTGGACCATGGTGGCTGGTGTGTTGCTGTTTAGTGGCAGTCTGTACTTACTGTCTCTGACCGGCATGAAGTGGCTCGGGCCGGTTACGCCGGTTGGCGGAATCTTGTTGATTACCGGCTGGCTTCTGCTGATGGTTACGGCCGTGAAAGAGGCGATGAGCTGATGTCGGGGTACATGGCCTATTGCCGCGCTGGCTTTGAAGGTGAACTGGTCAAGGAGCTTCAACAGGAGGCCAGCGCTGCCGGTGTGCTGGGCTATGCCCAGACCCAAAAAGACGGTGGGTTAGTGCATTATCAGGCAGTGGATAACAGTTCCATGCAGAGCCAGCTCCAGTCGTTATCGGTACATCGGCTCGTATTTGCCCGTCAGTTGTGGGTGCACTGGCAGACACTGGATGAACTGGATGTGAGTGATCGTATCAGTCCTATTCTGGCGGCCTGCGAAGGGCTACCGGTATGTGGGGAGCTGCGAGTGGAATATCCGGACACTACTGAAGGCCGTGAATTATCCCGTTTCTGTCGTAAGTTCACCGTGCCGCTGCGCCAAGCCTTGAGGGGCAAAGGTGTGTTAACTAAAAAGGAACAGGCCAGCAAGCCGGTACTCTTTGCCTTTTTTACTCACAGCCGTCAGGTCCATCTGGGGGTTGGTTTGCCGGAGAATATTTCACCCGAGCCACTGGGCATTTTACGACTGAAGTCACCGTCGGAAGCCCCCAGTCGCTCTACGTTGAAACTGGATGAAGCTCTGCAGCTGTTTTTAACCAGTGCTGAACGCGATCAGCGCCTGCAACCGGGCATGCATGGGGTGGATCTGGGTGCCTGCCCGGGGGGATGGACGTATCAACTGGTGCGTCGAGGTATTTTTGTCCAGGCGGTGGATAATGGCGCCATGGCCGATAGCTTGATGGAAACAGGCTTAGTGCAGCATTACTCTGCCGATGGTTTCAAATACGAGCCACGCAAAAAGCCGGTGAACTGGTTGGTGTGTGACATGGTGGAAAGCCCACTGCGTGTGGCGCGCCTGATGGCTCAGTGGCTTGAGCGCCGCTGGTGTCAGGAGGCCATCTTTAACCTGAAGTTGCCAATGAAAAAGCGCTACGAGTCGGTCACAGAGGCACGCGAGCTCATTGCCGAGATCCTGGCCGGCCATGAATACCGGCTTAGCATTAAGCACTTATACCATGACCGGGAAGAGGTGACCTGTCATTTGAGTTCCCGCTGAAAGCGTCGGTAGAGCTTTTTGGCCCAGCGCGGATGACGGTAGCGGTTCTGGTATTGGCAGCGACAGTAAAGCCTGCTGAGCAGCCGAAAGGTCCGCAGTGCTCCGGGCGCTAACCGGCCATCAAGGTAATCTTGATAGGCCAATGGTCCAGCGGCTTCTGGCCGGTTAAGACCTGATTGACCCAATAGGCTGACAGCCCGGTGATAATAGTGTGCCTCTGAGGGCTCTTTACCTTTCTGGCGCCGTCCCTGCCATTGGTAGATAGCCAGTAACAGACCGATACCGGTTATGACCGACAGGCCGAACAGGCTAAGGCGGGTCAGAGTCAGTTCACCCAAGAGCTGTTGCAGCAAATCCCGCTGACGCTGGCGGTTAAAGCCGAGCACCCAGCGACTCCATTGATAGTCCAGATCGCTGAGCAACAATCGTAGTTGATTCAGTAAGGGGACAGATTTGAGCTTATACAGCGACAAAGGGGCCTCACTAAGAAAGCTTTGCTCCTGAGCCACAGCCTGCTCCAGACCAAAGTCCAGTCTTAACGGAGCGGCGATAGCAGTAGGGTCCAGCCGCTGCCAGCCGTCATCGGACAGCCATTCGACCCAGGCGTGAGCATCAAACTGATGAACGCTGATATAGCCGTCGTCGTCCACTTCACCGCCCAGGTAGCCGGTGACGACACGAGCCGGAATATCGCCGAGCCTTAGTAGGTAGGTCAGGGCGCTGGCGTAATGGGCGCAAAAGCCCGCCTGGTGTTCAAACCAGAATCGATCCATGGCATCGACCGGCATGGGTGGCGGCCTAAGCGTGTAGCGAAATGGCTGCTGACGCAGGTGATTTAACAGTGCCCTAATGTAATCAGCATTTGAAGGGTGTTTCTGGCGCAGTTCGTTGCCCCAGCGACGCAGCTTTGGATTGCCCCGGTCAGGCTTTTGTAAATTAATTCGTCGCTCCTGGTCGGGATTAAAACTCTTGGGAACTCTGTTATCCCATAGAGCCTGATACCGGAACGAGCTCTGCAAGGGCTGACGACGGCGCAGTTGGTAATCTTTGCTGTGCCAAACACCCATCGTAGTGCTTTGGGATACCCTCAGACTGTATAGCCAGGGTTGTTGAGTCGCTTCGGCGATGACCTCATAGGGCAACGCCGTGCTGCTTACAGAGGGCTTGTGATCTTCAGAAGTTGGAGTGACCGAGGCTGTCCGCGCCGGAGAGACTTGCCAGCGGTGGCCATCGAAGTGTTCCAGGGTTAAGGCCCGCCAATAGCGCTGGGAATAATCAGGAAGGGGCCCTTTGAACTCGGCGCGAAAGACAAGTTGACCAGATTGGGCCAGGTGGGCGATATCTCCGGGGGACAGGCTATCGCTAAGACCGACCTGGCTGCTGCGAGCGGCAGGCATTTTCCACAGAGGTCCTAACTGAGGTAAGGCGATAAAAAGCAGTACCATGATAGGCAGGGCCTGCAGTGTAAGAATGCCGAGTAAGCGTGCCAGACGGCGTAAGTCACTGGCCGGACAGGCGTAGAGCATTAGGCTGAAACATGTGGCTATAAGCAAGAGTGCGGTATAAATAGCTACCATCAGATCTTGGTGAAACACCAGTAGAGTGGCCAGCATAAACAGATTACTCAATGCCAGCTGGTAGACATCTCTGTCACGGTTCAGGTTTAGTAACTTCAGGGTACTGCCTAGCATCAGCAGGTTGATCATGGCCTGCAGCAGTCCTCCCGACAAACTGCTGTAGGCCAATACAATCAGACTCAGTAGGGCCAGTAAGCTGACGGTGCGCTTTTCAGGCGCACGTTTTTGCCAGCGTAGGTAAAGACTCAGCTGGATGACGACGGCACAGACAACCAGCAGCTGGACCCAGAAATACAGCGGTTGGTAGAGACCGAGCGCGGTGCCCAAAAGAATCAGGGCCAGCCCCAAGTGAGCCGGATTATTGAGCTGTGTGTTGCCCATACAGCGCCAATAATGTGAGGCAGTGATGCAGGTGTCGGGGACCCGAGTCCGGTGCTATGGCCTGCTTGCCAAGGCGTAAGCCGAAGCGTTGGTTGTGCCGGTCCAGGCTGAGGGCGCTATAGCAGAGATCGGACAAGCGTTGCTCAAGAGTATCGGGAGAGCCTGGACGTAGCTGTAACCACGTCACCTGACCTCTTGGGTCACTAAAGCTTTTGCGCATCAGTTCATGGCCTTTGGCCACCTGCTTCCAGGCGATTTGGTGTAAGGGATCTCCGGGGCGGTAGGGCTGCAGGCTCTGAAAGTCTTCATGACCCGTGGAGCCTTCATGCGCGCCACTGGCTGTATTGTCTGATGGTTGCTCCTCTCCTACAAATTGATGGCCAATTTGCGGGTATACCATGGTGTGACCAGGAAATTTAAGATGGCTCCAGCAGCGAAACAGTCCCAGTGGATATAGGCTGAACAAGGTTATTCTGGGTAATAAAAGTTGCCCTCGTCGTTGTGTCTCATAGGCGAGTGTTAAAGAGGCGCGATTTTCCATATTTGTGGACTGAAATGGAGAACCGCCCATCCAGTGTGCGACCAGGCGACCAGATTTATCAGGGCGATCATCACAGCGATTCAGTGTGACTTGTACTTGTTCACCGGCAAAACAATGATCCGGCACCTTCAGACTGAATTGTAATCCAGAGAAGTTGTTGTAACTGACAAACATAGATACCAGCATCAAGCTGATCAGGAAGTAACTCATCAGTAAGATCAGGTTATTTTGGTAATTCGTCCCCAATAAAAACAGGAGTGCACACAGAAGCAAAAATCCCAGACCAAACCTGGATGGAAAAATAAAAATATTACTCATATTCAGGGTATGAATGTTATGGCCGGGAATGCGTTTATCCAGCCAACGATGCTGCCATTGCTGCCAGAAGGATCTAAGCATGATCAGGCGGCAAGCGGATCGATGTGTTCCAGCAAAGTCATGCTGAGTGCCTTCTCCTGATAATGCGAAGTCTGACTGTCCCTGAGGCGGTGCTCACAGACTGAAGGCAAGACCTGCTGTACGTCTTCCGGTAACACATGATCCCGGCCCTGAATCAAAGCCCAGGCCCGAGCTGCACCGAGTAAGGCCTTGCTCGCGCGTGGGGACAAAGCGTTGGGGAACTGACCCGACTGACGACTGAAGTTAACCAGGCGAAGGATATAATCCAATAACGCATCGGACGCATGGATTTGGCGACTCTGTTCGCTGTACTGACTGAGCTTTTCTGGTGTTAACAGGGGCTGATGACGATTCTGAGGCTGGTGGGATTGTCTGAGCATGGCCTTCTCAGCATCAGCCTGTGGGTAGCCGATCTGAAGGCGCATCAAAAAGCGGTCCAGTTGAGACTCGGGCAGTGGGTAGGTGCCTGTGTGGTGAAGCGGGTTTTGCGTGGCGATAACAAAAAAGGGCGATGGAAGTGGATAGGTATTACCATCAATAGACACTTGATGCTCTTCCATTGCTTCTAAAAGGGCGCTTTGGCTTTTGGGGCTGGCGCGGTTTATCTCGTCGGCCAACACCAACTGACTGAATACAGGCCCAGGGTGGAAACTAAAGTCTTGTTGCTGAGGGTCAAAGGTTGAAAATCCAAGCACGTCGGCGGGCAGTATGTCCGAGGTAAACTGGACTCTGGAAAACGACAGGCCGAAGGTATTGGCGAGGGCGTGCGACAGAGTTGTCTTTCCCATGCCGGGTAAGTCTTCGATCAATAAGTGTCCTCCGGCTACCATGCAACATACCGCCAGGTGGATGGCTTCACTCTTACCCAGAATTTGTCGTTCTATTTGTTGAATGGCCGTATCGAGGTTTGCCATGATGACTCCATCAGCAAAGGACACTCTAAGCTTAGCCAATTGCTCGCTGGCGTCGACCAGAGATAGGTATGCAGGTGATACTCACTGTATTAAGTCGGGGAAGGAAATATAGGAGGCATAAAAAAACCGGCCGCAGCCGGTTTTTTTAAAGATCGATTACACCCGATATTGCTCTAATTGGCCTTTGCCTTTTAGTTCGGCAAACACTTTCGGTGTGCGGCCGATACCGGTCCAGGTATGTTCCTGACCCTGAGGATCCGTATAACGGTATTTAATGGGCCGTTTTTGACCTTTACCTTTACTTTTCCCTGATTTGGCCGCTCCGGCTAATTCTTCAGGATCGATGCCCGCTTCCTGCATTTGTTTTAACAGGGCTTCCTTAAGTTGTCTTTTCTTTTCTTCCTCGGCTCGTTGAACCGCTTCCTGTTCTTTACGCTTTGTAATTACATTATCTAACTTTTCGGCTACTTCCTGTAACTCTTCTACTGACAGCTCTTTTACCGCTCCTTGCAAACGGCGTCCGTGAGTTAAGATCTTAAGAAATTCAGTCATGAGTCACCTTAGGTTTATTTTTCTATTAAAAATTAATAGAGATAAAATATAACTAGTTGTCTGATATTTCAACAAGAAAGGAGACGAAAGTGATGTTTTTGTGCGATTAAATTATTTTCGAAAACCAACGGACTGAAAACAGGTCCAGCCCTTTGGTTTCATTTTTTAGGTAAACGAATGTTGGGTTCTTTAGCTGGACGATATAAAACCAAAGTGTGCCCAATTATCTGCACATTCACCCCTTGCGTTTCGCGCACAATGGCGTCGGCAATTAATTGCTTTTCTTGTTTGTCTTCGGTAGGAATCTTAACCTTAATCAGTTCATGGTGGCTAAGAGCTTGATCAATCTCAGCGACGACACCCTCTGTGAGACCGTTATTCCCCAGTTGCACAACAGGCTTTAGGGAGTGAGCCAGGCCTTTTAAGTACTGCTTTTGTTTCGTGGAAAGCTTCATTAGTGATACATTTATTACTATTGCGAGGTTGAAAACCTCTATTTTAACGCCATTAACCCCTTATTCCCAACTACAAATACGACTTACGGTCAAAAAACACGGTTCTGCCAGAAGTCAGCGTTGCCTGAAAGAGCACTTCGATGAGCAGTATGTTCAAAAAAGTGCAAAAACAAGGCTGGCGGTCCTGGGTCGTATTCGAGCTGGAACAGATTCGGGACAAAGACAAACTGATCAAACTGGGGATGACCGTCGTAGATTTGAGGGCGGCATTCAGTGGTTAGTCGCAAGTAACTGCCGGTCTGGTGGGGGACAGGGGCCAGGTCATCGCCTGCGATATCTTGCCCATGGGACCCTCGTTAGGCGTGAGCTTTCGGGACGAGGCGTTGCTGGCGCGCATTGGGAGTAAAACAATAGAGACAGTGTTGTCCGATATGGCTCCCAGCATGAGTGGCAATGACTCGGTTGATCAAGCTGGTGGAGCTGGCGTTGGATATGTGCCATCAGGTGCTAAAACCCAATGGCAGTTTTGCGGTCAAAGTATTTCAGGGTGCGGGCATTCACGACTTTTTCAAAGCAGTAAAACAGGCATTTCGGGCGGTAAAGACCCGTAAACTCGATTCTTCCCGGGCCTGTTCCCGAGAGGTTTATCTGGTAGCGACAGGCTATAAACTGTAGTAGGCTTGGCCCTGCCAAAATGAATTTGTAATAAACGAGGTTACAGCGTTGAGCGACATGGCAAAAAATCTAATTCTGTGGCTGGTGATCGCCGTTGTATTAATGACGGTGTTCCAAAGCTTTACACCGGGTGAATCCCCCGGAAGACAATATTCCTACACTCAATTTATTGATGATGTGAATCAGGGCATGGTGCGCGAGGTGCGTATCGATGGCCGTGAGATTAAGGGCGTGAAACGCAGTGGGGAGAACTTTAAGACCTTCCTACCCACGTCGTACGACGAGCATCTACTCAATGATCTGTTGAAAAACGACGTGCGGGTGTACGGCGAGCCTCCAGAGCAACCCTCGATGCTGGCCAATATATTTATCTCCTGGTTCCCGATGCTGCTGTTGATCGCCGTGTGGATCTTCTTTATGCGTCAGATGCAGGGCGGCGGTGGCCGTGGTGCTATGTCCTTTGGTAAGAGCAAGGCGCGTTTGCTGGGTGAAGACCAGGTGAAGACCACCTTCGCCGACGTAGCCGGTTGTGACGAAGCCAAGGAAGAAGTTGTTGAGCTGGTGGACTTTTTGAAAGACCCCTCCAAGTTCCAGAAACTGGGCGGCAAGATACCTAAAGGTGTATTGATGGTAGGGCCGCCGGGCACCGGTAAGACCCTGCTGGCGAAAGCTATCGCTGGTGAAGCGAAGGTACCGTTTTTCACCATTTCCGGCTCCGATTTTGTGGAGATGTTCGTGGGTGTCGGTGCCTCCCGGGTGCGGGACATGTTTGAACAAGCCAAGAAGTCGGCTCCCTGTATCATCTTTATTGATGAGATCGATGCGGTCGGTCGTCAGCGTGGCGCGGGCTTAGGTGGCGGTCACGACGAGCGTGAGCAAACTCTGAACCAGATGTTGGTTGAGATGGACGGCTTCGAAGGTCACGAGGGGATTATCGTTATCGCCGCTACGAACCGTCCGGATGTGTTGGATCCGGCGCTGTTGCGCCCCGGTCGTTTTGACCGTCAGGTTGTTGTGGCGCTGCCCGATATCCGTGGGCGAGAACAGATCCTCAAAGTTCACATGCGCAAGATCCCTGTTGCCGATAATGTGGATGCCAGCGTCGTTGCGCGGGGCACGCCAGGCTTCTCCGGTGCCGATTTAGCTAACCTAGTGAATGAAGCCGCTCTATTTGCCGCTCGAGCTAACAAGCGACTGGTCGCGATGGAAGAGTTTGATCGGGCCAAGGACAAGATCATGATGGGCGCCGAGCGCAAGTCCATGGTAATGACCGAGGACGAGAAGGAAATGACCGCCTATCACGAAGCGGGCCATGCGATCGTCGGACGATTGGTACCGGAGCATGACCCTGTCTATAAGGTGTCGATTATCCCCCGTGGCCGTGCATTGGGTGTGACCATGTATCTGCCTGAACAAGACAGATTCAGCTACACCAAACAGCATATTGAAAGCATGATTTCGAGCTTGTATGGCGGTCGGATCGCAGAGCAGGTCATCTATGGCGATGATAAGGTTACCACCGGTGCTTCCAATGACATTGAGAAGGCCACAGACCTGGCTCGCAAGATGGTCACCCAATGGGGATTGTCCAATAAAATGGGACCGATGCTGTACGCCGAGGAAGAAGGTGAGGTGTTCTTGGGTAAGAGTATGTCCAAGGCCTCGCACATGTCTGATGACACGGCCCGTGCCATTGACGCGGAAATTAAGGCAGTGATCGACAGTAATTATGAGCGGGCCTATAAGATCTTGAATGAAAATATGGACATTCTCCATGCCATGAAAGATGCGTTGATGAAGTATGAAACCATCGACGCCAAGCAGATCGACGATCTGATGGCTCGTCGTGACGTTCGTCCTCCTCAGGATTGGGATAATGATAATGACCGTCCGACAGGCAGTGCACCAACCGGTGACGGCAATAAAGCCGATGACGAGACTAAAGACGACAAGAGCAGCGACGAGGATAAAGGTCGTTCGGATGTTGGTAAGCCCGGCGATCTGCCAAGTTAATTTCATCTAATATCAAGGGGTGCGCACAGTGCCCCTTCCCATTTCCAATAATAATCATCATGCAATTTGGACAGAAAGCACTCAGCCTCGACCTGCCCCGGGTTATGGGCATTTTAAATGTTACTCCTGACTCATTTTCTGACGGTGGTCAGTTCAACTCGCTGGAGCAGGCGATTCGCCATGCGGATAAAATGTTGTCGGAAGGAGCTGACATGATCGATGTGGGCGGAGAGTCTACTCGCCCCGGCGCACAGGAAGTTGGAGTGCAGGAAGAATTGGATCGGGTCATTCCGGTGATCGAAGCCATCCGTGAGCGATTCGATACGATTATCTCGGTGGATACCAGTAAACCTGAGGTGATGACACAAGCCGTACAGGCCGGTGCCGGGCTCATCAACGATGTGCGTGCCTTGCAGGTGCCAGGGGCGTTGCAAGCGGCGGCAAAAACCGACGTAGCGGTGTGTTTGATGCACATGCAAGGCCAGCCGAAAACCATGCAGCAGAAACCACAATACGATGATGTGGTTGAGCAGGTCAGCGTTTTTCTAAAGCAGCGTATTCAAGCTTGTGAAGAAGCCGGTATCGACAGACGCCGTTTGGTTCTGGATCCGGGATTCGGTTTCGGTAAAACGCTGCAACATAATTATCAGCTACTCCATCAATTGGCACAGTTAAAGGCGTTAGAACTGCCCATTCTTGCAGGACTGTCCCGCAAGTCTATGCTGGGTAAGTTACTCCAGCTTTCTGCCGGTGAAACCCAGGCTGCCAGTCTGTCGGCGGCCGTGATGGCGATGATCAATGGTGCACGAATTCTCAGAGTGCACGATGTGGCGCCGACGGCTCAGGCGCTTCGAGTGGCCTGGGTAGCGCTTGACCCAAGCCAGTTGGATGATTGAGTTTTTAAGAGGATCTTACATTGAGTCAGCGTAAATATTTCGGCACTGATGGTATTCGGGGTAAAGTGGGTGAAAGTGCCATCAACCCCGAGTTTGTAACTAAGCTGGGTTGGGCCGCGGGTCGTATTCTTGCCGGACGCGGAACCAATAAAGTGCTTATTGGTAAAGACACTCGCATCTCAGGGTACATGCTGGAATCGGCGTTGGAATCCGGCCTCTCCGCTGCCGGCATCAATATTGGTTTGTTGGGACCTATGCCAACGCCCGCCATAGCCTACCTGACTAAAACCTTCCGTTCAGAGGCGGGAATTGTGATCAGTGCCTCTCATAACCCTTACTATGACAACGGCATTAAGTTCTTCTCATCGGATGGCTTCAAGTTGGACGACGATCTTGAGCTGGCAATAGAACGGCAAATGGAACAGCCTATGCAGTGCGTCGCATCCGATAAACTGGGTAAAGCAACCCGGATTGACGATGCCGCTGGTCGTTATATCGAGTTTTGTAAAGGCACTTTCCCCTCAGAGTTGTCACTGGAAGGTCTTAAGATCGTGGTAGATTGTGCCCATGGCGCGACCTACCATATTGCCCCCAATGTGCTCCGCGAGTTGGGTGCTGAGGTGCTCACTCTGGGCGTGAATCCGGATGGGCTGAACATCAATGACAACGTCGGTGCTACCTCGCTGGATGCCGTGCGTGCCAAAGTGCTTGAAGAAAAAGCCGACCTGGGCTTCGCATTGGATGGCGATGGTGACCGTATCATGTTGGTGGACCACAAAGGCCACATTGTCGATGGCGATGAAATTGTCTATATCATTGCCCGGGATGCGCTTAAATTTGGCAATATGCAGGGTGGCGTTGTCGGTACCCTGATGAGCAACCTGGGTCTGGAGCAGGCACTGGCCAAGTTATCGATTCCTTTTGAGCGTAGCAAGGTCGGCGATCGTTACGTCATGGAACTGCTTCATCAGCGAGGCTGGAAGATCGGGGGAGAGAATTCCGGCCATGTTCTGAATCTTAATATGGCGTCCACCGGCGATGGTATAGTGGCGGGCTTGCAGGTATTGGCGTCCATGTTGCATTCTGGACTCAGCTTATACGAACTGCGTCAGGGAATGGAAAAGCTGCCACAAAAGCTGATCAATGTTCGATTCCAGTCCGGGCAAAAGCCCCTTGAAGCCGAGGGGGTTCAACAGGCGGTGAGTCGCGCCGAGTCGGAGTTGGGCGACGCGGGCCGTGTATTGCTGCGTAAGAGTGGTACGGAGCCTTTGATCCGGGTGATGGTGGAAGCCAATGAAGTGCATCACGCCGAGCATTGGTCAGGCTATATTGCCGACGCGGTACGAAAAGTAACCGGACAGTAGTTCTACGACGGTGGCGTGCTTGTATATTGGCGCAGGCTTGGGTAAACTCTCGCGCGCTTCCCATCGTGCATATCATGATCCTTTGGGAGGATAAGGAGTCGCTATGACAACACAAAGCAGACAACCATTGGTCGCTGGTAACTGGAAGATGAACGGTAACCTGACATTGGCTGAGTCTCTGGCTGATGGCATTGAGCAGGCCGAATTGCAAGTGACTGAAGTGGTGGTGTGTCCTCCTTTCCCGTATCTGGCGGCCTTATCCAAGCGAACATTGACCTTGGGAGCGCAAGATGTGAGCGCTTGCGAGAGTGGCGCTTACACCGGTGATGTGAGTGCTGCAATGCTCAATGAGATGGGCTGCCGCTATGTCATTGTCGGTCATTCTGAACGCCGCGACGGCCATCAGGAAAGCAATGCGCTGGTGGGAGAGAAAGCGGCGCAAGCACTGAGTCAAGGGTTAACACCCATTGTCTGTGTCGGTGAGTCTGAGCAGACTCGTCAGGCAGGGCTGGTAGAAAGTCATATTGCCGAGCAGTTGAAAGCAATAGTGGACAGCATTGGTGGTGAGGCTATCGCCAAGATTGTTATCGCTTACGAGCCCATTTGGGCCATAGGTACCGGTCAAACGGCAACACCGGAACAGGCGCAGGCGGTGCACCGGTTTATTCGTGGTTATCTGGCCGAGGTCGACCCCGCCGCAGCCGCGAAGATACGTATTTTATACGGTGGCAGTGTTAAAGGTAGCAATGCGGCCGAGTTGTTTGCCCAGCCCGATGTGGACGGTGGTCTGATTGGTGGGGCGAGTTTGAAAGTGGATGAATTTTTAACGATTTGCCAAGCGGCAAACGCATAGAGGTAAAGCATGCTTTACGAAGTATTATTGGTAGCTTATTTGCTGGTGGCTCTTGCCCTGGTGGGTCTAGTACTGCTTCAGCGCGGTAAAGGCGCCGACATGGGAGCGTCTTTCGGCGCGGGATCTTCGGGCACTGTCTTTGGGTCAACGGGGGCCGGTAATTTTCTGACCCGCGCCACGGCCGTTCTGGCCACGTTGTTCTTCGGTATTAGCTTGATTCTTGGGGCAATGACCTCGCAAGAAGACAAGCAAGGTGATGAGTGGCAGAACCTGGAGGTGCCAGCGTCAGAAGAGAGTACAGCTAAGCCTGCCGATAGCGACGTGCCTGCATCGGAAGGCGGCAACAGCTCGGATGTACCTCAGTAATAATCAGATTCGCGGATGTGCTGGAATTGGTAGACAGGCAACGTTGAGGTCGTTGTGTGCGCAAGCACGTGAGAGTTCAAGTCTCTCCATCCGCACCATTTATAAAGCCCGGCTTAAGCCGGGTTTTTTGTCGCTAAAATTTGTCATGTAAATGCCCTGTTTTTACCGTCTTTGAGCCGCTATACTATCGGCCGCGTTAAAAAGCGAAGAAACCTAAAGTAAACAGTAAAAGAGTCCCATAGGACTCGTAAAAGGAAGAAACAGTGACTCCGATTACAAAAACATTTGAATACGGTCAACATAAAGTAACCTTAGAAACCGGCGTAATTGCCCGTCAGGCGACGGCTGCCGTGATGGCCAGTATGGATGATACCTCGGTTCTGGTAACCGTGGTTGGTAAGAAAGAAGCCAAGCCCGATCAGAGCTTTTTCCCATTAACCGTGAACTATCAGGAAAAAACCTACGCTGCGGGTAAGATCCCTGGCGGTTTTTTCAAGCGCGAAGGGCGCCCTGCAGAGCACGAAACCCTGATTGCGCGTCTGATCGACCGTCCTATCCGCCCCTTATTTCCGGAAGGCTTTAAAAACGAAGTTCAGGTCGTCATTACCGTTGTTTCCGCTAACCCGGATATCCCGACTGATATCGTTTCCATGATCGGAACTTCTGCCGCTTTGGCGATTTCCGGTATCCCGTTCAGCGGTCCTATCGGTGCTGCCCGTGTGGGATATAAGGACGGCCAGTACATCCTGAACACTCGTGTGTCCGAGCAGGAAGAGTCCGAGTTGGACCTGGTGGTTGCCGGTACAGAAAGTGCCGTACTGATGGTGGAATCTGAAGCCGACGTACTGCCTGAAGAGACCATGCTGGGTGCCGTTATGTACGGTCACGAGCAGATGCAAACCGTGGTAGGTGCAGTGAATGAATTCGCCGCCGAGGTCAATACGCCTAAGTGGGATTGGCAACCTGAAGCGGAAAATACTGAGCTAAAAGCCAAGATCAAAGAGATGGCGGAAGCGGACATGACCGCCGCTTACCAGATTTCCGATAAACTGGAACGTAAAGATGCGGTAACCGCTTTGACCGACAAAGTGGTTGAGCAAATTACCGCAGAAGATGAAGAGCAAGACCCAAAAGAAGTTGCCGACCTGCTGCACGAGCTGGAAAGTGATGTGGTACGTAGCCGCATTCTGAAAGGTGAGCCTCGCATCGATGGTCGCGATCCTAAAATGGTACGTGCCTTGAATGTGGGCACAGGCATTCTGCCTCGCACCCATGGCTCAGCGCTGTTCACCCGCGGTGAAACTCAGGCGTTAGTGGCTGCCACTCTGGGTACTGAGCGTGACGCTCAGATGATCGATGAACTGGGCGGCATGACCAACAACCGCTTTATGCTGCACTACAACTTCCCTCCCTATTGTGTGGGTGAAACCGGCATGATGGGCTCGCCCAAGCGCCGTGAAATCGGTCACGGTCGTTTAGCGAAGCGTGGCATTCAGGCGGTTATGCCGTCGGAAGAAGAATTCCCCTATGTGGTACGAGTGGTTTCCGAAATCACAGAGTCGAATGGCTCTTCTTCTATGGCCTCAGTATGTGGTACCTCTCTGGCGTTGATGGATGCCGGTGTGCCTATCAAGTCTTCCGTAGCGGGTATTGCCATGGGCTTGGTGAAAAGCGATGATAACTTCGTGGTATTGTCAGACATTCTGGGTGACGAAGACCACCTGGGCGATATGGACTTTAAAGTAGCCGGTACCAGCGACGGTGTGACTGCTTTGCAGATGGATATCAAGATCGAAGGTATCACTCAGGAAATCATGCAGATTGCCCTGAAGCAGGCCAAAGAAGCTCGTCTGCACATTCTGAGTGTGATGGACGAAGCGATCGGTTCTCACCGTGAAGAGCTGTCTGATTTTGCTCCGCGTATCTACAGTCTGAAGATCGATCAGGACAAGATCCGTGATGTTATTGGTAAAGGCGGTGCCACTATCCGCTCGATTACCGAAGAGAGCGATACCAACATCGAGATCGAAGACGACGGTACCATTAAGATTTTTGCTACCGAGCGGGCCAAGGCACAGATCGCCATTGACCGTATCGAGGGCTTAACGGCCGATGTGGAAGTCGGTAAGACCTACAATGGTGTCGTGAAGCGCATCGTTGACTTTGGTGCCTTTGTGGAAGTGTTACCAGGTAAAGAAGGTCTGGTACATATTTCACAGATCGCTCACGAGCGTGTGAATAAGGTTACCGACTACCTGAAAGAAGGTCAGAACGTAGATGTGAAGGTGATGGAAATCGACCGTCAGGGCCGTATTCGCCTGAGCATGAAAGAGCTGCTGGAAAAGCCGCAGGCTGAGACCTCCGAAAGTTCAGACAGCTAATTACCGTGGCGGTCGACAGGACCGTCGCAGTAGTAATACACAGCAAAAAATGGCATCCTCAGGGTGCCATTTTTTTATACGGCGACTTACCTTTAGATTATGCAAAAATTACCAATATTGGCCTTGTTGCTGACTTTACTGCTGGTAGCAGGGTGTAGCTCGGTGCCCGGCAGCTCGGGCGGCGATAGTCAGATGGGCAACCTGATCCTGGCAGAACCAGAACCGGCAGACATGCGCAGCCAGATGGCGCTGGCCCGCTATAGTCAGATCCTGAACAACGTAGATCTGGATCAGGAGCAGCGTGCCGAATTGCTGTATCAACGCGGAATGTTGTACGACAGCGTGGGTCTTAAAGGCCTGGCCCATTTTGATTTCACCAGTGCGCTAAAATTAAAACCGGATATGGCAGAAGCCTATAACTTTATGGGTATCCATCATACTCAGAATATGGAATTTATCCGTGCCTATGAAGCCTTTGATGCCACTTTGGAAATCGACCCCGAGCATGAATACGCCTTCTTAAACCGCGGCATTGCCCTGTATTACGGAGGTCGCCCGGAACTGGCCGTAGAAGACTTAGCCGCCTTTTACCAAAAGGATACCAGTGACCCCTACCGGGCCATTTGGGCTTTTATTGCCGAGTATGATATCGATCCCGAGCAGGCAACAAAGCATCTGAAGCAAAAGCGTGCCAAACTGGAAGACAAGTTATGGGCTTCCGAACTGGTGGATTTGTTTCTCGGTAAAATCAGTGAGGGGCGCCTTCTGGGTGGCGTGTTGCAAAATGTGCGCAATCAAAGCGAATTGACTCACCGGCTGTGCGAAGCCTATTTCTATTTGGGTAAATACCACACGCTTAAACAGAACAAGAGTATTGCCGCCAACTACTTTAAGCTCGCCCTGAGTACCAACGTGTATGAGTTTGTGGAACACAAATACGCTCGTCTGGAGCTGGATTTGCTGCGTGAGCGTACTGTAGAGCAGGGCGACTGATGCTCGGTTGGTTATTGAGTGTGGTGAAGTTGGTCATTATCGTTGGCCTGTGTGTGGGGATTGCTTATTCAACCTCCCACTATGCCCCTCAGGTGCTCTATGAGCACCGTCAGCAGCCGATGCCTACTCAGCTTTTTGTTGTGGCTCGCAAAGGGTCTGAGACGGCATTAGAGGCGTTAACAGAATACGGTACTGCACAGTCGGCGGATTACTGGCTCAAGCTTGCCGGTGGTATGGGTGATAGTGAGGCCTATTACCAACTGGCAAGCCGTGAAACGCAGCCTGAACCTCACCGGCGTTGGCTGGCTCGCGCGGCCCATGAAGGTCATGCCCGGGCTCAGTACGACTTGGCGATGCTCAGTCGCTCGACACAAAAGCAGCTGCAATGGCTGCAACAGTCGGCAGATCAGCGTTATGTGCCTGCGATTAAAACCCTGGCCCAATGGCATTTATTGCACGAGGCGTTTGATACGGCACAGCCGCTGTTAGAACAGGCTGCGCCGCAGGATGGGGAGAGCGGTTTCACTCTGGCCCGGTTGTTGTGGGCCCAGAACAAGCAGCAGCAAGCCATACACTGGCTTAAACGCAGTGCCGAGCTGGGCTATGCTCTGAGTCAGCGTTATCTGGCGCTGATAGAGAAGCACTGGCAACAGCCAATTAACGTCGCCCAGGCTCCCGCTGAATGCCCTATGCGCATTCAGCCGGTGGCAACCTCGTTAACCTCTGCTTATCGCATTCAGTCGCTCTTAGAACAGTTTTCTGAGGACGCCCGTCTGGCTAGTCTGCCGATGTGCACTTTGCCTATGGTCTGGCTGGAAGACAATGCACTGTCCTGTAGCGAGAACTGGCAGGGAAGTGGCCGACTGGGCTGCGATGAGGCCAAGCTTGCGAGCCGACTTAAACCGTTGCAGCAACAGCTGACTCATGTATTGGTAATGGCCGAGGAAGGTAAGGCCAATGTGCACAATGGTGTGATGTATCTGGATGTCGCCGACTCTTACTCGGTGTTTGTGCACGAGCTGGCCCATTTTGTTGGCTTTGTGGATGAATACCCGCTCGCCGATCAAACGGCGGAGCAGGTGTGCCAGGCCAGTCTGGGCGCGCCTAATGTGTTAATTCAGCAGGCGAGTGAGTCGGCAGGGATGAACATTCCTGAGGACTGGCGTAAAGCGCAGAGTGACTGGAGCCTGAGTCCGGCGCGGACCTGTGATAACCATGATTATCAGGCCTATAAGCTCACTTCGCGCATGACCTTTATGGAATTTCACGACATCGAGCGTATCCCTCCCATTTATCTGGAGTTATGGCGCGAGCGATTGGAAACCGGACAGGACGTGATCCCGGCCTATGTGAACTTTGCCCAGGCGTTGCAGCAGAAACGTCAGTGGCTGGCCGCCGACAGTTGGTGGCAGCTCGCCATGGCCTTTGACGGTAATGGTCAATCCGAGCCTGCACCGGCATCCGAAGAAGCGGCTAGTGCGCCGGAGTAAGCGCACAAGCACACTTCTTGCAGTAGTAACGGGCCTGACCGCGCTGGATTTTGTTATGGCGGCGTATCGTTAATTCCACCGGCCCACAGTCACAGCTATAGGCAAAGGTTTTGCCACGCACCGAACTCACATCCATCTGATGGCTGGCTTTGCCGGTCAGGCCAAATACTGATCCCATCAAGCCTCGCCATTCCTTGCCATGAGGCCGAACCCGGCCATACAGCTGCCAGGTAAGTAGGTGGCAGATCTCATGGGGGATGACCTCATCGAAAAAGGCCTGCGGATTTTCTGCCAGCAATACCGGGTTAAAGCGAAGTTCATTCGTTTGCAGTCGTGCGCTGCCCGCAGCTTTGCCCCGCTGCTTAAGGCTGACTTTGGGGCGGGGGAAGGAGCGCCCCAGTTTTTGTTCTGCCAGGCAATAACAGTGTTCGACACGTTGATGAAGCTGTTGAGTATGCAGCATAACAGGGCTTCTAAGGAGAGTTAGCCATCAAGGATGTCATACGCAGACACGCCGTAAATCCAATCCCTGGGGCTCCTTCAAAGGGTCTGCTTTATGACGTCCTTGATGTCTCGGTGACGTTAGCACTTCCCTGTTTCAGTTATCACTAGCCCACTTCCACACCGGCGGCCTGAAGATCGGCGTGATAGGAGGACCTCACCAGGGGGCCACAGGCGGCGTGGGTAAAGCCAAGGTCATCGGCAATCTGTTTCAGCTCGCCGAACTCGTCCGGGTGAACATAGCGTTTTACCGGATAGTGGTGACGGCTGGGCTGCAGATACTGGCCTAACGTCAGCATGTCCACATCGTGCTCGCGCAGGTCTTTAAGTACTTCCACCATATCTTCCTTGGTTTCGCCCATGCCCATCATCAGCCCAGACTTAGTCATGATTTCTGGATGTTGCTGTTTAAACTTCTTCAGTAATGTCAGGGACCATTTGTAGTTGGCGCCAGGACGACATTCGCGATACAGCTTGGGGATGGTTTCCAGGTTGTGATTAAACACGTCCGGTACGCCGTTTTTGAAGATTTCCAGCGCCCGATCCATACGGCCACGAAAATCAGGCACCAAGACTTCGATCTTGGTCTCGGGACTTTTCTCGCGAATGGCATTGATGCAGTCGACAAAGTGTTGAGCGCCGCCATCGCGCAGGTCATCGCGGTCTACCGAGGTGATGACCACGTATTTAAGCTTCATTTCGGCGATGGTAGAAGCCAGTTTTTCCGGCTCCTCGGCGCTGGGAGGCAATGGCTTACCATGGGCTACGTCACAGAATGGACAGCGACGAGTACAAACCTCACCCAGGATCATAAAGGTGGCGGTGCCATGATTAAAACACTCGGACAGATTGGGGCAACTGGCCTCTTCACACACTGACACCAGATTGTTCTTACGCAGCGTTTTTTTTATGTTGTCGATACGGTCGGTGGAAGGCGGTAGCTTGATCTTGATCCAGTCCGGCTTGCGTAGCATCTCCTCGCGCTCGGTCGGCACTATGGTAACCGGGATATGCTTTACTTTGTCTTCGTCGCGTAGCTTTACGCCCGCTTCTGGTCGTGTATTACTCATCAAAACCTTCTCGATTGTCGGTGTGTTCGATGTTTAACTGTTGGCAGAATGCCGATACCAGCAAAGGACCGGCTTGTTCCAGACTATTGGGACCCTCTAATTGTGCAGAGTGTATCATTTCCATGCCCGCATAGCCGCATGGATTGATGCGTTGAAAGGGGCCCAGGTCCATGTTCACATTCATTGCCAGTCCGTGAAAAGAGCAGCCTTTACGGATGCGCAGGCCCACGGAGCATATTTTTTTCTCATCCACATAGACGCCCGGAGCATCGGCCTTGGCATAGGCCTCGATGCCAAAAGGGGCCAGTGTCTCTATGATGGTTTGCTCTAGTGCCGTGACCAGATGGCGCACCCCCAGCTTGCGGCGGCGTAAATCCACCAGGACATAGAGCATTTGCTGGCCGGGGCCGTGGTAAGTCACCTGGCCGCCTCGATCCACCTTCACCACCGGGATATCGCCGGGGGCCAGCAAGTGTTCCTCTTTGCCCGCCTGCCCCTGAGTGAATACGGGGTTATGCTCCACCAACCACAGTTCATCGGACGTGTTATCGCCGCGATGGTCGGTAAAATCCTGCATCGCCTGCCAGATAGGCGTATAGTCCTGACGCCCAAGCTGGCGCACGATAATGGAATCTGTCATCACAGGCCTTAAATAACGTGGCGTACCAGTTCCAGGTTACCCAGTTCTACATAGAGTGTCTCCATGTGTTCCTTACTGGTAACGCGGACGCTAATGGACACCGAGTGATAGTTACCCTTAGAGCTTTCCTTGACTCTGGGCTGGTAGTCATCGGCGGGCGCGTGCTGTTGCAGGCAGGCTACCACATCATCCGGCAATCGCTCATGGGCGATGCCGACCACTTTAAAGGTCTGATAACAGGGAAAATCCAGCAATTGGTCAAATTTGGTATCCATGGGCTTCTCCAGGCAGGTACAGCAAAAACGGCGAGATTATACCTGATCTGCCGGCGTATTAGCTATAGATGGGGGCCGCAGGGGCTAAATCAAGTAGAGGCCGGAGCGCCACCGGGCTGGTCCAGATCCATATGCCGTGCCATAAAGGAGTCCGGAGAAGCCTCTAATATATCTTGCTGGTATTTGTCTGGCAGAGGGGCATCCAGAAAACTGCTTGGTTTAGGATAGGGCAGCAGGGCGTCAAGACGCTCGACGCAGGCATGATCCACCCGGCGATACAGGTGATAGCGTTTAAGTTTGTTGGGGCTTTTAAGGCCGGAGGACGAGGTTATGTCCACCGCCGAATGAACGGTTTCTTTTTGATAGCGTGCTACTCGCTCGGCCTTGTCTTCCACGTCCAGCCCGGCAATCAGCTGGCGATCCTGCGTGGTGATGCCGGTGGGGCAGCGATTGGTGTTGCAAATCAGCGAGTGGACACAGCCTAGCGCCAGCATCATACCCCGGGCACTGTTACAAAGATCGGCCCCCAATGCCAACGCACGCACCAGGTGAAAGCCGGTCAATATCTTGCCGCTGGCAATAATTTTTATTTTATCTCTCAGGTCAAACCCGATGAGACAGTCTTCCACAAAGGCAATGCTGTCGTGCAGTGGCATTCCCACAGAATTACTGTACTCCAGTGGCGCAGCGCCGGTGCCGCCTTCGCCGCCGTCAACGGTGATAAAATCGGGGTGGATGTGAGTCTCCCGCATGGCCTTACACAGAGCAATGAATTCACTTCGCCGGCCGATACACAGTTTGATACCGACGGGTTTACCCTTGCTTAACTCTCTGAGTTTTTGGATAAACTGCATCATCTCTATAGGGGTGGAAAACGCTGAATGGGTGGACGGGGAAATCACATCCGTATGCGGTTCTACCAGTCGGATACGTGCGATTTCCTCGGAGTTTTTACCCGCAGGAAGAATACCGCCATGACCGGGCTTGGCCCCTTGAGAGAGCTTTATTTCAATCATTCTGACGCTGTCATAAGCGGCTTTTTCGGCAAAGGCGTCTGGGCTGAACTGGCCATTCTGATCGCGGCAGCCAAAATAACCGGTGCCGATTTGCCAGACCAGATCACCGCCGTATTCGAGGTGATAGTCAGAGATGCTGCCCTCGCCGGTGTTATGGTAGAAGCCACCGAGCCGGGCGGCCTTGTTTAAGGCTTTAACAGCATGGTCGCTCAGGGCACCAAAGCTCATGCCGGAGATGTTCAGTAATGCAGCCTCATAGGGCTGCTGACAGTCAGAACCGCCGATAGTGACCGTGGGGGAGGTGTTGATGTCTTTGATGTTCTTTGCGTCCATTGAGTGAGCGATCCACTCATACCCTGCCCGGTACACATCCACCTTTGTGCCGTATGGGTTGGAGTCCATCGCGCCTTTGGCCCGCTGATATACGATAGAGCGGAACATGCGGTTGATGGGGCGGCCATCCATATCGGATTCGACAAAATACTGGCGTGCAAAAGGTCTTAGGCCCTCCATTAACCAGCGTCCGCGACCGAAGAAGGGAAAGTTGCGCCGTATGGAATGTTCCTTTTGCAGCAGATCCAGCAGGCCCAGGCCAAAGGTGGCAAGTGGCACCAACAGTAACCAGCCCACCCAGGACCACTTTGCGGCCAAGGCAATCAACACAAGAAAGACAAGCAGATGAATCAGATAAAAGAAGCGGCGCATAGGGCTGACGTTGATTGGTTTTGTTTACAAGTAAACATAGTCGGCGGCCCGGTTGCAACTACTAAACCTGAATATGGGAGATAGTTTGTGAAGGGGGCGGAGTCTGATCGATAAAAAGCCCCCGGGCCCTAAACAGGCCTGGGGGCTGTATGCACGACTAGGGTTAGGCTTTTTAATAGGCGTCGCTGTGTACACCCTGCATGGCACGGCCCGATGGGTCGGCCATGTTGGCAAAACTTTCATCCCACGCCAGCGCCTCGGCGGTACTGCAGGCGATGGACTTGCCTCCGGGCACGCAACGGGCCGCAGTTTCCTGCGGGAAGAAGCTCTCGAAGATCTCGCGAAACAGGTAGCCTTCCTTGGTATCCGGAGTGTTGACCGGAAAGCGGAAATGGGCGGTTTTCATCTGCTGATCGCTGACCTGTGTTTCGGCCACTTCTTTGAGCGAATCGATCCAGGAATAGCCGACGCCATCGCTGAACTGCTCTTTCTGACGCCAGAGTACTTCCTGGGGTAAGTATTCACCGTTATCGAAGGCCTTGCGCAGAATCCACTTTTCCATTCGTCCGTCCAGACACATCTTGTCTTTCGGGTTCAGACGCATGGCCACATCCACAAAGTTTTTATCCAGGAAGGGCACCCGGGCTTCTAAGCCCCACGCACAGGTGGCCTTGTTGGCGCGGGCGCAGTCGAACATATGCAAGCGGTCGATCTTGCGTACCGTCTCTTCATGGAACTCTTTAGCGTTAGGAGCTTTGTGGAAGTACAGGTAGCCGCCGAAGATCTCGTCGGCACCTTCGCCGGACAGCACCATCTTAATGCCCATGGCCTTGATCTTACGGCTCATCAGATACATGGGCGTGGAGGCACGGATGGTGGTCACGTCATAGGTTTCCAACTTGTAGATGACATCTTTGATAGCATCCAGGCCTTCCTGTACGGTGAAATTCACCTCGTGATGCACGGTGCCGATCATATCTGCCACTTTGCGCGCAGCCGCCAGGTCGGGCGAGCCTTCCAGACCTACGGCGAAGGAGTGCAGACGAGGCCACCAGGCATCGGACTGGTCTTCATCTTCCACCCGTTTGGCGGCAAACCTGGCCGCAATGGCGGACACCAGCGACGAATCCAGCCCGCCGGACAGCAGCACACCATAGGGGACATCGGACATCAGGTGACTTTTGACTGATTGTTCCAGAGCCGCTTTGAGGTCTTCCAGGTTGGTCTCATTGTCTTTGACCGCATCGTAGTCCATCCAGTCGCGCTGGTAGTAGCGGCGAAGTTCGCCGTCTTCACTCCACAGGTAATGCCCCGGAGGAAACTCCTGAATGGTCTTGCAGACTGGTACCAGTGCCTTCATTTCTGAGGCCACATACAGGTTGCCGTGCTCATCGAAGCCGGTATACAGCGGAATAATGCCGATATGATCCCGGGCGACCAGGTAGGCGTCTTTTTCCTCGTCGTAGAGGATAAAGGCAAACATGCCTTCCAGCTCGTCGATGAAGTCGATGCCCTTTTGCTGATACAGCGGCAGGATCACCTCACAGTCCGAATGCGTCTTAAACTCGTAAGGCGTCGCCAGGTCAGCCTCAAGTTGCTTGTGATTGTAGATTTCGCCGTTTACGGCCAGAATTTGCTGATTATTATTGCTGACAAGCGGTTGGGCACCATTATCCAGATCCACGATCGCCAGACGCTCGTGACATAAAATGGCATTGTTATTATTCCAGATGCCGGACCAGTCCGGGCCTCGGTGGCGTAATAACTTTGACAGTTCCAGAGCCTGGCTCCGCAACTCACTGACATCAGATTTGATGTCCAGAATTCCCAATATACCGCACATAAATAAGGGCTCTCCAAGGATAATTGTCAGTATAAAAGCGCTAAAAATCGCTGTTGTTATGAAAATGTTTCAATAAAGCGAGATTTTTAGAACAAAGTGTTCGATTCTGACTCTGCCAGCCCTGTCAAAAAATGCAAGATGATTCTGGGATAAAATATACGATTGGAGTTGGTTTGCGCGGTGCAGATACAACTGTGCCGCCTGGAAAGGCGGCACTGATTTACGAAAGCCGGAAGTTACTTCTGGCGCTGAAACTCGCTGCTGGCTTTCCAGTCTGGCCACTGCTCGGCATTGGCGACATGGACACCCACATCGAAAAACAGCTGGGTGTCTTCCACAACACCGCCAAAGTCCCAGCTGTCGCGGAAGCGGTCACACACCTGATGATAACAGCCCTGCACGATCACATTCATGCGCTTGCGATACTCGGCGGTGGCTTCATCGATAGGCGTTTCACCGCCTTCGGCGTAAAGGGCCGGAACCCCTTGCTTGGCAAAAGCGAAGTGGTCGGAGCGGTAATAGTAACCGGCCTCGGGGCGGCCTTCTTCGACCAGGTGACGACCCTGACGCTCAGCTGCCTTAGCCAAGTATTCTTCCAGCTCAGACTTACCTTTACCCACAACCGCTACATCTTTGGTGCGACCTAGGATGTTCATGGCGTCCATATTCAGGTTTGCCACGGTTTGTTCGATGGGGATAACCGGATTGCTGGCGTAGTACTTAGCGCCCAGCAGGCCTTGCTCTTCGGCGGTAACGGCCAAAAAGGTCATGGAACGATCCTGACGGGGTTCCAGCTTGGAGAAGGCCTCGGCCATGGTTAGCAGCGCCGAAGTACCGGTGGCGTTATCGTGCGCGCCGTTGTAGATCTGATCGTCTTCCAGCGACTCGTCTTTACCCAGGTGATCCCAGTGGGCGGTGTAGATAATGTGCTCATCGGGCTTGGTTGCGCCGGGCAGGGTCGCAATCACGTTGTAGCTGGTGGAACGTTCCAGTTCGGAGCTGACTTCAACCGACGCCGTTAAGCCCTCAAGCGGCACCGCCGTAGGACCGGCGATAGCTTGTTGCTTCATCTCAGCAAAGTCCATACCGGCCTCGTCAAACAGCTTCTGGGCGGCGTTTAGGCTGATCCAGCCTTCCACTGCCACACGGTCGGCGGCGCCATTGTCGGTGACCATCGAATACTGCGGACCACTCCAGCTGTTAGCGACGACTGACCAGCCATAGGACGCAGGGGCCGTTTCATGCACAATGATGGCCCCGGCAGCGCCCTGACGGCTGGCTTCTTCATATTTGTACGTCCAGCGACCGTAGTAGGTCATGGTTTTGCCCTGGAACTTATCACCTTCAGGGTTTTCAAAACCTGGGTCGTTGACCAGGATCACCACGGTTTTGCCTTTTACGTCCACGCCTTCGTAGTCGTTCCAGTCATATTCAGGCGCGTTGACACCGTAGCCGACGAATACCAGCTCGGAGTTATCCAGGCTGACTTTTTCCTGCTCGCGCTTGGTACCAACTACCATGTTCTCTTTGTATTGCAGGGTCTGAGAGCCAATCTGTAATACTTCATTGCCTGAGGCAGTGATTTCCAATAGCTCTACCGGCTGCAGGTAGCTATCGCCGTTACCCGGTTTAAGGCCAAACTCTTTAAAGTGTTTGGTTAAATAGTCGATGGTGAGCTCTTCGCCCTTAGTGGTAGGCAAACGGCCTTCAAACTCATCGGACGCTAATGTCTTGGTGTGTTTCTTTAAGGTCTCGGCCGAAATACTGTCGTAAACCGTATCGAAGTTCGTTTTTACTTGTTGTTCGGCCTCGGCGGTCTTGCTGTCGTTAGCTTGCTCAGTGCCCGGCTTGGAGCAGCCTGCCAGAAGCAGGGGCGCCAGGGCCAGAGCCAGATAGGCTTTTTTCATTTTTATCTCTTCTTGTTATCGGGTTAGAATCCGTCGCCCAGTATAGAAAATTCGTCCTAAGCCTACCAGTCACCTTATGTCTTTTGATGCCGATACCATCGCCTGGTCACCGCAATGTTTCGACAGGTCGCCGCTTAAGCACTTAGCAGCGGAGTTTGCCCTTGCTGAACAGAAAGCGATGCCCGGCCCGGACTGGCTGAATGCCCAACGTCCAACGAAGATGACACACACCTTTATGCCACAGGATAAGGTGACGTTTAATGATCGCTACTATGAACAGGTCATAGGGGAAGACAAGGTGATTCCGACCCGCGCCAACTGGCACGACTTATTTAATGGCCTGATATGGTGCCAGTTTCCCAACGCTAAGGCTGAACTCAATCGCCAGCATATAGCCGATATTCACCAACATGGAGTCAGTCCGAGAACGGCCAGGCGTAATCGCATTACCCACTTCGATGAGTGCGGGGTGGTGCTGGCATACAGTGAACCGGCCATCACTGAATTGCTGGCAGAGCATCAATGGCTGGATGGCTTTTACTCTGGACGACCGCAATGGGGGCGTACGGTTCAGGCCTTTATCTTCGGTCACGCCAATTATGAAATGCTGCTGGCTCCCTACATAGGACTGACCGGCAAGTGGCTGGGACTTAAGGTTGAGGAGCACTTCTTTGAACAGAGTAGGGCGGCACAGTACGCACAGCTTGATACGAAACTGGCCTTTCGGCTCAGGCAGGAAGACTGCCTGGCCACCAGAGGCGCCCTGCACCCGTTACCCCTGTTAGGCGTGCCGGGTTGGTATGAGAACCAGAGCCCGGCGTTCTATCAGAATCAGAATTATTTTATGCCTAAACGGCGGCGCTAGAAGTTAAAACAACAGCACCAGCAACCAGCCACCCCAGATGACCGCGAAAGGTAGCGCGGCGATCATCCAGATGGTTTTGGACGGTAAGCGGGTCCACTGGCTGATCCCGACCGCCAGCAGATAGATCATCCACAGGCTTTCCAACGTCAGGGCCTGACCAAAGCCAAACCAGTCCGACTCTACCGGGATGGACAGCCAGTAGCCCACAGATGTGGCGGCCATAATGCTGGGCAGCATTTGCTCGGAGCCAAACAGCAGGATCACCAGGGCGCTGACAAGCCCGGCGAGGGCGGCAGGAATCGACACCCACCAGGCAAAGCCGTACCAATCGGTAAAGCCATTGGTACTATATTCGTCGTTACGCGTGGTCAGGTTTAAGTAGGCGGCGACAATGGCATTGACGATAATAAACCCAATGGTGGTCATCAGTACCGAAAAGCCCATGCCCATAAACTGATGGCTCTGCTCCAGCTGCTGCCGGGCGGCTTCCTTTTCAGCCGGACTGACATCGGACATCTGGGCGTTGACCATCATCTCTTTGTACCACTGAAAGTCGACAGTTTCGAAGTACAGATAGTTGGGCAGGGCGGCACAGAGCACCACCAGAATAAAGGGCACCCAGGACCAGTTTTTGGCGTCTTCCAGAGTGGCGAATACGTGATTCGGCTTAAAAATGATGTCCTTACAGGCTTGCAAAGGGTTATTGACCTTTTCCATAGCGTTCCTTATTTGGGTAATGTTAGCGATTGTTACAAATTGCTTTTGAAAATACCGTTAAACAGCAGGTACATTCAATGGCTGATAATAAAAATCATCAA
This sequence comes from Saliniradius amylolyticus, assembly GCF_003143555.1. Taxonomy (NCBI): domain Bacteria; kingdom Pseudomonadati; phylum Pseudomonadota; class Gammaproteobacteria; order Alteromonadales; family Alteromonadaceae; genus Saliniradius; species Saliniradius amylolyticus. The sequence continues at coordinate 1,095,561 of NZ_CP029347.1, forward strand.
TAAGAGCCTGATATGATAGAAATCAATGGATTGGCAAAGACCTTTCGGGTGGAAAACCCGAAAAAGCTGAGTGAGCAGGAAAAGGCCGACCCCCGTTTGAAGGGACGCTTTTTTCATTCGGTAGAAAATGTGAGCTTCAGCTGTGATGCTGGAGAAGTACTGGGACTGCTTGGCCCCAACGGCGCTGGTAAAACCACGACCTTAAGGATGTTGTCCACGGCATTAAAGCCCTCCAGCGGACAGATTCTGATCAATGGGGAAGACATCCTGGCCAACCCGGTCATCGCCCGTAAAAAGCTCGGCTTTTTGTCTGGCTCTACTGGCCTTTACGGTCGCCTGACGGGTCGGGAAAACATCGCATACTTTGGCCGCCTGCACCGCATGGATCCTAAGCGCATCGCCGAGCGCATCGAAGAGCTGGCCGATTTGCTCGATATGCAGAGTTTTCTGGATCGGCGCTGTGAGAACTTCTCTACTGGTATGAAACAGAAGACTGCCATTGCCCGTGCAGTGGTGCACCAACCCGACGCGGTGATTCTGGATGAACCCACCACCGGGCTGGATATTATGGCCACCCAAACAGTGCTGGATTTTATTCGCCGCCTTAAGGAGCAGCGCATTCCGGTGATCTTTTCCACTCACCATCTGGATGAGGTGGATGAGCTGTGTGATAGCGTCACCGTTATCGACAAAGGTAAAACCTGTTTTAATGGCGACCTGGATTCCTTTAAAGCCCTATCCGATGGCTCAATGCACCAGGCGTTTCTGACCACCTTGCAACGACAAAAAGGAGCCGCGTGATGTGGATGATCATGCAAAAAGAATTGAAGGAACTGCTGCGGGATCGCAAGACCCTGTTTTTTATGATCGCCATGCCGCTGATCCTGTTTCCGGTGCTGATCGGCATCGTGGGCTTTTTCACCTCTAAGGCTTTGGAAGATGCCCAGACCGAAACCCTGAAATACACGGTGGTAGGTGCCGAGAACAGTCCTGCACTGGTGAGAGAGTTGAAGCAACAGGAGCTGTTTCAGTTTGTGGAGCAGGACTCCAGCACCAATTTTGAGCAATTGATTAAACAGGAAAAGCTCGATTTTGTCCTGACCATTCCGGCCAACTTCGATCAACCAGCGTTGGAAGGCGGCCAGGCGAAGATTACCCTAATGCTCAATGACGCCGGCCTGAATATGGTGCAAAAGCGCGTCGGCGATATTTTGGATCGGCATCGCGAAGACAAACGTCGTCAGGCATTTACCTCGCTGGGCCTGGATGAGTCGGCTCAGCAGGCGTTGATTGAGCCCATTGTGATCGATAAACAAGATGTGGCCGATAAGCGCGAGAGCTGGGGCGAGAAAGTGGGTGGCTTAGTGCCTTACCTGATTTTTATCCTCTGTCTGCAAGGCGCCATGTATCCGGCTACCGACTTAGGGGCCGGGGAGAAGGAACGGGGTACGCTGGAAACGCTGCTCATCAGCCCCATCCCTCGTCATCATCTGGTGCTGGGTAAGTTTATTACCATTGCATTGGCCGGGGTGGTGTCGGCGCTGATCACGGTGGCGAGCATGGCAACCTGGGGGATAGTACTGGGCCAGGGCATGGCGATTGCGATGGTGGCGGAGTTTATGGCGGCCATTCACGCCATCGACTTTGTGCTGATGTTCCTGATGCTGATCCCCATTGTGGCCATTTTTGCCTCTATGCTGCTGAGCATTTCCATCTATGCGCGCAGCTTTAAAGAGGCACAAAGTTATATGGGCGGGATCATGTTTGCCGTGATTGTTCCCATCGTCCTGGCCACCTTGCCGGGTGTCTCACTGGAGGATGGCTGGGCCTGGGTGCCGATTACCAACGTAGCGCTGGCGATTAAAGAGCTTATCAAGGGCACCATGGATTATTACGCCCTGTTTGCCATCTTCGGCTCCACCAGTGTCATCGCCGGTGGCCTGATTGCCTTTTGTGTGTATTGGTTTAATCAGGAAAAGGTCCTATTCCGATAACCTGCGCCCCAAGAAAAAAGCCCTCATGCGAGGGCTTTTTTTTATGTGCGAGTCACGTCAATATGCAATTTTAATCGCTGCCCGGGCTGCAGGTAATTTTTGCGACTGATTTGGTTCCACTTCTCAATATCGCTGATGCTGACATTAAACCTATTGGCAATGCGCGCCAGTGAATCGCCATTGCGTACCCGGTAAGTAACGGTGCGCATGATGGCATCAGAAGATTGCTGTTCGGATACTTTATCCACCCAGATCACCAGCTTCTGGCCGGGCATCAGTGGATCGGTAGGGGCCATGCCGTTCCAGCTGGCCAGCTTACGTACGTTGACGTCGTATTCCATCGATAATTCCCACAGGGTATCGCCGCTTTGCACACGATGAGTCAGTTTATGCTCGGCGCGGCGACGGGACTGAGTGGAGGCCAGACGCTGGTCTTTGGACAGGCTGTAGCTGTCCAGCGCCTTAAGGGCCACCGGTACCATCAGGTGGTCGCCTGCGCGAATAATATTGCCGCGAATGTCGTTCACCTGGCGAATCACATCCACACTGGTGTGGTATTCCTTGGCCAGTTTTAACAGGCTGTCGCCACTTTCCACCTTGTGCCGTACCCAGTTGAGCCGCTCACGATCTTCCATCTCGGTCAGCGCCAGTTCAAAGGGCTCAGCCTTATCAATAGGCAGCAGCAGCGTATGAGGGCCTTTAGGGTCTGTCGCCCAGCGGTTATAGCCGGGGTTGAGAGCATGTAACTCTTCGACGCTGAGCCCGGCCATCTCGGCCGCCAGGGCCAGATCGATCTGGGAACCCACATTGACTGGCTGAGTGACAGGCTCGTTTTTGATTGGTAGCCATTTCGCTCCAAGGGCTTCTGAGTTCTTCAGAATATCGGCCAGTGCCAGTAGCTTAGGCACATAGGCACGGGTCTCCCGGGGCAACTCCAGTGACCAGAAGTCGGTAGGCTTGCCTAACCGACGGTTTTTGCGAATGGCGTTGCGGACCCGCCCCTCGCCACTGTTGTAGGAAGCCAGTGCATGCAGCCAGTTACCATCGAAAAAATCATGCAGGTATTGCATGTACTTTATCGCAGCGCGGGTGGAAGCTAATACGTCCCGGCGACCGTCGTACCACCAACTCTGACGCAGACCAAAACGCTTGCCGGTGCCGGGAATAAACTGCCACATACCGGCCGCACGGCCGTGGGAGTAGGCAAAGGGGTCAAAAGCGCTTTCCACAATGGGCAGCAGGGTTAGCTCCAGTGGCATCCCGGCGGCTTCCAGTTCTTCCACGATCAGATACAGGAAGGGAGCCGCGCGTTTACTGACCCGCTCCATATATTCAGGGTGTTTCAGGTACCAGTTTCTCTGCACGTTAACCCGGCGATTATCGGGGACCTCAAAGGCGAGTTGACTGCGGATGCGTTGCCAGAGGTCGGTAACCTTTGGCTCTGTTTCATCCTGCTTGGCCTCAGGTAGAGGATCGATGGGCGCCAATAATTCATCTACCGGGTGTTTGACCGGAATCACGCCTTCCTGACCACTGCGACAAAGTTCGGCCTCTTCGGCAGGATGAACACTGCTGCATTCGGCGCGCACATCGGCGGCGATGTTTTGCTCCTCGGCTTTTTGTTGTTGGGTTTCAGACCAAAGGCTGGTGGTCTGACAGCCTTGCAGCAAAAGACCGGCGGAAAAGGTAAGCAGCAGTTTCTTCATAAATTATGGTCACCTTGATGATGTGCGCTCATTCTATACCAATCCATATAGACTTTTAACCTCTCACGGAGGCGCTAGGGGACTTAGGTCAAACAGTGCCAATCGAAAAGAGTAAGCTTTCTGGCCGTGCGTCTATTCAACTGGCACCGGGAAGTTAACGTGGATCTGGGGGGCTCGTGTCAGAAGTGATCCTTTAAGTCTCGCATCACGGCAAATCGGGTATCGTCGTCTTTTAATGGCTTGTCAGCTTTGTGTTCCAACGATTGTCTGATGGTATGACTGTGCAGGCGCAGAAAGGGGTTGACCGCCTTTTCTTTCTGTATGCTTGAGGGCAGAGTTGGCCTGCCTTGCTCTCTTAAATGTTCGGCACTGGCTTTGTAATCCAGAAGCGCCTGGTTATCGGGCTCCAGAGTTTCGGCAAAGGCGATGTTGGCCAGAGTGTACTCGTGGGCACAATACACCGGTGTCTTATCCGGCAGGGCGGTAAGCCGGGCTAATGATACCCGCATTTGCTCTGGTGTCCCCTCGAACAACCGTCCGCAGCCCGCGCTAAACAACGTATCGCCACAAAACAGTCCCAGCTCGTCATTGTAATAGGCGATATGATCGATGGTATGACCGGGCACGCTGATGACCTTAAAGGTTTTCGCCAGCCCAGCCACCCGTACATTGTCCTCGCCTTCGACCGTATGTGTGACGCAAGGGATGCGCTTAGGCCCGCCGTAGACTCGGGTATGGGGAAAGTGTTTGACCAGGGCTTTAACGCCGCCAATATGGTCGGCATGATGGTGAGTAATGAGTATCGCTGACAAGTCCAGTTGATGCTGTCGCAAATAATCCAGCACCGGAGCTTCATCGCCCGGGTCTACCACCACGGCGGAGTTTTGGTGACTCAGACACCAAATATAATTGTCGCTAAAGGCTCTAATCGGCGTAATATTGATCATCGCGTCTTGCTCATTGCTTGAGACAGTGACAGTTTAACACTATAAGCACTCATTATAGAGGACAACAAGCGCTCGCTATGATTCCTTTTGCACCGGCGTTGGCAAACAATGCGCCCCGCGCTCCCAAAACCTGGCAGGACATGCCAGCGGGTGCCCAATTGAAAGCACTGCTTGAAGCCGACCTCGCCCCGTTGTCGCGGCAGTGGTTTGGGTATCATCTGGTGAAAATGGGAGCCCTGGGCGCGGAATTATCGTTGCCGGAGTGCCCCATAAAAAAGCAGACTGCCATCACAGCCCAGCCCCATCCCTATGGAGACATGGTATCGCAGTTAAACAACCTGCCTCTGCAGCGACGCAGTGTGGATGCCATAGTGTTGCCCTTTACCCTGGATTTTTGTCAGGACCCCCACAAGCTACTCAGGGATGTGAGCCGCGCGATTATGGCCGATGGGCACCTGGTGGTATTGGGCTTAAATCCCTTCAGCTGTGCCGGATTTGCAAAGTACTGGCCGTTTAAACCCGACTCATTGCTGCATGAAATGCGAGCCTTTTCTACCTTCCGGATGCGGGACTGGTTTAACCTGCTGGGCTATGAGGTGATTGAGCACCACAGCATGATCCACAGTGAGCTATTGTTTGAGCGAAAGATGAATATTAACAGCGGTTATCAACGTTGGATGGGGCGTTATTTGCCAGGACTGGCGTCGGTGTATGTGATGGTGGGCAGGAAACGTCGTATTCCAATGACCCCGAACAAGGCCATGCTAAAGCCTAAGCCGGCATTTGCCGCCTCCGGGGCAGGGTTAAGGGCCGGACGTTGGTCGAATTCATAGACGTTGGCTGGGCATAAGGAAGGTTTCATTCACAGACCCTGTGCGGCAAGGATGCCGCAGAGGAGCCCCCATGGATGGGGTTACGGTGAGTCTGTGAATGATGCCTTCCTTGTGGCATATAAATATTGGGTTATTTCACCCGCATTCCTGGCTGGGCGCCTTCGTGGGGTTCCATAATCCAAAGATCTTTACCGCCCGGGCCGGCGGCCAGAACCATGCCTTCGGACAGGCCAAAGCGCATCTTACGGGGCGCTAAGTTGGCCACCATGACAGTTAGCTTGCCTTCTAACTCGGCCGGGTCGTAGGCCGATTTAATGCCGGCAAACACCTGCTTGGTGTCTCCACCTAAATCCAGCTGCAGCTTCAGCAGCTTATCGGCCCCTTCCACATGTTCGGCCTTGGCAATCTTAGCAATGCGCAGGTCGATCTTGGCAAAGTCCTCAAAGGCGATAGTCTCCGAGATTGGGTCTTTGCTCAGCTCCGTATCCTGAGTGGGCTCTGCCTTTTGTTGTTCGGCGGCTTTCAAATCTTCTTTGGAGGCATCCACCATGGCGTTCACCTTATCCATATCCACACGCTGCATCAGCGCCTTAAACTTGTTGATTTCATGGCCGGTCAAAAGCGATTGGGCGCTCGACCAGTCTAGCGTATCGTTCAGGAAAGCCTCCGACTTTTCCGCTAATTGCGGCAAGACCGGCTTTAAGTACACCATTAGAATGCGGAACAGGTTGATACCCAGTGAGCATACCTGATGGGTATCAGCCTGCTTATTCTCATCTTTGATGGTAACCCAGGGGGCTTCCGCGTCGATGTACTGGTTGGCCTTATCGGCCAGCGACATAATCAGGCGAATTGCCCGGTGGTACTGGCGGCTTTCGAAATACTCAGCGATGGTCTCGCTGGCATCCTGAAACTCTTTAATCAGCTCAGGCTGTGGCAGTTCCTCGGCCAGTTGGCCGCCAAATTTCTTGGTAATAAAGCCTGCGCAGCGGCTGGCAATATTGACCACCTTACCCACCAGGTCCGAGTTTACTTTTTGCACAAAGTCTTCAAAGTTGAGATCGATGTCGTGCACGTTGTCACTGAGCTTGCTGGCAAAGTAATAGCGCAGATACTCGGGGTTCAGGTGCTCTAAATAGGTCTGGGCCTTGATAAAGGTGCCTTTGGATTTGGACATCTTGGCGCCGTTGACGGTCACAAAACCGTGTACATTAACGCCCGTCGGCTTTCTGAAACCCGCGCCTTCCAGCATCGCCGGCCAGAACAGACAGTGGAAGTAGGTGATGTCTTTACCGATAAAGTGATACAGCTCGGTATCGGAGCCTTCTTTCCAGTACTCGTCGAAGTCGATGTTGTGCTGGTCACAGTAGTGTTTGAAGCTGGCCATGTAGCCCACAGGTGCATCCACCCATACATAGAAGAACTTGCCCGGGGCGCCTGGGATCTCAAAGCCAAAGTAGGGCGCATCGCGGCTAATGTCCCATTGCTGCAGACCTTCGTCGAACCATTCTTGTAGCTTATTGGCCATCTCGGTCTGGATGGCGCCCGAGCGCAGCCAGTCTTTTAGCATGCCTTCGAAGCGCGGCAAATCAAAGAAGAAGTGCTCCGAGTCTTTAAGAACCGGAGTGGCCCCGGAAATGACCGATACCGGGTTTTTCACCTCGGTAGGGCGATAGGTGGCGCTGCACACATCACAGCTGTCGCCGTTCTGATCTTCGGCGCCGCAGCTGGGACAGGTGCCTTTTACAAAACGATCGGGCAGGAACATTTCCTTCTGAGGGTCATACAACTGACTGATGGTATGGCGGCTTATGTAACCGGCCTGATCCAGCTGTTTGTAGATGTACTCCGACAGCTCGCGGTTTTCCGGCGAGTGGGTCACATAGTAGTTGTCGTAGTTGACCAGAAACGCGGTCAGATCCTGATGATGCTCAGCGCGGGTCTGGGCGACCATTTCTTCCGGTGTGATACCCAGTTCGCGGGCTTTGAGCATCACTGGCGTACCGTGTGCATCGTCGGCGCATACACTGTAACACTGATGACCGCGAAGACGCTGAAAGCGTGTCCAGATATCGGTTTGAATGTGCTCCAGCAAATGCCCTAAGTGAATAGAACCATTGGCATAGGGAAGTGCGCTGGTGACCAGAATTTTACGTTGCGAATCTGCCATAACCGCCTTTTGGGATCGTTAAAACGTCGGAGTTGGAAAAGACCCGCGATATTACCCAAAAAGGCGTCGTATTGCACCCTTCATAAACAGGCCCTAAGCAAATTTTACCCGATTACGGCCCGCCTTCTTAGCCGCGTACAGGGCGTTATCGGCTCGCTTTAGCAGGCTGTCGCTGTCATCGCCTTTTTGGTAAGCGGTGCAGCCGAGGCTAATGGTGATATGGATGGCCTTACCGCCGTCGCTGTTACCCCGCCTGGTTTTACCAGCCTTGTCATCTTCGGGGCGCTGGTTTTGTCTCAATACCAAGGGGTAGTCAGCCACCTGTTGTCGAATCTCATTGAGCTCTGCCTCAAGCCGTTCCGGGTCCTTATGAGGGAAGATCAGGGTAAACTCCTCGCCCCCATAGCGATAGGCTTTACAGGATTTGGTTTTGCTCAGTACGCTGCCAAGCAGCTTTAATACCTGGTCGCCGACATCGTGGCCGTAGGTGTCGTTAAACTGTTTAAAATGATCCACATCCAGCATGGTTACGGCGCTTCGTTTACCCAGACGGTTAAGGTGGCTGAGCAGAGCCCGTCGCTGTGGCAGGCCGGTAAGTTCATCCATATAGGCCAGGTGCAACATCTGCCAGGCCAGCGTAATCAGCAGGGACAGAGTGGCGGCAAGTGTGGCCCAGCCAGAGGCGTCCGGCAGATGCACGAAGATGACAAAGTTCATCATCGCCATCCAGGTGGCAAACTCGCCCCAGTGAATAAGACTCATGCGAAAGTACAGCCCCATTAGCAACCACAAGCTTCCCACGGCAAAGATCAGGCTTAGCAGTCCCCAGTTAAGGGCCAGATTATCGTAGGGCTGGATAAGTAATGCTTCGGACAACGCCAGTGCTGAACTCCAGTCGGCCAGAGGCATAACCAGTAGCACCGGCGGTAATGCAGCGATCATGATCGCCAGTGCGATCCCCTGCCAGGTCAGAATGGAAGGCAGGGGAAACAGCGTCAGTATTAGCATTAGCAGAGTCAGCAGTACTGGCAGAGTGTTGTACAGCGCCGCCACATCCGGTTCTGACAGGGGGCGCTGTAATCCAGACTGTATCGTGAAATAGCTGCTCAGCAGCAAAGCCAGCCAATATAGCCACTGCCACTGGCGCATGAATGAGGATAATATCAGCACCAGTCCCAAGGCCAGGTATGCGGAAGCAGGAAATGGCACCGACAGCTGAGCCAGAGCGTTGGGAGCCCAGAGTTGTAGGATGAAAATAATAACGGCGGGCAGTACCGCAATAACAGGCACAATAAACCTCAATGTCGTTGGCACAGGTGCCGTATTCCCCAATGTCCCGAGTGTACCAATAAATAATGGGGTTGGCAGCGTAACCTGATGATTGTTTGGACAATTAGCCGACAGGCTGAGATATCCGCGTATGGGGCGCTATGTTATGCTCGGACTACTGTCAGCCAGATAAGAGGCAAAAGAATATGAGGTTTAACTGGGGCAAGAAAGACCGCTCCGAACAACATCCTCCGAGTCAGCTGCTCATGTCCCTGGCGCGCTTTTTCGAATTATCACCCAATCAGGTGGCCGCTTGGTTTGATGCGTCAACGAATACACTGACTCTGCCCTTTGCTTGTCAGAGCCAACAAGAAACGTTGTCAGAAACCTTGAAACAGGCCGAGGTTGGGCCCTTGCCCACCATCCAACAGCAGGTGATGCTGTCTGGCGCGCCTCAGAGACGGCTGAGAAACATCAAAAACCTGGTGGCGGTAGCCTCCGGTAAAGGAGGCGTGGGGAAGTCAGCCTCTACGGTTAATCTTGCGCTGGCGCTGCAAGCGGAAGGCGCCAGTGTTGGCATTCTGGATGCGGATATTTATGGTCCATCCATTCCTACCATGTTAGGTAATGAAGGTCAGAGTCCGCAGACACAGGATGATAAGACCATGCAGCCGATGGAATCGTTGGGGTTAAAAGCCAACTCCATCGGCTACTTGGTGCCGCCCGACGATGCCACCGTCTGGCGCGGGCCTATGGCCAGCAGGGCTTTGCAGCAGTTACTGGATGAAACCGACTGGGGGGAGCTGGATTACTTACTGATCGATATGCCACCGGGCACCGGCGATATCCAGCTCACGCTGGCTCAGCAAATCCCAGTCAGTGGAGCGGTGGTGGTGACCACACCACAGAATCTGGCACTGGCCGATGCCACCAAGGCCATCGACATGTTCCGCAAAGTGGATGTGGATGTATTAGGAGTGCTGGAGAACATGAGCTACCACCAGTGTAAAAACTGTGGCTACCAGGAGTATTTGTTTGATCAGGGGGGCGGCCAGCAAATCAGTCAGCACTTTCAGGTGCCACTGCTGGGGCAAATTCCGCTGGATACCGACATCCGCACCTGTGCCGACAGTGGCCAGTCGCTGTTGGCTAAACCCAGTGAGTTAACCGCGGCGTATCAAAGCGCCGCAAGGCAACTGGCCCGACGGTTATACCTGAGCAGTTTAAGCCAGCCTCAGGCGATCGATATCAGTGTGCAAAGTGATTGAATAAACCGCGCTGGCTGTGAATAATGGCGCCAGTTCATATATAAGGAATCCGTTCTGATGCGCTTGTGCGACAGAGACATAAAACAATGGTTAGACGAGGGCAAGATTGGCCTCAACCCTGAACCCACCGAAGCCATGATCAGCGGTGCCACGGTGGATATTCGTTTGGGCAACAAGTTCCGCGTATTTCAGGATCACGCCGCGCCCTACATTGACTTAAGCGGTCCGAAAGAGGAAGTCGAGCGGGCCATGCACTCTGTAATGAGTGACGAAATTGTATTGCCCGATGGTGAGGCATTTTTTCTGCATCCCGGCGAACTGGCATTGGCGGTCACGCTGGAGTCGGTGACGCTGCCGGCCAATGTAGTGGGCTGGCTGGATGGCCGTTCTTCTCTGGCAAGACTGGGGCTGATGGTACACGTCACCGCCCATCGCATCGATCCGGGCTGGTCCGGGAATATTGTGCTGGAGTTTTATAACAGCGGTAAGCTGCCTTTGGCGCTCAGACCCAAGATGAAAATTGGCGCGCTGAGCTTTGAAGTCTTATCGGGCGAAGCGGAAAAGCCCTATAACGCCCGACTGGATGCTAAATACAAAGATCAGGCGGGGGCCATAGCCAGCCGCATCAGTGACGACGAGAAAAGCTGATTTGTAGAAGGCGGCGGTAAAACCGCCGCTTTGGTGAAACTTCCAGCACTTAAGCACGATAAGATCAAATCACCGTTGCAAAGGCAAGTAAAATAAGTACACTAGCAACCTCTTTCGGTCGGCGTGTAGCGCAGCCTGGTAGCGCACTGTCATGGGGTGTCAGGGGTCGGAGGTTCAAATCCTCTCACGCCGACCAATTCTTCCTCTCCCCGAGATAATTTCCAAAGTTTTCAATTGCACTGAGCATAAGGAACCGACGACATGAGCGCGAAGCGGTCACGTCGGAGTTCACAAATTCGCCGGGAGCGAATTTGAACAGTTTTAGCTGGCCTGAAGGGCGGCGCAGATTTTCGCTCCATGCAAAATCTGCATTCATTACTTCCCTGTAAATTGCGCAGGAGCCGGGAGTAAATCCTCTTATGCCTACTGACTTCTTACTCTCTCCAGATAACTGAAAGCCCTTGTTCTCAGGTTGTCTTTTTCGGGGAGCCATATCACTACCAAAACTTAAATTCAGCGCACTTGCCAGATGTTCCTTTATTCATGGTCGTCTGGCCGTTGTTGGTTTTAAAATCCTTCCAGCCGCAAAAGCGCACAGCACCATTTTTAAATACCCTTGAGTATTTGTAGAAGGTTGATGAGGCATTGGTGCGATGATTAAACTCATTCCGGCATTTCAAGCTTATGAACTCTGAGTTGTCGATCCTATGGATGCGCGTCTTGTATAGCTGAGATTGTGAATCACAGTAGGAGTAATCAATATCCTTTCTGCCATCATACTTTATTACTTGAAACAGCTTACCGTGATCGGAGTGGAGAGCGTTAAGGTTATAGTTACTATTGGCACCTCCGCACCCCGTAAGCCCTAATGCAACCATTGCTGATATAACAATAATTCTCATGCAGCTTTACCTTCCAACAGTTTAACCAGCCCATCACCCTTGCTGACAGGGTTATCTTTAGGATGAATAATATACCGACTCTTGGGCGTCGTTTGGATTATTGTCTTGCCCGGATGCTCAGGACATTCAGCGGTTAGGCAGAGCAATATCGTACTTGCTGTAAATTCTTTCAAGCTCCCCGCTTTTCTTTAAACGTTCCAATGCCCGGTCAAAGTGTTGTTTCAGGGCTTTGCCGCTTTCATTTTTGCTAAAGGCCCAGTGTAGGTTGTAATGCCCTACGGTTTTAGTACGGAGATCTTGAAGCTTGTCACTATCGAGTTTCTCGATAATGCTGCTGATATCCATGTAATAGTCGATTCGTCGTTTATCTAATAACTTCAGCGCCATTTCCGGATTATCTAAGGCGACACCCTGGAGTCCTTTTAGTGCTGATTGCTCGACGATAGCCTTGCGATATCCACGCCGCCAGGCACCGGTCATCCGGCTAATATTGTTGATAAAGCTATTGTTGACCCGAGTGGCAGGGGCCAGAATAAGAATGCGTTCGCTGAGAATGGCCTGGGAAGAATAGTGGTACTTATCTCTTTTTTGGACTGCGCCGGTCATGTGAATGTAACCCTCGTCGAGCCCTTGAATCACTCGGGGCCAGTTCATATAGCGGATATTCAGCTCATAGCCGGTGCCGGGAAACACTGCTTGGATAAGATCATGATAAAGGCCACGACCATTGGTTTCGGTAAAGTTGGGCCAGCGATCTGTGCCCCAAATGATGGTAGTTTTTGATGCAGCTAAAGCGCTTTCGCCGGAAGCAAGCACTAACCAGACAGCGGCCATCAGAATAGTGGGCTTCAACAAAGGTCCCTCCTTGTGCCTCAGATTAAGAATTGTGCTTGGTGGCGTTGTTGTCTTACGGCACAGTGTTTCGGTTCTTCTTTCTCCATAGTAATCGATTTATAAAACTCCCGGCAAGGCGGTGTTTAATTATGCGTGGGCCGGTATTTGGTATGGGTTGTAAGCCCTCTTGGCAACCATCTCACTGGGGGCGTGTTTGTGACGAGCATGATTCTGGCCATCGCCCAGCCTCTATCTGATTGTGGTGGATGCCAGGGGGATTGCCCGCGGTCTGCTAAGTCATAAGGTACGGGTTAAACTTTCGTTTAAATAGAATAATATCGGTATTATTTTGTTATTTTATTCTTATTTTTCGGTGCTAATCTTTAAGCCATTCAAACATTGGCTCAGAGGTGAGTATGAAAATTATCGATGTTCAGAACAGTCGCCCAACTCAGGACGGTGCAGGCGTTAACATTCGCCGGGTGGCGGATTTCCAGCGTCTGTCGCTGGATCCCTATTTAATGATTGACGAATTAAAGTCAGACAACAAGGCCGACTACATGGCAGGCTTTCCCGCCCACCCCCACCGGGGCATCGAAACCTTTACTTACATTCGAAAAGGTGGCTTCGAGCATCGGGATCAAATGGGCAATAAGAAGGTCATCGGTGCGGGCGATGTGCAGTGGATGAGCACCGGCTTTGGCGTAGTGCACTCAGAAATGCCGGTCGAAGGTGATGAAGGGCTGCATGGTTTTCAGATATGGCTGAATATGCCTGCCAAAGATAAGCTGCGTCCTCCACAGTATCAGGATTCCACCGACTCCGGTTTGCCTGTCGTTTCTAACCATAGTGGTGCTCGCCTGACTGCGTTGGCAGGTAACTGGGCGCTGGATGGTCAGGCGGTGTCTTCACCACTGCAAGGACTGGCGGCATCGGGGGCGATTGCCGATGTGGAGCTCAGAGCTAGCGGGCAAGCTCAGTTGAATCTGTCTGCCTGGGAGCAAGCACTGATTTATGTTCATAGTGGTAGTCTCACAGAAGCCAGTACCTGCCAGCTTTTGCGTATTCAGGGCGGAGCAGAGGTTACCTTAACGGCCAGCGAGCAGGGGGCAGGGGCGTTAGTTCTGCTGGGACATCGTATCGGCGAGAAAATTGCCCACATGGGACCGTTTGTGATGAATAACGAGGCCGAGCTGCGCCAGGCGGTAATGGATTACCAGGCCGGGCGTATGGGCTCGATCAGCTAGTGACAGTCTCGCTCGGTGCCTGCCACTGAAAGGTGATTTCCGCTCCGCCCAACGTTGGGTTGTTGCCCAATTGCAAGTGTCCGCCGTGCCAGTGGGCGATACGATGGACAATGTAGAGGCCCAAACCATAACCGCTGCTGAGCGGAGTTTCTGAGCCCTGACTGAAGGGCTCGATCAAACTGTTCGCGGTTTTGGGCAGTCCGGGCCCATCGTCGCTCACTTTGAGCACATAGTCTTGTTTGTGCTGGTAGAGCTCAACCTTGATATGCTTTCTGGCATGTTTGCTGGCATTCACCAGCAGGTTTTGTAAGGCGATACAGAAACAGTTGGGATCACACGGCATGCGCTTTATCTGGATATTGAGATCAAACGCTAAATAGCCATAGAACTTAAATTTATCCACTTCGGCCTGTACCAGTTCTGTGCTATCACAGTCCGTCAGCTCCAGAGCGGTAAATTGGTTCTCAATGCGGGCAAAGTTTAAATACTGCTCCAATCGGCTCTCAATTTCATCCAGAGACTTATGAATATGCAGCTCTTCCTGTTTAGGAATTGAGTCCACCAGGGATAAGGCCAGCCGGATGCGTGTCAGAGGGGTGCGGATTTCGTGAGAAATGATTCGCGATAAGTCGGTATGCAAACTTAGGAATCGGGTCACTTTCTGGGACATATCGCTAAAGCTTTTCGCCAGCGGGTAAATGCTGGAGTTCTTGCGAGTCATCACGGGCATGGCTCGTGGTGACTGACCAAAGTTGATGGCGGTGCGCTGTAGCTTAACCAAATCACTAAATAAGGGGCGGAACAACAAAAATAAGGACACGGCCAGTAAACTGTAAAAGGCGATAAAAAATCCATGGCTCTCTTCATTGTCTTTGATGAGTTGTAGCGGCCCTAACTGGTAAACCACACTATCTTCTGACCCTTGTTCAGGATCGAGTACATAGATGTAGTCTGAGCCATGGTCGTTCACACTGAGTGTGCCATTTTTTTGCAGAGCATCGGATAGCTGCTGCGGCAGTGCAAGCTGTGAGCGGGTTAAACGGCTAACCTTGCTGCTGTCGGTCACCAATGCCTGTAAATCATGCATGGGAATGACGTAGGCTGGCTCATGCTGCGGGAAAAAAATCCGATTGTAGAGCTGGCCGAATGAGAGCACTAAGCCGATCAGGATGACAGCGCTAAGGATATAGAGCCGTAGGAACTGGAATTTCATAGGTCGGTTGTGGTTAGTGCGTAGCCCTGGGCTCGAATTGATTTTATATCGATGGGGACGCCGGCTTCAGAGAACTTCTTCCTGAGTCGGCTTACCTTAAGGTCGATAGCGCGGTCGATGCCATCATAGTCGCGTCCCACCACCGCCTTGAACAGCATATCCCTGGAGACAGGTTCAGGGTCGTAGCGCATCAGGTGCTCCAGTAGAATAAACTCCTGGCGATTCAGGTTCAGGTTGGTTTTTCCATACCAGGCCTCGCACCGCGCGGCATCCAGCTTTAGGTAACCCAGTTGTTTAATATCCGGGTTGGCGAGTATATTCACCTTCCTGATATTGGCTGCCACCCGGGCTAATAATAATTCCGGTTTTATCGGCTTGATCAGGTAGTCGGTGGCGCCAAGATTCAGTCCGCGAATATGAGACTCTTCCGAGTCAAGGGCGGTCAGGAATAAAAAAGGGCAGGAATAGTGGGCTTTGATCTCGGCAGCCAGTTCGAACCCATCACCATCGGGGAGCATGATGTCGCAGATAACCAGAGCCGTTTCAGTACCGGGAGAGTGCTGTCGGAATTGCTCAGCGGTGTTAAACAAAGTAGTGTGATAGCCATGTTTCTCGAGGACCCGGCTAATCAGCTCACCAAGTTCACGGTCATCTTCAATAATCACGATAGACGTCATTAAAACCCCCAGCCAAATCGCCGTTTGATTCGCTGTGCGTCGGGAGTGTGCTCTAGCACCCTGATCCCTTTTCTCGCCAACACGGCGTCATTGAGTTCATCGATTATCTCTACGGAAAAGTTGTCCCTTGCATTAACTTGTATCAGTGTCTCCCAGTGTTGTGTGGTCTTCCGACACAGACGTTGCTCAGACTCTGTCGGAATGACTAAACACAACGCTTGTGGTGATGTGCTTTGTACTTGTACCGTGAGGTCCAGTTGGCAATGGGATTGCCGCGGCTCTTTAACACAGACGTTGGGAGATACATTTAACTTAACGCCGGCGTTCGCCTGAGCGCCTATCATCAGCAAAAAAGTGGCAGTCCATAGTGAGGGCGAAAGTAAAGTCTTCATCATTAGAACCGGTACTCAACCCCTGCAAAGCCTGACAGTAAGCTGGAACGATCGATCATGGGCCCCTTTATCAGCTGGCTGTCCAGGAAGGTTTGCTTTATCTGAAACTTAATACTGAAGTGCCTGGATAACGGATAAGCGTAGTCCAGTTTTATGTACTTATTAATGGCAGCAGGCAAAGGATCCAGAAAGGCGCCAAGGAATGTTTCTTTCTCGTTGAACTGATAATAATAATTGATGAGTTCCTGACTCTTGCGCACGGCGCCAAGCTCAATGGCTATTTTATGGTTGCCGAGCTCCATGCTTTTGTAGAGGTTAAAGCGGCTTTCGCTCCCGTTGTGCACACCGGAAATGTCGTGAAAATGAGCCAGTGTCACCGTCACCACAGGGTGAGGCAATATGAGCGCTAAGCCACCGAGATACGACAGGTCGCGCTCGACCTTTTCCATAGGCAGAGAGAGGCGCAGCGGTGTCACTGAGGTCAGACTGAATGAGGTGGGCTGGGCAACAACGGTACGGTTTACGTCTCCCGCCTGGAAAAAAAAGCCGTCGGTATTGAGCGTACCTACGATATCGAGCATGACTCTGCGATCTTCAATCAGACTGTAACCGAGGCAAAAGTCATCGAAATACCAACGCTCACCGTAATAGGTAACATGGGGAATGGCCAGGGTGGTGACATTGTCACCATCTTTCAGTGGAGACTGAATACCACCAAAGCCCAGTGATACCCCCAGGTTAAGCCGGTGAGTCTGGACGTATTCAGAGGAGGAGGCCAGCGCTATTTGACCGAAGTAAAGCCAAAAGCAGCAGAGCGTGAGTAGATATTTAATCATTTAGTTGTACTGAACGGGAAAAAGATGAACCGCATTTTTATGGCCGCGCAGTATACCACTTTCGGTGAGAAATTCTCGCCTTGTCATGCTTCTTTGCGGCAGTCTATGAAAGATTAAATGGCCCTGGTGTTGAGTACCACAGCTAACTTGGTACTATGCTTGAGATTTTCGCTTAACTGATTACTAATCAGGCCACTTTCGATTAACGAGGTGTTGGATGCACGGAGAGGTGTTGGCGTCATTGGCGGCAATTTTAACGGTGGGTATGGCCTGCCAATGGGTGGCATGGCGGCTGAAGCTTCCGGCTATCTTATTTTTACTGCTTTCCGGTATTGTGGCCGGGCCTGTGCTGGGTGTCTTCGAGCCAGATCCGCTGTTTGGGGACTTATTGTTCCCTTTTATTTCGCTGGCTGTCGCGGTGATCCTTTTTGAGGGCAGTTTAACACTCAAGTTCCGTGAAATCCCGGGCCTGGAGAAGGTGATCCGTAACCTGATCACCGGGGGAGTATTAATAACCTGGTTGGTGACGGCAATCACTACTCGTTGGTTATTAGGGTTTTCCTGGGAAATTGCCATGCTGTTCGGCGCTATCATGGTGGTGACCGGACCAACGGTGATAGTACCTATGCTGCGCACTATCCGGCCTAAGGAGCGCGTTGCCAACACATTGCGCTGGGAAGGCATACTGATCGACCCCATCGGTGCGACGCTCGCTATCCTGGTGTATCAGTTTATCCTGTCGGAAGGGACACAAGGCGGAGTGATCAGTGGTGCCGTCGTCTTTGGCAAGATTCTCTTGATCGGCTGCGTGCTGGGCGCATTTGCCGGGTATCTATTGGCGGTGATTCTGCGTCGTCATTGGGTGCCTCGCTACTTGCACAATTACCTGGCATTAGCACTGGTCTGTGGCGTATTCGCCATTTCGGATATGTTGCAGGCAGAGTCCGGCCTACTGACCGTGACGGTGATGGGCGTGCTATTGGCAAATCTCAAAGGCATCGACCTGGAAGGCATTCTGGACTTTAAAGAAAACCTGAGTGTGCTGCTGATCTCAACCTTGTTCATCGTTTTGGCCGCTCGTATGGATGCGGATGCTTTCTTAAGCCTTGGCTGGGGCGCATTGGCCGTATTCGGGGTTATTCAGCTGGTATCCAGACCATTGAGTGTCTACGCCTCTTCCTGGGGCTCTAAGTTGACCCTGCCAGAGCGGCATCTGCTAGCCTGGATTGCCCCGCGTGGTATCGTGGCTGCCGCCATCTCAGCCCTATTTGCCATTAAGCTGGATGCGGTAGGTTATGAACAGGCGCATCAATTAGTTCCCCTGACCTTTATGGTGATCATCGGTACCGTCTTACTGCAGAGCGTGACGGCCGGGCCATTGGCGCGAGGCCTGAAAGTGGCTCAACCGGAGCCGGAAGGCTTTCTAATCGTTGGTGCTAACCGGGTGGCTCAGACCTTAGGTAAGGCTTTGAAAGATAACGATATTAGAGTCGTTCTGGCGGACGATAACTGGTCCTGTGTTAAGGAAGCCGAGATGCGAGGTCTGGCTGCCTATTGGGGAAACCCTGCCTCAGAGCATGCCGAACGGCATCTGGATTTGGCGGGTATTGGTCATTTGATGGCCATGTCCGAGGATTTGGAGCTGAATGCCTTGGTGGCTCACTACTATCGCCAGGAATTTGAACCTAACCGTATTTTTACCATTCGTAATCGCCTCACCAAAAGCGGTGAGCAACGTAAGAAGTCCAAATTCCGTTACGGCGGCCAGCACCTGTTTGGGGATAAGGTCTCTTATACCGGGCTGAAAAAATCGTTGCAAGAAAAGGCGGAGATCCATACGACGGAGTTAACAGAGGAGTTCGACTTTGAGCAGCTTCTCAAAGATTCAGACGCCGATGTACTGCCTCTGTTCGCCATCGATGAGAAGGAGTCGGTGCACGTGTTCACCAGCGAGCGACAGCTGACGCCGGCCAAAGGTTGGAAAATTATCAGCCTTAAGCAGCCCAGAGCGAAGACAGAGCCAGAGTCAGAGAAAGCAGAATGAGCTATTGCGCAGCCCGTGTCAGAACTGAGCGGGCTTTAGAGCAGGCCGGCCGATAAAAAATCCCTGGACCATGTCGATGTCCAACTCTTGCAATAACGTTAGGCGAGAAGCGGACTCGACGTATTCTGCCACCGTCTGTATGCCTAGCTGTGAGGCCATGAAAATGATCGATTTTAGCACCTGGACATGGTGCCGGTTGTGCTCGATATTTTTAATAATGCTGCCATCAATTTTGATGATATCCGGCTTAAGCTCAGTCAGGTAAGCGAAGTTGGAATAGCCATTACCAAAATCATCAATCGCAAACATGACATCTAGGTTCTTCAGCCGCTCAACAAAGGCCTTTACCGGCTCAAAGTCGGTAATCGCCTCGGACTCGGTCAGCTCTACGATGATTTGATTGCCATTGCCAGTGGTGAGCATATCCAGCAGCATATTGGCCGTTTCCCGATTCAGAATATCATGAATACTTAGGTTGACCGATACACGGACATGGTGCTCCCTGGCAATAGCCAGAGCGCGTTTCATCATGGTTACCGTCAGCTTCTGATAATAGTGAGTGCGTTTTAGCAGAGGTAAAACCTCGGCCGGAGACCAGGTTTCTGCCTCACTGTCAAAGCGGGCCAGCGCTTCGTAAAAGACGACGCGACTGGGCTCGGCAGCCGCAACGACAGGTTGCAGCATCGGCTTGAGTGAGTCATTGTCCAACAGCGTTCGGACATGCTCGATGATATGGAAGTTATCCGCTGGATCGGAACCATCATCCTTCACTGGGACCTCGTCTCTCCAGTAGCATTGTTTTGCTTCCTGTAGTGCTGATTCCGCATAGGCTAAGGGGGTCTTTGAGCTGTAGCCAATGGCCATAGTCACGGGAATATCAATGGGGTGTTCTTGTAACTGAATGGGGTTCGAAGCCAGAGTCAGTCTCAGACGCTGGCAGTCCTGATAGAAGTCTTCCAGTGAAATGGTACCCTCTGGTAACAGGGCAAATAATGCGCCGTTCATAGCATAGACTCTTATCTTTATCATAGCCGCTGCGGACGATATATTGTTAGCGAGTTGCTGAATGATTTCATTGCCTGACTCCACGCCCCAGTAATCATTGAGCATCTTGAAGTTACGTACATCCAGCAAGGCCACCAATTGATAGTCTCCGTTTGACAGATCTTTCAGCAGCCGCACTCGGTTTGGCAGACCTGTCAGAGTATCGGTGGTCTGGCGCTGAATGGTGCGACGAGCCTTAATGATACGAGTGACATCATTGCGTATGCTCAGATACTCCTTGATGTTGCCCTCTGAGGTCAGAATAGGAATGATCGAAGTCTTAACGTAGTAACTGTTGCCGTCTTTTCGCTGGTTCTTGATAAGGCCGGTCCAGATTTGTTTGGCTTTAATGGTTTTCCATAAGTCTCTGAAAACTTCATCCGGCATATCGGGATGCCTGATCACATTATGACTTTGTCCCAATAGTTCACATCGCCTGTAGCCACTTATTTCCTCAAACAACTTATTGACGTACGTGATCCTGCCTGATCGATCCGTGATGGAAACAATGGAGGTCATATTAAGTGCGGAGTAGTACTGAGCCAGTTGTTCAGAAGAGAGCTTGGACGTGGATAAAGGCATGTACAAAGGCGCTACCGAAGAAAACTGCATATTGATTACTCCGTCGGACTTTTTTTCAGGCAGAGCGGGTCTGCTTAGACCAAAATTGGTTGGTAAGCTGATCGAGCCGTTGGCTGATGCGCTTAGTTTCGGCGCAAACCTGAGCGACCAGACTCGACGCCTCTCGATTATCATTGCCAATACTTTGAAGCTGCTCAGCACTGAGGTTCATTTGCTGGGCATTCTGGCCTTGTTCTGCCACGATATCGGCAATTTGCTGGCTCATATTGGCAATCACCTGAAACTGTTCCGAACACTGTCCGAGCACCTTCTTACTGGTCAAACTGAGTTGAACACTCGTGGCCGTTTTCTCCTGACTGATTTTCATGGTTCTGACGGCGTCCGAAACTCTGCTCTGCAGCGTATGAATAACGTTTTGTATTTCTGCGGTAGATTCTTGCGTTCGAGTTGCTAAAGCCCTGACTTCATCGGCAACCACAGAAAAGCCTCGGCCATGTTCGCCAGCTCTGGCTGCCTCAATGGAGGCATTGAGCGCTAATAGGTTGGTTTGCTCCGCGATGCTCAGGATAACTTGTAATATTCGATCTATGTCTTCACTGCTGGCGGACACATCTTCAATGGTACTGACAGAATGGGAGATTTGCGCATTGAGCTCGCTGACAGCGCCTTCATTCTGATGAGCTGCGCTGTGGCCTTTTTCTAACTCAGCGAGCCCGTTTGCGGTGCTATCAGAGGCTTTACGAGAATGATCGGCCGCCTCTGTCACGGTATTGTGCAGGGTTCTGAGTGCCTGACTGATATTCGCAATTTGTTCGAGCTGCTGATCGAGTCCGGCTTCCGCCTGAGTGACGGCAGAGCTTAAACTCTCTGTACTTCGGGACAGAGTCAACGACATATCGTTTAACCGTCCCACAAGTGCGGCATTTTCTGCTTCCAGAGTTTGAAACGCTAACAGAAGATCCCCGCCCTCGTTGTTCTGACCGGTGTAGACATATCGGGCGACGACATCGTTGTTGACGGCTTTTGCTTTTTCAATCGCCTGACGAATGGGGCGAAGCCAGTAAAACACCCCGACAAGTGCCGCAACCCAAAAAAAGGTGGAGAGGAATAATGAGAACAGAACACCGGTGTTAAAGATTGCTGTCAAAACGAAGGCCAGCAGTGGTAGTGAGAAGGTTGCTGCTATCAATGGAAACAGCGCAATCCTGGACCGGATGGTAGGGGATGCGTCATTTTCAAACATCTTATAGAGACGCTCAGCCCGTTTAACAAAGGCGGCCTGGGGTTTGCGCCTTACGGACTGGTATTCCGTTGTTACACCGGACTGCTGGATTGGGGTGGCGAAAGCGTCCACCCAGTAATGATCGCCATTTTTGCAACGGTTTTTAACGACGCCCATCCAGGAGCGGCCATCTTTCAGTGTTTGCCAGAACGCTTTAAATACGGGAGCAGGCATATCAGGGTGGCGAACCACGTTATGGTGATGCCCAATCAGCTCTTCTCGGCTAAAACCACTGACAGAAATGAATTCGTCGTTAACGTGGGTGATTTTGCCCTTGAGATCAGTGGTCGACAATATGTTGGTTGTATCGCTGAGAGAAATGCATTGTTGTGTCACATGAACATCGTGTCTCATCGCAGATCCAATAGTAAACAGTGTGTTAATAATAACCATACAAATAACATGGTTATTATTGGAATGGAATACCTTATTACATTACGTGGTCCTAACAGGGAAATATTTGATTTGAGACAATTTTGATGAGTTTCGGGTAGGGGGGAGGTAGTGAGTTGGTTATTATACCGGGTTTAACGAAGTGTTTTCTTGGGAGCAAGTGCAAATGAGTAACTGGTTCGATTGTCTGAGGTTAAGTGCGCAGCTGAGCGAAGAGGAGCGGTTGATCAGAGAGAGTGCCAGAGAGTTTTGTCAGCAGGAGTTGCAGCCAGGGATCCTGCAGGCCAATCGCGAGGCATATTTTGACCCTACGATCATGCAACGGTTTGGCGAGATGGGCCTGTTGGGTGCGACCATCGATGGTTATGGCTGCGCTGGTGTGAATTATGTCTCCTATGGCCTGATCGCCCGCGAGGTCGAACGGGTGGACAGCGGGTATCGGAGTGCTTTTAGCGTGCAGTCCTCTTTGGTGATGCATCCCATTTACGCCTTTGGCACACCAGAGCAAAAAGAACAGTATCTGCCGAAGCTGGCCAGTGGTGAATGGATCGGCTGTTTCGGACTGACCGAGCCGGATTCAGGCTCAGATCCGGCCAGTATGCAAACTCGGGCGGTCAAAGTCGACGGGGGATATCGGCTCAGCGGCAATAAGATGTGGATAACCAATTCGCCCATTGCCGATGTGTTTGTGGTCTGGGCTAAGGATGTCAGTGACGACAACGCCATTCGCGGCTTTATTCTTGATAAAGGCATGACCGGGCTGTCGGCTCCCAAAATAGAAGGTAAGTTGTCTCTCAAGGCATCCATTACCGGTGAGATCGTCATGGATAATGTGTTTGTGCCCCAAAGCAACCTGCTGGAGGGCGTAAAAGGTCTGAAAGGGCCGTTCAGTTGCTTAAATCTGGCCCGCTATGGCATTGCTTGGGGCGCCATGGGCGCAGCGGAATTTTGCTGGCATCAGGCCCGTCAGTACGGTCTGGACAGAAAACAATTTGGTAAGCCGCTCGCCCAGACCCAGTTATTTCAAACCAAGCTGGCTAATATGCAAACCGAGATAGCATTAGGACTTCAGGGAGCGCTGAGAGTCGGGAGACTGTTTGATGAAGGTCAAAAGGACCCGGTCATGGTGTCCATGATGAAGCGCAATAACTGTGGCAAGGCACTCGATATTGCCCGCCAGGCCAGAGACATGCACGGTGGCAATGGTATCTCCGACGAGTATCACGTGATGCGGCATATGTTGAATTTAGAAACCGTAAATACCTACGAAGGCACCTATGACATACACGGCTTAATTCTGGGACGGGCGCAGACCGGCTTACAGGCTTTCTTCTGAGTGGTTGATCGCCTCAGCGCTCTTTGGCGTAACAAGGTATGTTTATGCAAAGTAGGTGCAAATGCAGGTAAAACTTCAGTGGTGGGCAGGGGTGTGGGCCACGGTCCTGTCCTTGGCGGCTTGTGCGTCTCAAAAAGACTTGCCCACCAGTCAACACACCCTGATTGAAGACGGTCAGTATACTAACCCCCAAATCCAGGACCCGGAAAAGTCTTTTTTCGATTACTGGGGCATGCGCCTGTTCGGGGACACTGAGTTTGCCGATCAGTCGGCGCAGGTGGATCGGATTCAGACGGTCACCAATACCTTGGATCTGACGGTGCGTCCGTCAGGGGAAAGAGTGATCTGGTTGGGACACTCGACTTTTCTGATCCAGGCCGGTGGGCTGAATGTGCTTACCGATCCTATCTTGTCTGAAAGAGCCTCACCGGTTAGCTTTGCCGGGCCGGTGAGGCTTGCCCCCATGCCTTATTCATTTGAGGACTTGCCCCGCATTGATGTGGTGCTTATCTCCCATAATCACTATGACCACCTGGATAGGGCGACCATTAAGCAACTGGGCAACGAACCTCATTATTATGTACCTCTGGGGTTGAGTGAGTGGTTCAAACAGCAGGACATAGACGGTCTGAGTATTACCGAAATGGACTGGTGGCAGCAGGACACTGGCCGGGGATACACCATTACTGCGACACCTGCACAGCACTGGTCGGCACGCAGTCTGTTTGACAGGCGCGAAACCTTCTGGGCTGGCTGGCATATCCAGATAGGGGACTGGCGTCTTTGGTTTGCCGGTGACACCGGTTATAACCCGGTCCAGTTCCGGCAAATCGGGGAGAGACTCAAGGACATCGATGTTGCATTGATCCCCATTGGTTCTTATTCACCGCGCTGGTTTATGAAGCCGTATCACGTTAACCCCCAGGAAGCGGTAAGGATCCATCAGGATGTGGGAGCAGCCACGAGTGTAGGGATGCACTGGTCAACCTTTCAGCTGTCCGCCGAAGCACTGGACGAGCCGCGGCGGCGTTTAGAGACGATTATGGCCGAACGGCCGGGGCTGCCGCCCTTTATCACTCTTCCCATCGGGGGGCATTTACATTGGGCGGATTAAATTTTCATGACCGCTCTTTACTGTTGCCCATGCCGGTGTCATAAACGCACTTTTGTTGAATCGGATAGTGGTATTACCATGAGAAAACCCGCCTTTGCCGCCGCTGCCTTGATTGCAGCCGCCATTAATTACTCACCTGACGCCAATGCATGGGGCCAGACAGGGCACCGCATCACAGGTGCTATTGCTGAGCAATACCTGACGAGCGAAGCAAAAGCCGCGATAGATCGGATCCTGGGACCGGAAGACTTGGCAGAAGCTTCTACCTGGCCGGATGAGATGCGTTCTCATCCGAGCGAGTTCTGGCAGGAAACGGCATCCCCCTATCATTATGTGACCGTTCCTGAGGGAAAACACTACCATCAGGTTGGTGCACCGGAACAAGGGGATGCCTATACGGCATTAGAAGGTTTTAGCAAAACCCTACAGGATGAGGAAGCCAGCCTTGAGGAGCGCCAACTGGCGCTGCGTTTTATTGTTCATATTATCGGTGATTTGCACCAGCCGCTGCACGCCGGTAATGGAACTGACCGAGGCGGTAACGACGTTAAGCTGTCGTTTTTCTGGGAGAACAGCAATTTGCATCGTGTCTGGGACAGCGGCTTAATTGACCGGCAACAGTTATCGTACAGTGAGTGGACAAGCTGGCTGAATCGGCGGATTACTGCAGAGGAAGTCGCAGACTGGCAAAGCGCTCCGCCGCTGCAGTGGATTGAGGAAAGCACCGACATCAGAGATGTTATTTACCCCGACAGCGATGCGATTAGTTGGGATTATAAGTTTAAGCACTTGCCTAAGGTGAAGATGCGCCTTAAACAGGCAGGGGTTCGTATGGCCGCCTACCT
Source organism: Saliniradius amylolyticus (assembly GCF_003143555.1). NCBI lineage: Bacteria > Pseudomonadati > Pseudomonadota > Gammaproteobacteria > Alteromonadales > Alteromonadaceae > Saliniradius > Saliniradius amylolyticus. Next base: position 1,121,137 of record NZ_CP029347.1, read on the forward strand.
CAACCAGCTGTTTGCTCAGTAAGTACAAACACTGAACCAAACCCTCAGGGCCCGCTGGGCAAGCGGGCCCTGAGGCTGTATTACTACAGCATATAGCGAACTAACTGTAAGATAAGCAGTATCGCCACCAGTGGCAGCACCCAACGGCTCATGGTGCTCATGGTTTTCGGTGAAAATTGCAGGTTGGCCTTTTCCAACAAAGGCACCAGAATCAACAGCGCCACCAATAAGATGCCGAGAATGTAGAAGAGGGTCATATCAACCCCTTTCCCGTTGTTGCCATTGAGTTAGCCACTCCCTGAAATCAGATTCACTGAGGGGCTTATTGTAGAAGTAACCTTGGCCTACGTCACAGCCTAGTTCGCGTAACATGTCTTGCTGTATCTCGGTTTCTACACCTTCTGCAACGACCGTCAGGCTAAAGGCCTTGGACAGGCCGATAACGGCTCTCACGATCGTCGTGTCGTGGGCCGCCGCTGAAATATCGTTCACAAAACTGCGGTCGATCTTAAGCTTATCCACCGGCAGAGAGCGCAGATAAGCCAATGAGGCGTAGCCTGTGCCAAAGTCATCAATGGCCAGTTGCACGCCCAGAGCGCGGAAGCGCTCCAGAGTTTCGATAATCTGACGAGGTTGGTTGAGCAGGGTGTTTTCGGTCAGCTCCAGATGCATGCGTTTTGGCTCGACCTGATATTGCTTCAGAAGTTGTTCTACCTGGTCATAAAAGTCGTCTATGGCAAAGTCTCTTGGCGATACATTGACGGCAATATCGACTTCCATCCCTTGGGATTGCCAGTCCGCTAACTGACGGCAGGCAGCCTCAATAACCCACAGAGTGACCTTGTGAATCAGGCCTCGCTCTTCGGCCACCGGGATAAAGTGATTAGGGGTCAGCAATCCCTGTTGTGGATGCTGCCAACGGATTAATGCTTCAACACTGGTCACCCGGCCAGTGGCTAACTCGACCTGTGGCTGATAGTAGAGTCGCAGCTGGTCCTGTTCTAAGGCGTCTTTTAACTCACCATAAATCCGCTGCTTATGTTGCGACTGCCGGGTAATGCTTTGGGTGTAAAAGGCATAAGTATTGCGGCCGAGGGATTTGGCCCGGTACATGGCTGCGTCGGCATGGGCCAGTAACTGGTCGCCACTGTCGGCGTCTTCCGGATATAAGGAAATCCCGATACTGACACCAATATGGGCAGATTTATGCTCATTCAGCCTGAAAGGCCGGTTCAGGGCGTTAATCAGGTCTGCGGCCACAGTGGTGGCATCCTCCGGGCTATGAATGTCTTCCAGTAGCACCACAAATTCGTCGCCCCCCAGGCGGGCTAGCGTATCACTGGTGCGTATACGGTGTGACAACACTTGTGCAACTTCCTGTAGCAATATATCGCCAGAAGCGTGCCCCATCGAATCGTTAACATATTTAAACTGGTCCAGGTCCAAAAACAGCGCTGCAAGGTGAGCCTGATTGCGATTGGCCGACTCAATAGCGTGTTGCATCCGAGACTTGAGCAGCAGGCGATTGGGTAAACCGGTAAGCAGGTCGTAATGAGCCAGTTGCTCCAGTTTTTCTTCGGATTGCTTTTGCGATGTGATATCGGAGAACACCGCCACATAGTGAGTCACCTGGCCATCATTGGCCAGCACTGAACTAATGGATAACAGTTCCGGATAAACGGTGCCATCCTTACGGCGGTTCCAGATCTCGCCGCGCCAATGACCATAAGTGTCGAGGCTTTGATACATCTCGCGGTAAAACTCCGGCCCGTGACGACCAGAATTGAGCAGAGTCGGGGTTGCGCCGATAGCCTCTTCCTCGTGGTAGCCCGTTATTCGGCAGAAAGCGGGGTTGATGGCCAGGATGCATTGATCTGCATCGGTGATCATAATGGCTTCCTGAGAGTTATCGAACACCTTGGCATCCAGCTTCAGTTTCTGCTCTTGCTCCACCCGTTCGGTCACGTCGTGAATAATGGACAATAAAATGGCCTTATCATCCACATGAACCGGTGAGGAATGTATTTCTACGTTGCGGATATCCCCATTGGCTAAGCGGTGTGGGAAAACAAAGCAATTGACCTGACCGGTCAGGGCCTGCTTCCGGCGCCGACTGACTTCTTCTTCTGGTAAGTTGTTGAGTCTCGCTATATTCATACTACGCAACTCGCTTTCAGAATAGCCGTAAAAGGCTTCGGCACTATTGTTCGCCGACAGAATTTCACCGCTGTCAGCATCAATCGTCAGCATAATGGCGCTGTGTTGATAAAACATCTGTTCGAAGCGTTTCGCCTGGCGATATTGGTCTGCTCTGTGCTGGTCGGTCAGCTGGTGGCGCAGTAAATGAGTGTAGGCCAGTCGCCACCATATGAAGACCGTCAGTAAGCCGCTTAACCAGAGCAGAACAAATGGTTGATAGGACTGCCAGCCTTTGCGCGGAACAGCGCTAAACTGCCAACTCGTATCGCCCACAGCTAAGCTGGCCGTGATAGGGGACTGCTCCGGGGGAATGGCGGTGCCATAAATTTGCGCGGAATGGGGCGCATCATTGTCAACCCGAATGCTGAGCCTTAACTCGCTTCTGGTTTCGGCGAGCGCTTGCTCAAGCAGGGTATCGTAGTGCAGCACTAACGATACCGTGCCCCAAAACTGACCGCTGTCCGGTGAAAAAACCGGGTGTCGGGCGATAAGCGCCTGACCACCCTGTACCAGAGCAATGGGGCCGTCGATAACGGTGGAGTGACTTTCCTGCGCCTTCAGCAATGCCTGCCTTTGCTCCGGTAAACGGGCGATGTTCAGGCCGATAACTTGCTCATTGCCTTTAAGGGGGTAAACGTACTCAATCACCTGGTTACGAGATGCGGCGATATGTCGTATGACCTTGGAATTTTGTAACAGCTGATGGGTAAAGGCGCCATATTCCTGCTGGGTCAGTTGCGGGTGCATCAGCCAGTAGGCCCCAACGCCCTGCGCGATATTCAGATACTGACTGATTTGGTCATTGACCTGGGTCATGCTATGCCCCAGACGCTTGGAAATCTGAACTCGCTGCTGCTCCAGTTCACTGTGGTGACGGGTGTACTCCATTGAACCGAGTAACATCAGGATAATCACCATACCCAAGGCGCCGTATAGCCAATACTTGCGTCGATAATGACCCGACAGGGAGAATCGTGAGGAAATTGAGGTTGGGATTAAAATAGCGTTGGCTCCATGTCCCGATGGTCGGTCATAGTAATGCGAGGCGTCATGGCCCCGCATTATAAGCTTGTTTTTATGGCCGACTCAACTTCCTTACAGGAGCCGAACGTCTATACCTGTATTGTCTTGTAAACGCTTGATTAATGGCTCCCCCATAAGTGTCGCAGGCGTCCAGAAACCACCCTCTTGTTTTTCTTTGGGACAGTCTTTTAATACACACCGGGCCGCTTCCGATAGCATTTTGGCGGTGGCGCCATAGCCGGGGTCACGGTCACCGGTGACTTCGACTTTCAGTTCCTGATCGGACGACGTCCGGCCGTAGAGGTGAATGCGGAAATACCCCTCCTGTTGTTCCTTAGGGGAGGGTCCGGTACCGGGCTTCGGCAAAATCCAGCGTTCTAATATCCAGCGCAGGGGGGCTACCGAGGCGGACAACATCAACGCGCCCAAACCCATTGTGATGCGCGAGGCCCGCTTTTTACCTTTAGCGCCGGAGCCGGTGAGCATGGCTTCGTGATACTGAAATTCACTGCCGTAGAGCTCGGGGGCGAGAGCAGCACTGCGTAACACGATACGGGTGTTGACTCCGGCCATAATAAAGGGGGCGGCCCAGCTGTCAGACAGCTTATCCCAGAAATACTTTTTCACACTTTTCTGACGGGCCTTGTCATTAAAGTCCGGTGGACAGAGACTGTAGGGATCGCTGAGGACCTTTTTTAAGGAGGGATCTTTGCCCATATCTTTAAACACATTCATCATGCTGGCAAAGGTGCCACCGGAAAAGTTGCCCTTAATGCGAGCGACGCGCATGGCCACTCTCTGGCAAGGTTGACCGTATTTCTCTTTGGCCTGCTGTTGTAAGAAGTAGCAGCCCAGATCCGAGGGGATAGAGTCAAAACCACAGCAGTGTACGATGCGCGCTCCAGACGCGCGGGCCTTAGCTTCGTATTGCTTCAGCATCTTGTGAACAAACTGCACCTCACCGGTGAGATCGCAGTAATCGGTGCCATTGTCCACACAGGCTTTAACCAGGGCTTCTCCATATATGGCGTAAGGCCCTACTGTGGACACGATCACCTTAGTTTGCTGGCAGAGTCTGTCTAATGCAGAACCGTCGGTCGCGTCGGCAATGATAACTTCCGGTTCGTTGCCCTGGGGTAATTCCGCTTTCAGGGCATGCAGCTTACGCTCACTGCGCCCGGCAATGGCCCATTTTATGTCGGCAGATGGGTAATGCTCTGCCATATATCGGGCTGTGATCTTGCCGACAAAGCTGGTCGCGCCAAACAGCACAATATCGAAGGATTCAGTCACAAATTATCCTTATGTTGGTTAATAGTGGAACGTTAACGTTTGGAGGTTGGATCTGGATCGGCCAGTGCCACCTGATTCTTGCCGTTGTTTTTAGCGGTGTACATGGCCTTGTCGGTGCGGCTCATCCAGCGGGATAAGCCTTCACCCTGATACTCAGCGACGCCAAAAGAGGCAGTGATCTCGCAGTCGTGGTGGTTGAGACCGGCCAGGGCCATTTGCAGGTATTGGCCCAGATTAAGTGCGTCTTCGGCAACAGTATTGTGCAGTAAAACGCCGAACTCTTCACCGCCAAGGCGGAACAGACTGTCGCTCTTTCGGAGCCGTTGCCCAATAGCCTGAGTCACGGCCAGCAACACCCGATCACCCTCTTCGTGACCTAGCCTGTCATTGACATCCTTAAAATCGTCAATATCAAAGATAATAAGAGACAGTGGCGTTTCAGAACGTTGGTACATGGCCATCTGAGTCTTGGCTTGCTGCTCAAAGGCCCGGCGGTTGCCAATTTCTGTCAGTGGGTCAAGATGGGCCAGGCGCTCGAGCTTCTCGTGTTGGGATAAAAGTTGACGGGAAAATAAAAACATAAAGATGCTGGTGGTGACGAGCGTCAGAAAATAGGTAATCAGCTCCGAGGGCGTCATGTTGTCGCTGAGAGGAAAGGCCATCACCACAAAAGTAATTGTAATGCCAATAAGAGCATCCCGAGCGCTTAGGATCACAAACACAGCGGTGATCGCGGGAAATAGCCAGAATACTTGTGGGTAGCCCTGTAAGAATGCCGTCGCGGTTGTGCCCACTAAAATGACGGTGGCAATAAGGTAGCTTAACGGGTTTAAAAAACGCTGATGCCAGACCAGATAGGTAAACAGGGCAAACAGTAGCACCAGTGTGCTGTCTAGCATTACCATCGGCCAGTGCTGCTCAAGAATGCGGACCGGTATGATAGCCCCGATCCCGAGCATGCCAATGACGCTGATGGTCAGCAATAATTGCTCTTTAAAACTGCGCGTGGCGATCAGGCGAATATACTTGGTGAGCACGATGTCGGTATTCCCTGAATGTGGACTGTTTTCATAACCTTAACTTAACCTTTTGTTAACCCAGAAGGCAACTTACTGCGGGTTTTCGGTTCAGGCATCGCCTATCAGGTCTTGCAATTGTTCGGTAGACAAGCACTCTCCGGCATCCCAGTGACTCACCAGAGTTTGCCTTAAGTTCATTAGCTGGCGGCGCTTTTGCTTTAACTGAGTGATGAGGTTTTGAGCATCGTCGAGCTTCTCATCCAGTCTGGCAAGCAACGTGTCGTGCTGCCAGTCCTGATTGTCCTGCATCAGGCTGACCAGTTCATCCAGCTTAAACCCCAGACTCTGTCCAAACTGAATCATCTGAATTCGGGCGACGGCTGATTCATCGTATTGTCGGTAGCCGCCTTCTGATCTCCCGTGAGGTTGCAATAATCCTTTCTGCTCATAAAAACGCAGAGTGCTGGCGGGTAAGCCGGTTAGTCGGGCCAGTTGACCGATTTGCATAAAGCACCTTGAGGTTAAAGTTAACTTTAATGTTAGTTTAGGCTCAGTGTCATTAATCAGGTAGTCATTATGAATGAATTTATTTCCCAATCCTTGACCTTGCCGAGCGGACTTACCCTGGCAAACCCCATCGTCAAAGCCGCCATGGAAGAAAACCTGGCCGAAGCGAATCGGTTGCCCGGGCCGCCGTTGTTTCGGTTATATGAACAATGGGCACAGGGAGGGGCTGGATTACTGATTACCGGGAATGTGATGATCGATCGTCTGGCCATGACTGGCCCGGGTGGTGTGGCGTTGGAAGCCGGTAGCGATCTCGAGCCCTTTAAAAATTGGGCTCGTTGCGTGCACACCAAGGGCGGCAAAATTGTGATGCAGATTAATCATCCGGGCCGACAGGTGTTTGCCAAAATGGGCGGAAAAGCATGGTCAGCGTCGGATGTACCTCTGAGTATGGGTAAGCACTCCGGGTTGTTTGCCAAGCCCCGAGCCATGTCTGAGACGGATATTCAGGAAGTGATAGAGCGCTTTTCAGTCACCGCTTGGCGCGCCGAACAAGCCGGGTTTGACGGCGTGCAGATTCACGCCGCACACGGCTATCTGCTGGCACAGTTTCTGTCGCCACTGACCAACGTCCGTCAGGATCGCTGGGGAGGAAGTCTGGAAAACCGTGCCCGGCTACTGTTGGAAGTGATTAAGGCCGTAAAGCAGTCGGTGAGCCCAGAGTTCTCCCTTTCGGTGAAGCTGAATTCTGCCGACTTTCAGCGCGGTGGTTTTGATGTAAAAGACGCTAAAGCCGTCATTGCAATGCTCAACGACATGGGAATGGATTTTATCGAACTCTCTGGTGGCAGTTATGAGGCACCGGCCATGCAGGGGCGTAGCGCCGATGACCGTACGCTGGCCCGTGAGGCTTACTTTCTGGAGTTCGCGACTCAGATGCTGGATGTGGCCCGAATGCCACTGATGACCACAGGTGGCATAACCCAACGTGCAACTGCCGCGGCGGTATTGGCATCGGGGGTGAGCCTGGTGGGGATTGCCAGTGCTCTCGCTCAAACACCGGACTTACCGGTACGCTGGCTGCAAGACGAGTACGCATCGCCCGTGCCTAAGGCTGATTTTAGAGACAAGACCCTAAGTGGTCTTGCAACCATGGCCATGGTGCGTCGCCAGCTAAGGCGCATGAGCGATGGCAAATTACCCAAGCGACAGATTGGACCGCTGTTTTCGTTGATAACAGACCAGCTGCGTTTAGCCCGGCTTACGCGTCGGTACCGGCGGGCGCTGTGATGCTATCTACCCAAACCAGATAGTCGTTTTTGGGCATAGGGCGGGCAAAATAATAGCCCTGACCAATAAGGCATCCCATTGAGACGAGCAGGTTGACGGTTTGCTCGTCTTCAATACCTTCGGCGACAAGCTCAATCTTGAGGCTCTTGGCCATGCTGACGGTGGCTTTGGTGATCATTTGATTCTTTTGGGAGGTGGCAAGGTTGAGAATAAAAGCCTTATCCAGCTTCAGTTTATCGAAACCGTGGGAGCTGATGTACTGTAGTGAGGCGTAAGCGGTACCAAAATCATCAATGGCGACGTTAACGCCCATTGACTTGATCCGCTGTAGGTTGCGCTCAAACTGTTCAGCTTCGGTGATGTTGGTTGTCTCTGTCACTTCCAGTGTCAGACGGGAAGTGACAGAGACAGATCTGGCAGTCATTACGCCATCCAGGAAGTCGCAGAATGTCTCGTTGCACACGTCCTGCGTTGATACATTGACGGATAAGGATGGGGTGGTTGAGGCCATGTCCTCCAGGTCAGTCAGGCTCTGGCGAATCACCCAGCGAGTGAGTGGTGTGATCATGCCGGTTGCTTCCGCGATGGGAATAAACTGATCGGGATAAATCCAGCCAAGACTAGGATGATGCCAACGAATAAGCGCTTCTGCACCATAGATACGCAGTGATTCTAATTCGACCTGAGGCTGGTAATATAAGCAAAACTGCTCATTGGACAGAGCCTTGGACAGTTCACTGGCGAGAATGATTTGTCGCTCATAAAACTGAGCAGATTCTGCATAGTACGCCGCCATCTGAGTTCGCTGCTCGTGAGCTTTTTCAATCGCCTGATAGCCTGCATTGATACTTTGCTCGATTTTGTCGCCTTGTGCGTTGAACTCTGCCACACCCGTGACCGCCTTGATATTAACATTAAGATCATCGATGGTTTGCTGCAAAGAGAGTTTATCGGCTTGTTGTGTCAGTATGCTGGCGTGGTGATCAATATGCCCCATGCCGATAAACGCCAGCACATCGTGTCTCAACAGGACACTTAATGAATGCTCTCGCCCGAGACGAAGGGGATAGAGTGCAATGCCCATTCCCTGAAGCTGACTTTCCAGATGACGTTTCAAACGCTCCTGAAGTTCCATAAAGCCTTGCCGGGTGATATAAGGCTGGATCGCTTGAATGTTGGTCAACTCGACCATGATTAAGGTTAACGGCTGTGTTTTCTCTGCGACATCGGTTTGCAACGAAAAAGCCAGAAAAGACTGGTTAGGCAGTTGAGACTCCGGATCATGAGTCGCCAGGCGAAGATGTTCATGTTGGTAATGGCGCAACCTGTCGGCCAGCGCCATGGACATAAAAGTGATCTCGAACATGACGCCAAGAAGCAACGCATGACGACTCCAAAAGCTGTATTCAAGATAGCCGGACATCATCAATGGACCGATAGCCGCGCCTATATACAGCGGCAGCCAGGAAATGAAGTAGTAGCGAGCCCATTGGAACTCTTTTTTTAGCTTTCGCGCCATCAAATAAAGGGCAAACAGGTAGAGCAATAGCTGCACTCCGAAGAACAGTTGTGCCGACTGATACTCTGCCAGAGGGGCTGTGAGGATGGCACCGCCAAGCAATAAAAATGCGAAGGTTTTCCCTAATTTGTATAGCGCAGGGTTAGTGTCTGTGTTGTAGCGTAAATAAAGTAAAGCGAACCAGAGACTGAAAAACGCGGTGAGATAATAAGTGGAGATAGTGTGCCGGGCTAACAGGTGGTAGGCGTTGTCGGGGAATAGAAAATGGGCAAAGCCGTGGACCACGCCCAGTGTGATCATCACTGCCAGCACATAACCGGTATAAATCAGGTATAACTTGTCTCGACTCCCGACAAAAAGAATCAGGTTGTAAACCGCTGTTACCAGAACAATGCAGACAAACCCTCCCCATAGGAAGAAGATCAGGTGCGCGTAGAGCGTAAAGTCGGTCTGACTAAAAACCACAAAAGGAATATAAGGCGCTCCCTGAGTCTGGCTTCGCACAATGAACTGCGCCGACTGTCCTGACGCTCGGAACGTTACATGGGGCAGGGCATGTTTGAGATCTGGCTGGGCCCGCAAATCACCCAGAAAATAACTGTTGATGACGTGACCATTATCTACCTGATACACATCAAGGGCATCAATCATTGGATTATCGAGCAGTAACACCCAATCGCTATCGGGTTTTGGGAGTGTGACATCCAACCGGTACCAGGTGGCTTTGGGCCCGAATTCAGGCCCGGCAACCGGACCATTCAACGGAATGGGATGGTTTGTGGCCGTTTTTGAGGTGGGGGCATGCTCAAAAGGGGTGACGTTGATCCGGGCAGAAGATTGAGTCAACGAGTCGGCATGTTGCAAAAGTGCATACACCGTCGCGCTAACACTCAGAATAATGACGAGCGCGATGAGTGGTCGCCAATAAGGGGATTGGCTGGCATCCGGCTTAATGTTCATGATTGTCCGTATCCCAAAGTGATAATTTAGTACTCCAAGACCGCCACTGTGGGAGTAAGTCTATGTGCAACCCGGGAGTCTGTCTAAATTAGAAGGGAACAAAACCGTTTAAAAAATGTCAATTATGACGGTGTTTTGCACGATCTGAGTGCGAAATAACCAAGTGTGCACGTGTTTAATGAAAAATTCATAATAGCCCTTGCGTGACCTCAAAGGCTATGTATAATACGCACCATCTTGAGGCGAGGCGCTAAACAGCGACGCAGCAAGAGCAAGTTTCTGACGCGGGATGGAGCAGTCTGGTAGCTCGTCGGGCTCATAACCCGAAGGTCGTTGGTTCAAATCCAGCTCCCGCAACCACTTTTATGAATTGGGCAATGCGCCGGATTCAAGGTAGTATAGTGGACAAGGGTCCAGAGATAAAAAGCCCCGCTTGTACGGGGCTTTTTGTTATTCCTCAGAAACTGCGCCGATGCCAGGCATCGGGGCTGACAGTCTAACGGGGCAACCCGAAATGAGGTCTGGGCGTTTACGCCCTTTTTTTGTATTTGGAGCTTGGTTTTGGCAAGAATCGAACAAACCCTGACCGACATGCTGACTCCTGCGGTTGAAGCCCTGGGCTTCGAATTGTTGGGGGTAGAGTTTGTGGCGGCGGGCAAACACTCGACGCTAAGGATTTACATCGACCATGCTAACGGCATCTCGGTAGATAACTGCGCCGATGTGAGTCATCAGGTCAGTGCTATTTTGGACGTGGAAGATCCCATCAACACCGAGTATAACCTTGAGGTGTCGTCGCCGGGAATGGATCGTCCCTTATTTAAGGCTGAGCATTATGCGGCCGTGATCGGGGAAACCGTATCGGTAAGGCTGCGCACGCCAATGGACAACAGACGCAAATTTAAGGGTAAGGTGCTGAGTGTTGAAGACGGCATCTTAACGATCGAGGTGGATGGCGAGACCTTTGAGCTGGTCATCGACAATATCGAAAAAGGCAATCTGGTTCCCGTTTTCGACTAGTCGAGGGACAATGAGTGAACTTAAGAAGTAACCGACTTCTTTAGTGACGGTTTAGTGAGGCAACAGGGCATGAATAAAGAAATTCTATTAGTGGCTGAAGCGGTATCCAACGAGAAGCAAGTCCCACGGGAAAAGATTTTTGAAGCGTTGGAATACGCCATTGCAAGTGCCACCAAGAAGAAGAACCACGGTGACATCGAAGTGCGTGTGGACATCGACGAGGAAACGGGCGATTTTGATACCTACCGTCGCTGGTTGGTGATTCCCGATGATCAGCCGCAGGAAAACCCGTACGCGGAGCTGACGCTGTCAGCGGCACAAATCGATGAACCGGATGTACAAGTGGGTGATTATGTTGAAGAGCAGATTGAATCAATCGCTTTTGACCGTATCACCACCCAAACCGCCAAGCAGGTTATCGTGCAGAAGGTGCGCGAAGCGGAGCGGGCCCAGGTACTGGCCGAATACGAAGACCGTGTGGGTGAGTTGATTACCGGCACGGTGAAAAAAGTGAACCGCGACAACATCATTGTCGACCTGGGCAACAACGCCGAGGGTGTGATCTTCCGTGAAGACATGCTGCCTCGCGAAACATTCCGCCCCGGTGACCGGGTGCGTGGCTTGCTGTTCACTATCCGCCCGGAAGCCCGTGGTGCTCAGTTGTTTATCAGCCGAACTCACCCGGATATGCTGGTGGAGTTGTTCCGCATCGAGGTGCCGGAAATCGCCGAAGAAGTGCTGGAGATTCGCTCTGCAGCGCGCGATCCAGGCTCGCGAGCTAAGATTGCGGTTAAGACCAATGACAAGCGTCTGGACCCTGTTGGTGCCTGTGTGGGCATGCGTGGTTCTCGGGTACAGGCCGTTTCCGGTGAACTGGGCGGTGAGCGCGTGGACATTGTCTTATGGGATGAAAACCCGGCCCAGTTTGTGATTAACGCCATGGCTCCGGCCGAAGTAGCGTCCATCATTGTGGATGAAGACAACCACACCATGGACGTCGCAGTCGAAGACGACAACCTGGCACAGGCCATTGGTCGTAACGGTCAGAATGTTCGCTTAGCCAGTCAGTTGACCGGCTGGGAGCTGAATGTGATGACAGTGGCAGACCTGAATGCCAAGCACGAAGAAGAAACCAGCAAGATTATCGACAAGTTTGTTACTGCGCTGGATATCGACGAAGAATTTGCCGCTGTGCTGGCAGAGGAAGGCTTCACCACCCTGGAAGAAATCGCCTATGTACCCAGCAGCGAGCTGGAAGTGATTGAAGGGCTGGATGAAGACATGATTGAAGAGCTGCGCGAGCGGGCGCGAGCCTTCCTGACCACTCAGGCACTGGCCAGTGAGGAGTCCCTGGAAGGCAATGAACCGAAAGAAGAGCTGTTGAATCTGGAAGGGATCGATAAGCACCTGGCCTATCAGTTGGCCAGCCGGGGCGTAATCGATCTGGAAAGTCTTGCCGAGCAAGGGGTGGATGACATCAGCGATATTGAAGATCTGAGCGAAGAGAAAGCCGCTGAGCTGATCATGGCAGCCCGCAACATCGTTTGGTTTAATGAAGAATAAGGTCAACGGGAGGAACAACGACACATGGCAGAAGTATCCGTAGAAAAACTTGCCGGTGATATTGGCACATCGGTTGACCGTTTGGTGAAGCAGTTTGCTGACGCGGGCATCAAGAAAGGACCTAACGATCAGGTCAATGAAGATGAAAAGCGCCAGTTGCTGGATCATTTAAGCAAACAGCACGGTAACGACAAGGGCGCCGAGCCCAAGCGTATGACGCTGAAACGTCGTACCACCAGTACCCTGAATGTGAACTCATCGGGTAAGTCCAAGGCGGTGAAGGTAGAAGTGCGCAAGAAACGCACCTACGTGAAACGCTCGGAGATTGAAGAGAAGCAACGTGCCGAGGAAGAGGCCAAGCGTCAGGCTGAGGAACAAGCCCGTATTGAGAAAGAACGGGAAGAAGCCAAGCGCAAAGCGGAAGCCGAGGCCAAGCGTCAGGCCGAAGAACGGGCCAAGAAAGAAGCGGAAATCAAGCGTAAGGCCGAGGAAGAGCGCGCTCGCGCCAAGGCCGAAGCGGAAAAGCGTAAACAGGAAGAAGAGAGTCTGACCCCTGAGCAGCTTGCCGCCCGCCAGAAGGCCGAAGAAGAGGCCGAAGCCCTGCGTAAGCAGCAGGAAGAAGAAGCCAAGCGCAAGCTTGAGCAGGAAGCCAAGGAAGCGGAAGAGCAAGCCCGTAAGTTGGCGGAAGAGAACGAACGTCGCTGGAAAGAAGAAGAAGAGCGCCGCCGTAAACAGGAGGCGGAAGAAGTGCATATGCATTCCAATCGTTATGCCCAGGAGGCAGAAGACGAGGAAGATATGCAGTACGAGCGAACGTCTACACGCCGCCGTAAACCCAAGAAAAAGAAAAATGCAGGTGCCGATTTAATGCACGGATTTAAGAAACCCGCCCAGCCCGTTGAAAAAGTGGTGAAGCTGGGTGAAACCATCACCGTTGCCGACCTTGCAAATAAACTGGCCATCAAAGCCACTCAGGTCATCAAAGTGATGATGAAAATGGGTGAGATGGTCACGATTAACCAGGTGCTGGATCAAGACACTGCCGTGTTGGTGGTGGAAGAGTTGGGTCATAAATATGAGCTGGTCAATGACAACGCGCTGGAAGATGAGCTGCTGACCGAGTCGAACGAAGGTGAGGCGATCAACCGTGCGCCGGTGGTCACCATCATGGGTCACGTCGACCATGGTAAAACCTCGCTGCTCGACTACATTCGTCGCGCCAAGGTAGCCTCCGGCGAAGCCGGCGGTATTACTCAGCACATTGGTGCTTATAGCGTCGATACTGAAAACGGCAAGGTGACCTTCCTGGATACACCCGGACACGCGGCCTTTACCGCCATGCGTGCTCGTGGTGCCACCGCGACTGATATCGTTGTGCTGGTCGTGGCTGCCGATGACGGCGTAATGCCACAGACCAAAGAAGCCATCCAGCACGCTCGTGCTGCTGGCGTACCGCTGATTGTGGCGGTGAACAAGATGGATAAAGAGGGTGCAGACCCGGATCGTGTTAAGACCGAGCTGTCCCAGATGGAAGTCATCTCCGAAGAATGGGGTGGCGAGCACCAGTTTGTGAATGTCTCCGCCAAGACCGGTATGGGCATTGATGGGCTGCTGGAAGCCATTACTCTGCAATCGGAAGTGTTAGATCTGAAAGCCGTCGCCGAAGGCCCGGCCAAGGGTATTGTTATCGAGTCGCGCCTGGATAAAGGCCGTGGGCCGGTTGCCTCCATCCTGGTTCAGGAAGGGCAGCTGAATGCTGGCGATATCCTGCTATGTGGCTTCGAGTATGGCCGTGTTCGCGCCATGCGTGACGAGAGTGGCAATGAAGTTAAAGTAGCGGGTCCGTCTACGCCGGTCGAAATCTTAGGTCTGTCGGGTGTGCCGTCCGCCGGTGATGACGCTCTGGTTGTGAAAGACGACAAGAAAGCCCGTGAAGTGGCCGATCACCGTCGTCAAAAGCAGCGTGAGCTTAAGCTGGCGAAACAGCAGAAAGCCAAGCTGGAGAACATGTTTGCCGATATGGAATCCGGTGATGTTCATGAGCTGAACGTGGTACTGAAAGCTGACGTACAAGGCTCGGTGGAAGCCATTGCCGAATCTCTGGCCAAGCTGTCGACCGACGAAGTGAAAGTCAACATCGTGGGCAGTGGTGTGGGTGGTATCACCGAAACCGACGCCTCGTTGGCCTCGGCGTCCGGCGCCATCATTGTCGGCTTTAACGTGCGTGCCGATGCTTCGGCCCGTAAGGCCATTGAGAACGAAGACATCGACCTGCGTTACTACAGCGTCATCTATGATCTTATCGACGAAGTGAAAGCGGCCATGAGCGGTATGCTGTCGCCCGACTTCAAACAACAGATCATTGGTCTGGCCGAAGTGCGGGACGTGTTCAAGTCACCCAAGATTGGCGCCATCGCCGGTTGTATGGTCACCGAAGGTGTGGTTAAACGCAGTGCCCCCATCCGTGTATTGCGCGATAACGTGGTGATCTACGAAGGTGAACTGGAGTCACTGCGCCGCTTTAAGGACGATGTCCAGGATGTGAAGAAAGGCATGGAATGCGGTATCGGCGTTAAGAACTACAATGACGTCAAAGTCGGCGACCAGATTGAGGTCTTCGAAGTGGTGGAAGTGAAGCGCGAGCTTTAATTAACGCCACCACAAGCTAATAGTAGAATTAAACGGGGGCGTAAGGCCTCCGTTTCTGTCTGGAGTCAAAGATGGCAAGAGAATTTTCCCGTACCGACCGCGTCGCCCAGGTGGTGCATCAGGAAGTGGCCAGTATTTTACAGTTTGAGATGAAAGACCGTGACCCTCGTTTGGGTCTGGTGACCGTCTCCGGTGCCGAGGTCAGCAAAGATCTGGCCCATGCCAAGATCTATGTGACGCTGTTCGAAAGCGACGACGAGAAAGTCAAAGAGCAGCTGGCGATTTTGGAAGAAAACAAAGGTTTTATTCGCAGCCTGCTGTCAAAGCGTTTAACCAGCCGCACGGTACCGGCTCTGCGCTTTTTGCAGGACACCAGTCTGACCGAGGGTGTGCGTATTTCCAGCCTGGTATCGAAAACCGTCGAGGAAGATCGTGAACGGGCCCGCAAGGCTGGTCGCGACCCGGATGCCGAAGAGTCTGAGGAGTCTTAAGTCAGGTGGCCAAGCGACGTAAAGGCCGTGATATTCACGGCGTAGTCTTACTCGATAAACCGCTTGAGTGGTCATCCAATCAGGCCCTGCAAAAGGTGCGCGGTATCTTCCACGCCGCCAAGGCCGGTCACACCGGAGCCCTGGACCCGCTGGCGACCGGCATGTTGCCCATTTGCCTGGGTGAGGCCACCAAGTTTTCCCAGTTTCTGCTGGATGCGGACAAGCGCTACTCGGTTACGGCAAAGCTGGGCATTCGCACCACCACCTCCGATGCTGATGGTGAGGTGGTCGAGCGCAAGCCGGTGGATGTCAGCGAGGCACAAATCCGCGAGGCGGTAGAAGCGTTTGCCGGCGACAGTGAGCAGGTGCCGTCCATGTTCTCGGCCCTGAAGTATCAGGGTAAACCCTTGTATACCTATGCCCGTCAGGGTATCGAAGTCCCCAGAGAAGCGCGGCCCATCACCATTTTCAGCATCGACATCACCCGGTTGGACGGTGATGAGCTGGATCTGGAAGTGCACTGCTCCAAGGGGACCTACATCCGCTCACTGGTGGATGACCTAGGTCAGAACCTGGGCTGTGGGGCCTACGTGACCCGCTTGCATCGCACGGCTGTGGCCGATTATCCGGTGAACAAAATGGTCACCATCGAGCAGTTACAGCAGCTTGCCGACCAGCACCAGCCACGGGAAACCGGTAACTGGCAGCCACTGGATGCGCATCTTCTGCCCATGGACAGCACAGTGAAACGTTTGCCCGAGCTGAGCATCAGCGAAGAACGGGCCCGCTACTTCTTAAACGGAAACTCGATCAATGCCGACACTGACATCGACGGCCAAACCCGGGTTTACCTGAGTGGTGAATTTGTCGGTGTGGGCCTGGTCAGCAAAGGGCGGCTGTCACCCCAGAGACTGGTTGTACGCGATTTCTAACACAGACTAACGTGCTGATTTGCCATTCTTTATGGGCTGATAGATACTGTCCTGCTACTAGACCTGCGAACTCAAGGGAGCCGGTGCTGTGACAGGGCAGTATCAATTTTCCGATAAAACCTTTAATGCTAAGCAAAATACCCTCAGTCAGAACGGATATCCGCAACCGTTAGAACAAAAGGTTAGCCAACTGTTGGAGTTGTTCTGTCGCTCTGATGGCCGGGTGATTAGAAAGTCTGAGTTACTCGAACAGTTATGGCCGGATCGTGTCGTCAACGAAGACAGCCTTTCGGTGGCAGTCAGTAAGCTCAGAAAGGCGCTGGGCGATGACCGTCATCAGCCCATCTATATAAAGACCATCAGCGGCGTTGGCTACCAGTGGTTGCCACAGACCCAGTGTTTCGATTCCGAGTCGGCAGAAGATGCCAACGCCCAATCTGAACCCGTTTCCCAGGTGAATGAATCCCCGTCTTCCGTCAAAAGGACGAGTGCAGTACTGCTCTTTTTAGTGGCTTTAGTGGCCCCTGCGTGGTTTTGGTGGCCTGCAGAGAGTACGCCCGTCGACTCTCAAAAAGCAGAGACAGTGACGCTGTCGGAGTCGTTTCGCCAGCAGTTGGAGGTGGCCGGGCAGGCATTAGAGAGTAACGATGGCGCTCAACTGAAACAGGCCATCGTCACTTATCGTAATGTCTTAGAGCGCCACCCTGACTATTTACCCGCCTACATGGGCATCGCCAGAGCGAAATTTGAGTTAAGCCATACGCAAACCAGTTTTGCCAGTCTGCAGTTGTACAAGGATGAGATTCGGGCACTGGCCGAGCATGTTTTAGAAAAAGATCCTGAAAATGATGAAGCCTGGTTGATGCTGGCAACCATCCGATTCCTGGCCGACTGGGATTTTGAAAGCGCCGACAGCGCCTACCTAAACGCACTGAAATACGGTCCCGATGAGCCCACTAATTATCTGACCTACAGCGAGTTTCTGATTACTCAGGGAAAGTTTGAGCAGGCCCGGGAGCAGCTGGATCGGCTTAGGGCCATTAACCCCAGTTACTATCGGTTTGTGAATATGACCTTTGTACACTTTATGCAGCGCGAGTATGACCTCGCGATGGCGGAAGTGCAGCGATTGATCAATTCAGAGGTGGACAGCCGGGGTCATCATGTTATGGCCCATCGGGTCGCATTAATGCAGGGTAAGGAAGCAACCGCATTCAGGAAGCTGAAGGTCTTGATGGCTGAAGCGGGGTTTGATGAGCTGCGGATTAAGACGGTGGAGCGTGTGTATCATGAAGGCGGGCTGACGGCGGTTTTCAGGCACTTTCTTGAGCAGGAGTTGCCCGAAAACGTCGGTCACTACCGGCCACCGCTGGCACTCGCCCGCTATGCCATTTTAGCGGGCGACAAGGCCGCGGCACTCGACTGGCTTAGAACGGCCGTGGCACAGAAGCAGTCCACTGTACTACTGGTGCCGGTGGACCCACTTTATCAGTCGCTCTTTGGCTTTCCGGGCTTTGCCGAACTGTTAGAGCAGATCCCCAGTGCTTAACTGGCGATCGTCGACAGAGGGAATTCCTCGGCGGTGAGAACGCGCACGAGCTGCCCATCCGACAGCGTTTCACCGCCGCGCACGACCACCCGCTGCCCCTCTGACAAATTGCCCTTAACACTGACTTTATCACCCTGACCGGCTATCACCTCAACATCTACCGCTTTCGCTTTGCCGTCCTGATCCAGCACATAGACCTGAGTCCGTTCTTTGCCGACAATCAATGAATCTCTTGGCACGACCGCGTTCAGCTCGGGGGAGGCGCTGGGCAGGTCCACACTCACCAGCTGGCCCACATAAAACTGACCGGCGTCGGCTTCAGGGATTTCCAGATAAGCACTGAAGGTTTGCGAGCGCTCGTCGCTGACCGGCACGATGGACCGCAGGGGAAAGCGAGTCTCTCCCTTATTGAAGTGCACGGTCATGGCGCCCTGAGCACGGGGAAAATCCGCATAAGCCAAAGGACCATTGACCCGCACCTCAAGCTTTTGAGTGTTGATCAAATACACGATCGCGTGAGCGGCGGTTACATCCTGACCCTCCTGACGGTAGCGCTTAGCAACGACGCCTGAAAACGGCGCCACCACCTGAGTCTTACTCAGCTTGTCCTTGGCATCGTCCAGTTCGACCCTGAGTAATTCCAGATCAGTCTCAGCCAGTGCCAGGTCGGCCGACTGGTTGTCCAGGTCCCGCTGAGAAATAGCCGACTGGTGATGCAATTCCTGCATGCGTTCTAAATCACCTTTCAGTTTGTTGATGGTAATGGTTTTGCGTTGAATCTTTAGTTCCAGCTGGCGCACCTTGTTTTGCCAGGGTTGGGTTTCAAGCCGGGCCAAGACATCGCCCTGACGGACCTGGTTGCCGGGTTCCACAACCCAGGTCAGTTTGCCGCTGACGCCAGCGGAAATATCCGACTTAAGGCGGCTTTGTACCTGTCCTGTGACCTTGACTGACGGGCTCAGGTGTTGAGTCGCTACCGGCACTACCGACACCACGGGGGCCGCAGGTTCTTTGGCCTGAACGTCCAGGGGCCACTGAATAAATAACAGCGCAGTAAAGCAATAGATAAGTTTTTTCATGGTGACTTCCTTATGATTGGGTAACAGTATTGGGCGTCGGCTTACGACGCGTAAATGTGGTGAGCTGTCCGGTGACAGACAGCAGAACAGCGATATGGATAACCATAAACAGGGTGCTGGCGAGCATGCCGCCGACAATCACGACCGCCAACCCTCGATAGATTTCACTGCCAATGCCGGGAATCACCGCCAGCGGCAGCATGCCAATGACCGAGGTCAGGGTACTCATGTAAATGGGACGGATACGTGTGCGAACGGCCTCGCTGATGGCGTCGTTGAGGCTCGCGCCCTGCGACTGAGCCCGGCGGGTCTTGTCCACCAATAAGATGGCGTTATTGACCACCAGTCCCATGAGGATCACAAAGCCGATCATGGTCAGTAAATCCAGCGCCTGATGCGTAAACAGGTTAAGGATGCTCAGCGCCAGCACGCCACCGGCCAGAGCGACGGGCGTGGACAGCAGCACCAACAGGCTATCCACCGCAGAGCGAAACAGCGCCATCATCAGTAAGAACAGAATCAGGATGGCGAAGCCAAAATTCGCCGACATCGTGCTGATGGTGTCTTTGAGATTATCCGAACCGCCACTGAGAGAGATAAACGCCTGACCACCCAGTTCTGGCTGGATCTCGCCGATAATGTCACGCAAACGGCTGATGACGTCTTCAAGCGGAATATTGCCCGGGGGCGTAATGGCCAGAGTCAGGGCCCGCTGACCATTAACATGGCGCAGACTTACGGGACCCACTGTGCGCTGCTGAGTCGTGAGTTGATCCAGTGTTTTGACACCGGCTGCGGGGGTATAAATGGGCATAGCGGAAAGTTGCTCCGGCGTATTCCAGGCCTGCCCTTTTAAAATGATGTCAAGACGACGGTCGCCATCGTAATATTCACCGGCATAAGCCCCGTCTGTCAGTACCCGTACGGCGTTGCCGATATCGGCGCGCGTGACCCCGGACTGGGCCAGAGCATAATCATCGGGCACAACACTCAGCTCAGGCTGCTTGTCGGACAGGCCGGGTAACGGCCGGACTACAGAACCCGCCAATGTGTCCTGAATTCGGCCCATGGCCCGCTTGGCCACCAGGCGCGTGGTTTGATTAATATCGCCGCTGAAGTTCATATAGACGGTGCGACTGCCACCGGTACGCATACTCAGTAGTGACTGCTGGAAGGAAAAGGCCTGGGTGTCTGGCAGCCCGACCAGAATCTCTTCATTGAGCAGTCTTAGCACGTCTTTAACTTTGGCCGGGTCTTTGGGATAGATGAATAACACGCGTCCCCCCGCGCTCATGGCAATGTTGTAATCCCGGATGGCCGGCTTTTTGCCACCCGTGCGATAGGGCTCAAGACGATTTATCAACAGCTGACCGATCTCCTTCTCCAGAACCGCATAGTTGGCGCCCGGGGGGACATTAAATACGGTAATGATGCCCTCCCACTTGGCTTCAGGAAGGAAGTCTGCACGCGGCATCATTAAGGCGATGATCATCAGGGCCCCTGGCAGCAGCGCGACAAAGGCAATCGCTTGCTTTAAGCGGGTGTTCATCAGCCGCTGATACAACCCGGCCAGCCTTTGCCAGAAGACATCGGTCGATTTGTTGCCTGTATCCCGTCTCAGTGCCATTACCGCCACAACCGGCAGTAACAGCGTGGCCGCGAGCAGGGAGGCGCCCACCGAGAAGGTCATGGTCAGGGCCAGATCCATAAACAGCTGCCCCTCGACGCCCTGCATAAAGATGATGGGGGTAAAGATGGCAATGGTGGTCAGCGTTGAGGCAAACAGGGCAGGGACAACCTCTCGGGTGCCCTGAATTGCCGCATCGGTAAGGGGAAGCCCGGACCTTCTCAGCCGCACGATGTTTTCTTGCACCACAATTGCGGCGTCAAGCACCATGCCGGTTGAGAAGGCCAGACCTGCCAGGGAGATGATATTCAGGCTGCGGTCCATCAGCGACAGCCCCCAGATTGCGGCTAGCAACGAAACCGGGATCGTAATGCCGATAAGCAGCGTGGCGGTCACGCCGCGCAGCATGGCATAGAGCATCAGCATCGCCAGGATAATGCCGATCCCGAGGTTGCCTTTGACCAGCTCAATGGCTCGCTTGATGTGTGTTGACGGATCAAAGCTCAGTACCAGATTGAGATCGTGCGGCGCCAGAATCTGCTCATTGATTTGCCCAACGCGCTGTTTCAGTTCATCCATAATGGCAATGGTGTTGGCGTTCTTTGCCGCACTGAGAGTAATGTAAAAGGCGGGCTGGTTGTTGCGGTAGGCAAAATTACGCTGTTCACGATAGCCCTTAGTGACGGTTGCCACTTCCTGCAAGTACACCGGCCGGCCGTCGTTGTAGGCGACCACCATATTGCCAAATTCCTCGGTGCTGTACTGGCCGTTATAGCGCACGGTGTACTCGCGACGACCAACCTCGGCAAAGCCGCCAGAGACGTCCCTGGCATTGGCGATATTTTGCATCAGCTGTGACAAGGACAACCCCAGGGCTGCCATGCGGTAGGGGTCGACGGTAATCTGTAATTCGCCCTCCAGATAACTGTTCAGATTCACGTCGGTGATGCCTTCAATGGTCCGCAGGCGAGGCGCAACGTTTTGCTTGATCATTTCCTGGTAAGCACTGAAATCCTTGTTGCCATCTTCGCTCAGGTTCTGGATCAGCAGTGTTGAGAAACCCATGTCCAGTTGACCGAGCACAATTTGTGGCTCGGCGGCCTCACGGGGCCGGCCCGGAGCCTGATTAATAGCGCTGACCACATCGATAAAGGCCTGCTGCATATTGGCATCGATGGCAAACTCAATGGTGGTATAAGCAAGCCCGGCGCGGATGGTGGAGCTGAGTTTTTCAACTCCGACTACCGACTGCAACACTTCCTCCTGGGGCTGCACAATCTCAGACTCCATTTCCTCCGGGGCGGCGGAGCGCCAGAAATTCACCACCGTGATTTGAGGGCGCTCAATATTGGGCGTGAGTTGGACAGGTAGCTGCGTCAGCGCAGTGGCACCTAAAATGCCAAGGATCAAAAACACCACAATCACCGCAATCGGATTTTTATGGCTGTTAGCAAGCAAATTCATGGGTCGTCCTTTTAGCTTTCAAAATCGAACGTCACGCAGCATAGAAAAGCCCGGCTTAAGGTGCCTGAATAGCCTCTTAAAAGTTCTTAAATTTTCTTAAGCCCTTGCCCCGTAAGGGCTGGGGAGGTGTGTTTCAGTTAAGGCAATCGGTGGCTTTTATGACGATAAGTGGCAGTTTTGCTTGTGTTTTGTCGCTGGGTCGTTATAATGCCGCCTCTTTTTCGACAGGCTGAATTAGTGATCGGCCTGTCTCACTATTGGAGTAAGCTATGTCACTAACGAAACAAGAAACTGCACAAATTGTTGCCGAATACGGTCAGGGCGAGAACGATACCGGTTCTCCTGAAGTTCAGGTTGCGCTGCTGAGCGCCAACATCAACAAGCTGCAAAACCACTTCGGTGAGCATAAGCAGGATCACCACTCTCGTCGTGGTCTGCTGCGCATGGTTAGCCGTCGTCGTAAGCTACTGGACTATGTGAAGAAAAACGATCTGAACCGCTACAGCGATTTGATCAAGCGTCTGGGTCTGCGTCGTTAATATCGCGCCATCCATCGCAAACAAAAAGCACCTTCGGGTGCTTTTTTTGTGCCTGCGGTTACACTAGGATAGCCTTGTTTCTCTGCTTACTTTTGGATGTAAGATGCTAAAAAGATTCCTGTTTTCGGCGTTAGCCGCCGCCTCCGTGGCCCAGGCTGAGCCAGCTCCCAATATCATCCTGATGATCGGCGATGGCATGGGGGTCTCCCATACCACCGCCTATCGTTACTTTGCTGATGAGAGCCGGCCGGCCAGGCCAACTGTGCTGGACGAGATGCTGGTGGGCATGTCCCGCAATACACCAGACGATGACTACCTGATTACCGACTCTGCCGCTGGCGCCACTGCCTTATCGGCGGGCATTAAAACCTACAATGGCGCCATTGCCGTGGATAACAACAAGCAGCCCGTTCCCACCGTGCTGGAGCTGGCCAAAGAGCGTGGCTATCAAACGGGCGTTATCAGCACGGTACAGGTTAACCACGCCACACCAGCAAGTTTCCTGGCTCATAACGAGGCACGCCGTAACTATCATGAACTGGCCGATGACTATCTGGATGAGAAAATTAAGGACCAGTTTAAGTTTGATGTGTTGTTGGGTGGTGGTACCGATTACTTTGTGCGCAACGACCGGGATCTGACCGAGGAATTCAAACAGGCGGGCGGCACCTATATCGACGATTGGTCCGAATTGGAAAAGACCAACAGTCTGCCATTGATGGGCCTGTTTGCGCCGGTGAACCTGCCTTATGTGGTCGACACAGACGATAAAGACGTGACCCGACTGGCGACGATGGTCAGCAAGGCCACCGACCTGCTCGATGATGCCGGCAAGCCCTTTTTCCTGATGGCCGAAGGCGGCATGATTGACTGGTGCAGCCATGATAACGATATCGCCTGTACCATGTACGAGATGACCGACTTTGCCAATGGCGTTCAGGCCGCCAAGGACTATGTGGATGCCCACCCCAATACCTTGCTGGTGATCACCGCCGATCACGAGACCGGAGGCCTGAGTGTGGGCGGCTATCATACCAAGCAGTGGAAACCCGCTATCGTAAAACAGGTACACCGGGCCATTGTGACACTGGCGGACGATATTCTGGCCGCCGAACCTGAGCAGGCCCCGAAGCTGGTGGCCGCCGCAGTGGATTTTGAGCTGACCGATAAAGAGGTGAAGCAACTGGTTCGGGATCGCCGGACCGGCTCGCGCGATATCATTCGTCAGCGCCTGCGGGATATGATCAACGAGCGCACCATCACCGGCTGGACCTCGCTCAATCACAGCGCCGGGGATATTCAGATTTTTGCCTACGGGCAGGGCGCTGAGGCATTTCGTGGATCGATGGAAAACAACGTCATCGGCCAGAAGCTGATTGATTTAGTGACACAGGACTGACTGAGGAAGGGCGGATAATGACGGTAGCGGTAAAACTGACCGATGTGCGTTTTGCCTGGCAGCAAGCGCCGGTGCTGGATATCCCCGAGTGGCAGCTGACCAGCGGCGACAGCCTGTTTTTATACGGGCCCTCCGGCTCCGGCAAATCCACCTTACTGAATCTGCTGTGCGGCGTGCTGACCCCGCAATCAGGGCAGGTGAAGATATTGGGCACCGCCATCAATCAGTTGAGTCCGGGTAAACGGGACCGTTTTCGGGCTCGTCATATCGGTATGGTGTTTCAGCAGTTTAACCTGCTGCCGTATCTGAGCGTTAAAGACAATATCGCCCTGGCGGCCAGCTTCAGCGGCGGTCGTCAGCTCGACGCAGACTGGCGTCACACCCTGATTGAACGGTTGGAGCTGACCGACGATATCCTTCAGCGTAAGGCCTCCGATCTGAGCGTAGGCCAGCAGCAGCGTGTGGCCGTGGTGCGGGCGCTGCTGAATAAGCCGGAGCTGATCATCGCCGATGAACCCACTTCGGCACTCGACAGTGATCTGCGTGACCACTTTATCGAATTGCTGTTAAGCAGCGCCGAACAGTCCAATGCTACGGTGATCTTCGTCAGCCACGATAAAGATCTGGCGCGGCATTTTGACCATCACCAGAATCTGGCCGAAATCAATCAAGTGGAGGGGCGGTAATGTTACTGAAGATCGCACGGGCCAGTCTCTGGAATCGCAAACTGACCGCCTTTCTCACTGCTTTTTCCATCGCCGTGAGTGTGTTTATTCTGCTGGGGGTGGACCACCTGAAAAACGAGCTGGAGGCCAGTTTTGGCCGCACCGTCTCCGGGGTGGATGTGATCGTGGGACCGCGCACCGGGCCGGTGAACCTGCTGCTGTACTCGGTGTTTCGCATCGGTAACCCCACCAACAACATCAGCTGGCAGACCGTCGAGACGCTGAAAGACTCGCCACAGGTGGACTGGATGGTGCCCATTTCATTGGGCGACTCCCACAAAGGCTATGCGGTGATGGGCACCAGCGAGGCCTACTTTGAGCGCTTTAAATACGGCGACAAGCAGCCGCTAGCATTTGCGCAGGGCAGGGCCTTTGCCAGCGAGCAGGAAGTGGTGCTGGGCGCGGCCGTGGCCGAAAAACTCGGATATAAGCTCAATGAGAGCATCACACTGTCTCACGGCACCGGCGAGGTGAGCTTTACCCAGCATAAGGGCCATCCACTGAAAATTGTGGGTATTCTGTCGCCCACGGGCACGCCGGTGGACCAGACGGTGCATGTGGATCTGGGCGCCATTGCCGCCATTCATGATACCTCATCCCGGCCCAAAATCGGCCAGCGCATCGGCGCCAAGCCTAAGCCTGCGGACCATCACGAGCATGACGAGCATAAGCATGACAGTCATGACCATCATGATGATCACGACGCTGAGCCCAAACACCAGGAGCATAGTGAGCACGCCCATCAGCATCACCAGCCGGACTCGGTTACCGCGTTACTGGTGGGCCTAAAAACCCGTATCGGAGTGCTGCAGTTCCAGCGTCAGGTGAACCAGTTTAAAGACGAAGCACTGCTGGGCATTATCCCCGGCGTGGCCCTGTCGCAGCTGTGGGAAATGATGGGCATGGTGCAGGGCGCGTTATCTCTGGTGGCGGCACTGGTACTGGTGGCCAGCCTGCTTGGCATGATGACCATGCTGCTGGCCTCACTCAGAGAGCGGGAGCGGGAAATCGCCGTACTCCGGGCCATTGGCGCGCCCAGCCGGGTGGTGCTGCTGCTGATTGAGATCGAAGCGGTGCTGATTACGCTGGTGGGCGCGGTGATGGGCTATGCCATACTGGCAGGCAGCCTGACCCTGGCAAGGCCACTGCTCAGCCAGCAATTTGGCCTGTTTATCGGCCCGCTGCCGATGACCGCCTCCACCGGTATTTATCTGTTGGTGGTACTGGCGCTGGCGGCGCTGCTGGCGCTGTTGCCAGCGTGGCTGTCTTACCGCACGGCACTGAGCCGGGGGTTATCAGCCAGGGTGTAGATTTATCGCCAGCCCCGGTGGGGCTGGGCGTGGGAGAGGGGAGTCAGCTCAGCCGCGGTGGCTGAGTTTATCTTTACAGATGCCACAATAATCATGGCGACACCAATTAAAAACAAAACAATACCGCTCCATTTCACCCTGTTCATAGAGTCTCTCCTTAGACGGCCATCTTATACGGCCTTGATTGAACGTTAGTTTTTAAAGCTTTCTACCAAACGTAGCTAAAGAGGCGAGCAGGTCAAGGGAAACTGCCTGCCGGGCTGTGTTTAGCGCACTATCATACGCTTGGTCAGGTTGAACCGATATTCTCAACGGCTCTGCACTTGGGATAGGTCGAACAGCCCCAGAACGGATTTCCAGCATTCGGGCCCCGTTTTGCCGTGCGCTGCACCATCTTATTACCGCATCTTGGGCATTTTCGCTCCACCCTGGCATCAGGTTGAGTTCTGAGTTGTCGGACATGCTGACGATGTGTGTGCCAGTTCGCTGCTAACCGGCCAGAGTGAATTTGGGACACAACTTGCGCTACTTCAGCCTCTGTCATTACCCGCTGAGAGAATGACTTTATGTAGCTAATGTAGCCACCACCGCTCGTGACATTAGCTGGCATGGAAGACTTGAATGTACTGTCACCCGTGAAGACAACAACTGAATGAATAACATCGGGCGGGGCATCGAGTAATGATTCCAGCGCTTTGATATGTTTGTAGTTTTGGTGCAGTGGGTTTTGAAATTTGAAGGACTTTCTGTAGATTTTTTGTGTCCACTGGGCCTGGTTCGCCCCGCCAAAGATCCACCCCTTCATATGCTTGGTTTCCACAACGAACACCCCAAAGCGGGAAACAAAAATGTGGTCGATCTGCGTAGAGCCGTCAGGCGTGGGGAGCGTTACGTTGTGTATCGGATGATAAGTGCCCTCGGGCAAGCGTAGCGTTGCCTGTAGCTTGACTAACCACTCACCCGCAACACCCTTAAACCAAGGTGTTTTTAATAGCGATAGGAGAATCAGGGCGGGAAGAACCCACCAAAGATCTAGCATTTTATGGATACCCGGGGAGTTGTCTACTGTTGGTTCTTAACGCCTGCCATAAACGGCCGAGTGAAACGAGGTCCGGCGACCGAAGGGAGCGAATTTAATGGCTTGGTTATGCATTTTAGTCCCAGATTAGCTTTTTGATGAAGACAGCTATGTAAGTCACGCTAAACAGCCAGAACGCAAGCTTAACTAACACGACGACCGTAAACCACGTAGGCATTGTATCGAAATATACCGTATCTGTAGTTCGGATATTGGGTACCGCTAAATTAATCGCTGCTTGATATAGATGAACCCCCAAAAACAACGCGAGGAAGAAAAAGAACCCAAAATAGAGCCATCCCTGCTTCTTGGGGAGCATCAAGCTTTCAAGAGCATCTCCTAGCGCTGAAAACCTTGGCTCGCGCAATTCTTCAACGGACTTCTCCTTTCTTTGACGCTTTTTCTTTCTCGAAGGCTTCTTCATATAATTGCATAACAATTTAATCTGCGGCAAAGTGCCGTGTTTAAACGCGGCGTCTTGCTCGAGATCAATAATAGGTTTTTTGTACCATAGCCCACAGGCCTTGTATAGATTGGCTTATACCCCATTGTCTGGCGCAAAGAATGTCAAAAACCGGCAGATTGCCGTCATATTGCTGTTATCAGGAACTCTGAACACCATGGGTAACTGACCTTTACCTTCAATTCAACACTTGCATAAGCCAGACCGGTGAGCCACAGAATGGCCTGTCGTATCTGGCAGGGGGGCCAGATTATGCATCCATATATAAGCTGGATTTTGGCTTTTCAGTTAATACTAAAAGTGTTGGACCCTGAACCACGTTCAGGGTGACAGCAGATGACCCCACTTTTTCCGGCGTCTGCCCGCCACAGGGTGTTTTAACGGGCCATTGGTGCTGGCCGAAACTTTGATAATTACCGGTTGAGATCCTGAGCCAAGCTTAGGATGACTATGATGGTGGGGATTGATATGTCGCTTTGACTTTCCCTTGCCGAAATAAGGCTCAATCGAACGCGAAATCCTGGATGATTTCGCGAGGCGATAGCTTTGCAGGACGCTACCTTGAGCCGGTTCGATGTAGTTAGAGCCTTGGTTCGGCAAGGTTCCCGGAAAGTCAGCAGCGACCAAAGACCTTTTCGCCCCTTTTTACTCGTATCGTCCTGATACTCGCCGTACGGGCCGTCGTCGCGTTGCTCCCACGTTCAACGCTTTTCCCGAAAGCGTTGTGGTCTTTCTAAAAGGGGCTGGCGTGCCAAGGAAGGCACGTCATATAAGGCAAGGAGGCCAATACTGGCAGATATCCGTCGCCGACTGGGGGAGTGCCTGTCTGCCTCCGGGCAGCTTAAAAATACTGAATCCCCAGCCCGATAACCAGAATCACTAAAAGACCAATGCCCACACTCACCGAGTGTTTACGCCACAGTGTCATGGCCTGTTCGCCAATTAACATGACTAGCAGTGCCAGACCGTAATAGCGCAGCGAGCGGGACAGCAGGGAGGCGACGAGAAACAGCCAGTAGGAGTACTGGCTGGCGCCGGCCGCGAGCTGCGCGATCTGAAAGGGCACCGGGGTCAGGCCGACCATAAAAATGGCCCAGAAGCCATTGCCTTCCATATTAGCTAAAAATTCGTTGAACTGGGCCTGGCCACCGGTGTAGCTCAAAAACCACTGGCCGACCGACTCATATAGCCCAAAGCCGACCCAGTAACCCATGCTGGCGCCGAACAGACAGCCCGCCAGCGCCACCGAGGCGATGCGCCATATCTTGTGTCGCTCGGCCAGCATATAGGGAATGAGTACCAGCTCCAGCGGCACGGGAATAATGGTGGCTTCCAGCGCTGAAAAGAAAAACAGAATCACCAGTGCATGGTTGGAGTCCAGCAGTCGCTGTAGCCACTGGTCGGCGCGTTTGTTTTTGGGGCGTGGGGTCATAGGCTCCAAAGGGTGCTGCATCAAAAGTGCGTATTATGCCACACCGCCCTCCAGGGCCGTTATTTTTGTTGCTGAGCTTCCATCTGCTGGATTTTCTGCCACAGGTCGTCGGCGTCTTTGGAGAGCATGGAGTACTGGCGAATATCGCCGTTTCGCTGGGCCGTGAGGGCCTGCTCCTGTAGTTTCGACAGTTGTTTACGGTACTTTTTGCTGGGGTTAGCGCTGAATAATCCGAACATGGGGGCCTCAAAAATGGTTGATTGCATGACTCCCTACGGTGAACAGGCCGAAAAAGTTGTATTGCCCGGACTAATGACCGATCAGCGGCCCCACACTGCCTTCGCCGCAGGCATTGCTGGTCAGGGCCTGTTGCCGTTCTTCTTCGGTGAGTATCCCCACCAGTGGGGTTTTACGTCGCAGTTTGCGCATTCGGGGGGTATCGTCCAGCAGCGCTTCGAAACAGCGCTTGGGATTACGGGTCAGCTGCTCGAGCGCACAGTACCAGGTCAGGTAGGCACCGTGGCGGAGTTTGCCCATTTCCCGGCGCTGCTCCAGCACTTCAAAAATGGCGGGAAGCAGCTCGGGATGGCGCTGCAGCTTGTCCAGCATGGCCTGGTGTAGCACCAGAATTTGGCGGTCGATGTTTTCGTCTTTGATACTGCGGCGCCGCGGTTCGTACTGTCGGCGCCGACGCCGGTGATCCGGTTGATGGTACAAAGGCACTGAGGCTCAATCCTCCAGAAGCGGCGCGCAGACCGACTCCAGACCATTGACCTTGATCTCATGCATCAGCGCCAGTTGCTGGCCCAGTTTGCCCTCGGGAAACCCCTGCTGGGAAAACCAGACTAAATAGGGCTCGGGCAGATGCAGCAGCTTGCTACCGGCATACTTACCAAAGGGCATGGTTTGGTTTACGGCCTCACGCAGTTGTTGTGGGTTCATCATGTTGCTCTTGCTGTTGGTTACGCCACAGGGCCGCATACAGACCATTACGGGAGAGTAATTCGCTGTGGCTGCCCGATTCGGCAATGCGGCCTTGCTCCAGGACCAGGATCTTATCGGCATCGACGATGGTAGACAGGCGATGGGCGATCACCAAACTGGAATGGCCCCGTGCCACCTCTTTGAGTGCCCTGACGATGGCCTGTTCACTGCGTGAATCCAGTGATGAGGTGGCTTCGTCGAACACCATAACAGGGGGGCGTTTCAGCAGCACCCGGGCAATGGCCACGCGCTGTTTCTCGCCGCCGGAGAGCTTAAGGCCCCGTTCGCCCACCTTGGTCTCGGCCCCTTTGGGTAAGGCTTCGACAAAATGGCGCAGATGGGCCAGATCGATCACCCGGTTGACCTCCTCGTCACTGGCGTCGGGCCGGGCATAGCGGATATTCTCAAACAAGGAGTCGTTAAACAGCACGGTATCCTGAGGTACGATGCCGATGGCCTTGCGCAGCGAATCCTGGCTGACGCTGCGAATATCCTGTCCATCGATGCTTATCTGGCCCTGGGTAACGTCGTAAAATCGAAACAGCAGCTTAACCAGCGTCGATTTACCGGCGCCGGACGGACCGACCACCGCCACTTTCTGGCCCGGTTCAATGGTAAAGTTTAACTCCTCCAGAATCGGCCGGTCCGGCTGATAGGCAAAGTTCACGTGCTTAAACTCAACCCGCCCCTGGGTAACCTTAAGCTCAGAGGCGCCGGGCTGGTCGTTAATGCGGGTCTCAAGTTTTAACAAGCCGAACAGCTGTTCGATATTGGCCATGGCGCCGCGTATTTCGCGATACACAAAGCCTAAAAAGTTCAGCGGCATAAAGATCTGCATGGTAAAGGCGTTCACCATCACAAAGTCACCGATGGTCATGGCCCCGCTGGCCACACCCTGAGCGGCGAGCAGCAACATGGCGGTCATGGCCACGGCGATCACCAGTGCCTGGCCGCCGTTTAACGCAAACAGAGACAAACGGTTATTGCGGCGGGCCTGTTCCCAATCGGCCAGGTGTTTGTCGTACTGGCGGGATTCATAGCCTTCGTTGTTAAAGTATTTTACCGTCTCGTAGTTAAGCAAGCTGTCGATGGCGCGGGTATTGGTGCCGGAATCGGCCTGATTCATTTGCCGCACATATTCGGTGCGCCAGTGGGTGGCCTTGACCGAAAACCAGATATACACCACCACCGCCACCAACAAGACGCTCGCGAAGCTAAAGCCAAACTGATAGAACAGCACGCCGACCACCAGAGTAATTTCCAGCAGGGTGGGAACGATGTTGAACACCATAAAGCGCAGCAGAAAACTGATGCCGTTGGTGCCGCGCTCGATGTCCCGGGCCAGCCCGCCGGTCTGGCGGTCCAGATGAAAGCTTAAATCCAGACGATGCAGATGCTTAAACACCTTAAGCCCGACCCGGCGCATGGCGCGCTCGGTGACCCGCCCAAACAGGGTGTCGCGGATTTCTCCGGCCAGGGTATTGAACAGCCTCAGGCTGCCGTAGGCCACGATTAGCGCCACCGGTACCGCGAGCAGCGCTTTTTCGGTACTGTCCATATTCAGATCATCGACAATGTACTTAAGTACAAAAGGCATGCCGATGCTGGCGAGCTTGGCACCGATCAGACAGACCAGCGCCAGTCCGATCCGGGCCTTAAACTCGCTCAGGTAGGGGAGGAGTTGTTTCAGGGTGTGCCAGTTTACCGGGTGATCGTTGTCAACGGGAAATCGATTCGATCTCATTGAGGTCTGGATGGATGAGTGTTGGCGCTATTGTACCATTGGCAGCACGGACGCGATCACAAACTGCCTTCGAGTTTGGCTCGGATCTGCTGGTAACGGGAATGCTGGTCTTCCGACAATTCGCCCGATTCGATGGTTCGAATGCAGCGGTGCATGAGCTGTTCGACATTTTTATTAATGTTAATGCCGCCGGTTTTGTCGGTCAGGGCTTGCAGTAAGTTAAGCGCGATGGACGGGCTCTTGGGCATAATCGTATAGGCCTGTCGGAAGGTTTTAAGAGCCTTATTCAGGTCACCGGACTGATAAGAGCTTACCGCGCTGTTGTTGAGCTCCCGAGGGTTCATGCGAATGGCGGACTTTTCCCGTTTTTCCTGTTTAACATACTGAATAAACAACCGGCTTTGCTGGTCGTCCTGGTGGCAGCGCTGCTCGACTTCGTTCATGACCTTTTCACTGCGCTCATACAGACCCAGCGCATGGAAGGTTTTGGCCTTATCCAGCAGGGTTTCCAGATCGTCGTTCTCAAGCACATCGCCGCTTAACTGGTTGATAAGCTTCTGGGCCTTTTGTTCATCGTCGTACAAAAAGTTCAGGCGGGCGTTGACCACATTGAGTTGTTCGTCGTACTCATTCTTAGCGGTCGGGAAACTGGAGGTCATTTGTTTGATGCACTCCTGAGTCTGATGCAGCACATCGGGCACGTCGTTATCTTCCACCGTCATCGCGTAATCCAGCCCGGCGCGGGCGGCGGTCAGGTAGTTGTCAGGGTGGTCATGCAGGGTTTGGCGCGCATAGCGGGCCGCTTTTTTGGCGGATTCAAACTGGGCCTGATGATCGTGGGCCAGTCGGGCCAGGTCCACGGCCTCTTTGTGCCGCTCGATATTATGTGGCGACAGTTGAGCGGCGGTGACCAGACTCTCCAGGGCGCTGTTGTAATCCTGTCGCTGAATGTTCACGTCCTTGAGTAAGTCGTAGGCGGCCAGCTGGGCGTCAGGCTTAAAGGCGATACGCAGGATGCGTTTCTCGGCCTCGTCGTTGTCACCCAAGGCCAGCAGCGCCTTGGCCAGGCCTAACTCGGCCCAGGAGAAACTCTGCACACTGACAATGGCTTCGTAAAAGTCCCGTGCGCTCTCATATTGCTCCAGCTTAAGCAGTAAGTCACCTTTGAGGCGCAGTGCGGTGGGGTAGAAACGCGAGTGGGCCGGGTTGGTTAATACCACTTCCAATTCTTGCAACGCGGCGTTAAATTCTTGTTGGTCCATCAGCTGGTAGACGTTGCGCAGAGCTCGTTTGCGCTCCAGTACCACACTTAAGCGTTTATCCAGTGACTTAACGGTGAAGGGTTTGACGATAAATTCGTCGGGCTGCAGTTCAATAATGGCGCGAACAATATGGGCACTGGTATCGGCAGAGGTAATAACAAACGCCGTGCTAGAGGGCAGACGTTGTTCCTGTTTGAGCCGCTCATAAAGGTTGTAGCCTTCCTGCTCGTGCTTAAGGTCATACGCGCAGAGGATGAGATCAAACCGGGTATCTTTGAGTTGTTTCAGGGCGGTTTCAGTACGATCGGCGTAGTAGAGATCGGTCAGTCCCAGTTCTTTGAGGCTGTATTTGATGTAGCCCTGAGCGAGCTGAATATCGTCCAGTACCAATACTTTACAGGACTGTGCCAGCTTATAATCCATGCGCCTTTATCTTTGTTCGTGTCGGCCTGTGCTTTAGAGTATATCGTGCAAACGGCAAAATTTCTTAACTTGGCGCCTGATCGACAAAATAACTGATTCGCTCTCTGGGGTTGAGGTACTCGTAAGCCTTTTGCGGGAGTTGCTTGGGTGCCAGCGCTTTTTGGATGGACAGTTCGCTGTCCTTTAAATCCAGGATGGGCGCCTCGGTGCGCGGTACGCTTGGGTCATAAAGCAAGATGCCCGGATTGAGCAGATCCTTACTGTTCACCGAAATTACCATGCCTATCTGCTGTTCAGACAGCAATACCAGGGTTCCCGGTGGGTATACTCCCAGCAGCTTGATAAACATCTTCAGGGCTTTTTCCGGTAGTTTCTGCCGCATTTTCTTGAACAGGTAAGACAGGGCGGAATAGGGCGTTCGTGCTTTGCTGCTGTCTACCGGGTGACAGAGATTATCGTATTCGTTAACCAGCATCAGTACCTGGCTGGGGGGAAGGATATTTTCGTCGGTCAGTCCTCTTGGGTACCCGGAGCCGTCCAGGTATTCATGGTGCTGGAAAATCATCGGTAAGGCTTGTCTGGGAAACTCTTCGGCCTCTTGCAACATTTCCACCGCATACTGGCAATGCAGCATTAAAAAGTTCTTTTCGGGCCTGGTCAGCGCGACTTTCTTATTCAGGATTTGTTTGGGGATCTTGAGTTTGCCGACATCATGAAACAGCGCCGCAAGCCCCAGGTTCTGGCAGTCTTCTTTGCTCATGTCCATCTGCTTGGCCAGCATCAGCGCCAGTACAGTGACATTCAGAGAATGGTAGTAAAGCTCCTGATGGTCTTTGTTGTCTTTCATCAGGTGCAATATGGCCCCCTGATCGCCCATGATGACCTCCACCAGATTGTTAATCAGTTCCTTGGCTTCCTGCACCGCCTGCAGCGGACGGCCATTGACCTTATTCATCAGGCTGCGTACCTGAGCCAGGCTTTTATCGAACTGCTTCTCGGTTTTTTGCAAACTGCGGCGGAAGGTCTTGAGTTTTTCGATGCGTTGCTGCTTCTCCTGCTCAAGGCGCATTTTCAACAGTTCGCTGTCATCCTCTTCGGCGGAGTCGGGTTCTGGTTCGTCCAGTCGCACCGCACTTTTGCTTTCATCCACCACCACGTAATCCAGACCCAGTGACTGAATGATCTTGATTTGACGTGGGTCTTTCAGCTCAAAGCTGTTCAACAAAAAAGGATGCTTCATCCAGCCGGAAGGCAGCCTAACGTACATGCCTAAGGTGAGCTTTTGGGGGCTGATATTGATAGTAGTCATAAACGTCAGTAACTCTGTCTGTCAGGCTTGTCCAGGTGATGCGTCCGGCGCTTGCTGTGTTTTCGGTACCGGCAAGCGCTCGCCTAACCTTAGCAGACAAGGCGTCAGCAGTAAGGTCAGCAAGGTAGCAAAGGTTAATCCGCCGGCAATGGCACTGGACAGCTGAGTCCACCACTGCGTTGAGGGGGCGCCCACGGCGATATCCTGATTGATTAAGTCAATGTTCAGGGCAAACACCATAGGCAGTAGCCCCAACACGGTGGTCAGTGCGGTGAGCAATACGGGGCGTAGACGCTGTGCGCAGGTGCGCAGTATTGCTTCCTTAACTTCATAGCCTCTGTGTTTAAGATCATTGAAGGTGTCGATGAGGATAATATTGTTGTTCACCACTATACCCGCCAGTGCGATGATGCCCACGCCACCCATCACAATGGAAAAGGCCCGACCGGTCACCAGCAGTCCCAGCAGTACGCCAGCGGTGGAGAAAACAATGGCACTTAACACCAGAGCAGCCTGGTAGAAGCTATTAAACTGGATCAGTAAAATCGCCAGCATCAGGAACACCGCAGTGGCAAAGGCTTGCATCAGGAAGTTGGCCGCTTCCTGCTGATCTTCTGCTTCCCCTTTAAACTGCATGCTCACCGACGAGGGAAAGTTCATACCGGCCATGGCTTGCTCCATCCTGCCAATTTGTTCGTCCACCAGTACGCCATCGGTCACATTAGCCTCGATGGTCATAACCCTCTGGGCGTCGGCACGATTGATGGTGCCCGTCTTCGGGGCAGGTTCGAAGTTGACAAAGTTGGTCACCGGTAGGGGGCCGTAACGGGTGGGCACGCGCAGTTGGTCAAGCTGATCAAAGCTGCGGTATTGATGAGGAAAACGTACCCGTACTTCCACTTCTTCATCGGCGTCGTCCGGTCGGTATTCGGTGATCTTTACCCCGTTGGTGATCATTTGCACCATATTCCCCAGGCTGACCACATCGGTGCTGTAACGGGCTGCCTCGTCACGGTCTACCCTAAGCTGCCATTCTACGCCCGGCAGAGGTCTGGAGTCGGTGACATCCACAAAACCGCCAATGTCGCGCATCTTGTCTCTGATTTTAGCGATGGTGTTGTTCAGGGCCGCAGAGTCACTGGAGCGTACCTGAAGCTGCACCGGCTTGCCTTGAGACGGTCCGTTCTGGGCTTTTTGTACCTGTACGATGATGCCGGGAATATGCTGGGTACGCTGGCGCACTTCACCGAGTATTTCGTCGGCACTGCGCCTTTGCTGCCAGTCAACAAATTCCAGCTGTATCACGCCGATCACATCCTCGGCCAGTTGACCGCTACTGTTGCGACCGCCGCCCATGGTGCGGGTGTAGACGGTTTCGAGGCCATTCATGGGTAACACCTGCTGTTCTACCTGACGAACCAGCTTATCCCGCTCATAGATGGATAAGTCGCCGCGGGCGCGCACCTGGACCTGGGCAAACTCAGGCTCCACCTCGGGGAAAAACTCCACCCCGCGGCCAAAGGTGCCGTAAGCCGAATAGGCACCGACTAAAAGTAAAATGGCGCCCAGCAAGACCTTGCCCGGGTGTTGTAATAACACGCTTAACAGATTCAGGTAGCGGCCGGTAAAGCCGCCGATGTCTTCCAGCTTTCCACTTTCGGCGGCGATAACAGCCTGCTGGCCGATTTGGTCCCGTGGTGCGCGCCCGATGACGCCGCCGAGAACGGGGATAAAGATTAGGGCCATCGCCAGCGATGCGATGAGGGTAATGATCACCGTTATGGGCAAAAAGCGCATAAACTCACCGGCGATGCCCGGCCAGGGCAGTAAGGGCACAAACACGGCCAGGGTGGTGGCGATGGACGCGATAATCGGCCAGGCCATACGCTGTGCTGCGGCTCGGTAAGCCGGTTTGGGCTTTTGGCCGTCACTCATGTAGCGGTCAGCCAGTTCGGTGGTGACGATGGCGCCATCCACCAACATACCGACCACCAGAATCAGGCTGAACAGCACCACAATGTTGAGTGTCAGTCCCATCCACTGGATCACCAGAATTCCGGCTAAAAAGGCCCCGGGTATCGCCAGCCCTACTAACATAGCAGGGCGAGGGCCCATGGCGGCAAGCACCACGATCATCACCAGCACAATGGCGGTCAGTACATTATTTTGCAGGTCGCCGAGCATGGTGCGTATTTGCTCGGACTTATCCTGCATGTAGGTCAGTTTTAACGATGCGGGCCAGGCGTCCTGAGTCTGGCTTATGGTCTGGCGTGCCTGTTCGATGGTTTCGATGATATTGGCTCCGGCGCGCTTGGTGATCTCCAGCGCAATGGAAGGCTGGCCACCGACCCGGGCAAAGCTGTCCGGGTCTTTAAAGGTACGGCGAATGGTCGCCACATCCCCAAAAGTAATGACGGTGCCATCGACGGTTTTTACCGGCATATTAAGCACATCTTCCAGGGTTTCGATGACGCCGGGCACCTTGAGCAGAATACGCCCGGCTTCACTTTCCAGCGCTCCGGCCGCCACCAGACGATTGTTACGCTGAAAGACACTGATGATCTCTTCGAAGGACAGGCCATAGGTTTCGAGGGTGTTGGGCTCTACCAGAATCTCCAGTAGTTCCTCCCGATCTCCGGCAATCTCCACCTCCAGTACCCCTTCGATGGTTTCGATGCGTTCTTGCAGCCGGCGGGCCACCTCCAGCATTTGCCGCTCTGGAACCGGGCCAGACAGTACTGCTGTGATAACCGGAAACAAGGCCACGTTCACTTCAGTGACTCTGGGCTCTTCGGTGTCCGGGGGCAATTCCGCCTTGGCGATATCCACCTGTTCGCGCACATCGCGAAGGGCCTGATCCGGGTTAAATCCGGCATCAAATTCTAAGGTTATAGACGCGTAGCCTTCCGAAGCTACGGCTCGGAGCTCGTTGAGGCCTTCCACCGATTGCAGTTCTTTTTCCATCGGACGGATCAGCAATCGCTCTGCATCTTCCGGGGAAATGCCGTGATGCACCATAGACACATAGATGGTGGGGATGGTGATATCTGGCTCGGCTTCTTTGGGAATGGTGTAGTAAGCGCCGGCGCCGGCTAAGATGGTGACAAAAAACAGCAACACCACGGCTCGACTGCGCTGGAAGGCGGCCTGTATCACTGAGTTCATTACAGACCTCCCGATCTTACCTGAGCCGATTGTTGTTGCCATCTCACCGCAACCGTTTCCCCATCCTGAACAAAGGCCTGGCCTTCGGTTATCAGGCCCAGCTCATCGGGTAAGCCGGTTAGCCACAGCCCCTGTGTCTTAGCATCCACAATGGTGACTGGGTGAAAATGCACACGATTTTCATCATCCACGCTCTTTACCCCTAATTCGCCATTGGTATTCAGGCTTATCAGGGCAGGGGAAACAAAATGAGCCTGCACCTGCTCGGTGGGGATGGTTAGCTTAGCGCTGACGCCGCCGGGCAGGGCATGGTCGGCGTTATCCAGCTCCACCTCAATGGCAAAGGTGCGCGTATTGGTATTGGCTTTGGGAGCGATATAGCGAATGGGACCGCTGTCTTTGTAACCGGTGGCCAGTTCCACCTGCACCGTTTTGCCTGGTTTGACCCGGCCAATGTGCTGCTGAGCAATATCGGCGCGGATCACCAGTGGGTCGTTATCCACCAGGCGGATGACGCCCTGATTGGCGACAACAAACTCGCCTTGCTCCACCATAAAACGCTCGATCACACCGCTAAAGGGGGCGCGAATTTCGGTGCGTTGAATGTCCAACTCAATGGCGGCCAGATCGGCTTTGGCTTTTTCAACGGCGGCTCTGGCCTGCTGCAGGCTAAGCTCGGATTGATAGTTGTCTTTTTTCAGTGTTTCGAACGAAGCCAGTTGGCTGCGCGCCTCTGCCAGTGCCGCCTGTGCCTTGGACAAGCGCGCCTGACGGTCATCCATGGCTATGCGAGCCAGTACCTGTCCCTGCTTCACCTGATTGCCTTCGTCGACCAGTATCTGCCGTATTTGGCCGGAGGTTTCAGCCTTGATGGCGACTTCTCGCTCAGGCTCGGCAGAACCATGGGCCTTAATTTCGCGGGTTATGGTCTGTGCTGAGCGTTGTTCCGCCTGTACCGTTAGTGCTGGAGCTGCGCTTTTCTGCTTATCCTCCGATGAAGCCTGACCCTCTGAATCGCTGAACACGCCAAGGAGCATCCAGACTATCAAGGCTCCGGCTAATCCGGCGGCCATCCAAATAGAGCGGTTCATAATTTCACCTCCTTGATGCGTTCAACGGAAAGCTCCGCCAGCTCCTGAAACATTGATTCGATATGACGGCAAAAGCACTGATAAAACTGCTCAAGTTCCTGCAAACGAGGTTGGCTGCCTGAATACGCCACAGGTAAGTCTCGTCGGGTTTGTTGAATGAGTTCAATGGCCGTATTGGTGCGCTGGGCGATGCCCCGTAACAGTTCCGAGTAGGGGGCGTGTTTTAGCTGAAAGTAATCCTGACGCTGACCGGGCTGGGTGAGCCGTTCGATAAGACCCAGGTTTTCCAGTAAACGGGTATTAGTGCTGACACTGCCTTTACTGATGTGAAGCTCTTCAGCCAGTTCGGCAAAACTGTGTGGACCTTCGGCTAAGATCAAAAAGGCGAAAATACGTCCGGCGATGCGAGGCATGCCTTCGGCTTCCACTAATAAGCCCATACGCTCAATAAAATGGGCGGCGACATCGTTTTTCATATTGGGGCGTTGGTTTTTGTTTAGTTCGTTCAGTCTAGACTAAACATATTGATCCTGATTAGATTTGGATCAACAGGAAACGAAAACAATACGAATGAATGCGTAAAGTTCTTAAAGAGGAATGAAACGGTATCTGTACAAAGAAATGGTGGGTGGTACTGGGTTCGAACCAGTGACCCTCGCCTTGTAAGGGCGATGCTCTCCCAGCTGAGCTAACCACCCACATAAAGTGGAATCAGAACAACAAATGGTGGGTGGTACTGGGTTCGAACCAGTGACCCTCGCCTTGTAAGGGCGATGCTCTCCCAGCTGAGCTAACCACCCACTTGTTGTCTGCCTTGCTAAGTTGCCTCGGCAAGTGGGGGCGTATTATAGGGAGCCCGAAAAAGGAGTCAACACAATTTTTGAAAAAGCTGTTTGAGTGCATAAAAAGCGCGCAGATTGAGCTTTTCTGATGGTTATACCATCAATATTGCCCATTTTGAGCGTTATTCTGGCGATGCAGTAAAACACCAGGACAGTCGAATAGGCGTAGGCGATGCAAGCTGATAAAATATCGGGCTAAATGATTTAACGACCTGCAACAGGATTCACTCGACTATGACCATTACCACTAGATTTGCTCCCAGTCCTACCGGCTACCTGCACGTTGGCGGAGCCAGAACGGCGTTGTACTCCTGGTTATATGCCAAGAGTCAGGGCGGCAAATTTGTCTTACGGATTGAAGATACCGATATCGAGCGCTCCACTCAGGAGGCCATCGACGCCATTTTAGAGGGCATGGAGTGGCTGGGACTGAATTGGGACGAAGGCCCTTATTATCAGACTCAACGCTTCGATCGTTACCGGGAAGTGATTCAACAGCTGCTCGACCAGGGCAAGGCGTATAAGTGCTATTGCTCCCGTGAACGTCTGGAGAGCTTGCGTGAGCAGCAGATGGCCAATGGCGAGAAGCCGAAATACGATGGTCATTGTCGGGACGCCGGTGAACAGGACGGCGATTATGTCATCCGCTTCCGCAATCCCGATGAGGGCAGTGTGGTGATCCCGGATCATATCCGTGGTGACATTACCATTGCCAACAGCGAACTGGACGATCTTATTATTCAGCGTACCGACGGTTCTCCTACTTACAACTTCTGTGTAGTGGTGGATGACTGGGATATGGGCATTACCCATGTGGTGCGCGGCGAAGACCATATCAATAATACCCCTCGCCAGATCAATATTCTTAAAGCTCTGGATGCGCCGTTGCCGGAGTACGCCCATGTGTCGATGATTCTGGGCGATGACGGTAAGAAGCTGTCTAAACGTCATGGCGCGGTCAGTGTGATGCAGTTCCGTGATGACGGTTTCTTGCCTCAGGCGATGATTAACTACCTCGTTCGATTAGGATGGGCCCACGGCGATCAGGAAATCTTCACTCTGGACGAAATGCTGGAGCATTTCAGTCTGGATGGCATCAGCCAGTCGGCGTCCGCCTTCAATACCGAAAAACTCATCTGGCTGAATCAGCACTATATTAAGTCGCTGCCGGTCAACGACGTGGCAAAACACGCAAAGTGGCACTTTGAGCATCAGGGTATCGACCTGTCTCAGGGGCCGGCGCTGGAAGAGGTGATCGCCATCCAGGCGGACCGGGTGAAAACCTTAAAAGAGTTGGCCGAGATCAGTCGTTACTTCTACGAGGAATATGACGAGTTTGATGCCAAGGCGGCTAAGAAGCACTTGCGTCCGGTGGCTAAGGAGCCGCTAGAGTTAGTAAAACAGAAGCTGGCGGCGATTTCTGAGTGGAAGCCGGAGAATATTCAGGCTGCCATCAATGAAACAGCCCAACAACTGGACGTTGGCATGGGCAAAGTGGGGATGCCCCTGAGAGTCGCAGCGACCGGTTCCGGTAACTCTCCGTCGCTGGATGTGACCCTAAACCTGCTAAAAATCGATCAAATCGAGCAACGAATCGACAAAGCGCTTAAATTTATAGCAGACAGAGAAAATTCTTAAAAAAAGTTATTGACTTAAAACGGGGGGGTGCCTAGAATGCGCCCCGCTGTCACGGAACAGCAGCCAGACAAGAAAGTCGGGGCCATAGCTCAGCTGGGAGAGCGCTTGCATGGCATGCAAGAGGTCGGCGGTTCGATCCCGCCTGGCTCCACCAACTTTCTGGAACAATTTGGAATACAGCGTCCCCATCGTCTAGAGGCCTAGGACTCCGCCCTTTCACGGCGGCAACAGGGGTTCGAATCCCCTTGGGGACGCCACTTCCAAATGACAAAATTTCAGTATGCCGGTATTAGGCCATCGACATACTAAAGGTTTTGTCCCCATCGTCTAGAGGCCTAGGACTCCGCCCTTTCACGGCGGCAACAGGGGTTCGAATCCCCTTGGGGACGCCAAATAAAAAAGCCCTGCTCGCAAGAGCGGGGCTTTTTTATTTGTTGGTCCATGAGACTGAGAACCCCTGTGGGTTCGACCAATTTGTCTGGAGCAAATTGGAATGCCGGAGCTTGCGACGGCGGCCCGAAGGGCGAAATGCATGGAGGCATTTCGTAATCCCCTTGGGGACATTTGACTCTTGAGCCTAAGGTAATCGCCCGAGTGCCAGGGCTTCTTATGTGTGCTTTAGCTGTACTAGCTCTCATCTGTCAGACCTCCTTGTCGCTGTATTCCAGGCATGTCGTCCATGACATGCCGTTCATCGCTTCATCAGTGACGTTAGGTCACTGATGATAAGCAAAGCTTACCGCTCTTCACCCTATCTCACAGGTTCTGCTTTATCGCTGGCTTAAGGGAATCAATATTTATAAATTGGCTGCTTTTGAGGAGCAGACATCCATGTCGCTGTATTCCAGGCATGTCTTCCATGACATGCCGTTCATCGCTTCATCAGTGACTTACTGACCAAGATCTTCTGCCTTTGTCATGTATTTCTGGACGATTCGCCATACAACTACAACAATGAGGGCTCGTGCATTGTTCTGATAGCCCTTGAGGGAAGTGGAGAGGAGGGCAAAAGGGAGACGCTATGAGGTATCCATCGAGCACTGCGTTTGCGATATTTGGTGCAATGTTGATCGCCATTAGCTACGGGTTGGCGCGTTTTGCTTTTGGTCTTTTTGTGCCGCCGATTCGCGAAGCTCTCAATCTCACCCCTTCGGTGATCGGTATTATCGGTGCGCTACCTCTTATCAGCTTTTTATTCGCCACCGCCATCGCCCCTCTGGCCGCCGATCGGCTGGGGGCTCGAAAAACCGGGATGATTTCAGGCATCTTTGGCGCAGCAGGGCTGGGACTGATCAGTCAGGCCTGGGGAGCTATTTCCCTGGGCGTTGGAGTGTTTGCCTGCGGTATCTGCACCGGATTAATGATGCCGGCACTCACTGCGGCTATGCAGGCACTGGTGAAGCGTTCGCTGCACGGGCGCGTCAGCTCGGTGATGAATGCCGGAACCAGTATCGGTGTAGCAGTAGCGGTACCTACGGTCTTATTGCTGGCGGATGCCTGGCGATTCGCTTATTTTTCTTTTGCAGTACTGGCAGCCGTTGGGGTTTTGGCGGCCTGGCGAATGTTGCCGTCCGTCTCACCAGTATTGCCC
This sequence comes from Saliniradius amylolyticus, assembly GCF_003143555.1. NCBI lineage: Bacteria > Pseudomonadati > Pseudomonadota > Gammaproteobacteria > Alteromonadales > Alteromonadaceae > Saliniradius > Saliniradius amylolyticus. Next base: position 1,164,316 of record NZ_CP029347.1, read on the forward strand.
TCCAATGCCGCACCGGCACCACCGGTCAGTGTGCTTCAGTGGACCCGACTTTTTCGGTTGTCCGGGTTTGCGTTTGTCATGGGCTTTGTATCCTCAGCCTATTGGATATTTGCGCCGGATTTGGTGGCCACGCTTGGCCAGTTACCATCAAGTTCTACCGGCTTACTTTGGCTCGCGGTCGGGCTTGCGGGACTGGGGGGCGCCGTGGTCGCCGATCTGGCCGATCGCAATAATCCGCCGATCACCCAGGCCTTAATGCTGATGATGTTATCTGCCGCTCTGGCTTTGGTGGCGGCCAGTCCCGGTAATATCGCTATTGCGATCTTTTCGGCGCTGGTATTCGGCTTGTCGTATATGAGTCTGACCGGCTTGTACCTGATGACCGGCATTCGCTTGTTACCCGGTCGCTTATCCATGGGGCCGGTGTTGCCTTTTATGGCGGTGTCCTTGGGACAAGCCGTGGGTTCGGCGCTGTTCGGTTTGCTGGTGGAGGACTTTGGTTATGGCGATGCCTTTGCCATTTTTGCCGCTCTGGGCATTCTGGCAGCCCTGTTGTCGCCCTTTTATCCGCGTCAGTTAGAGCTGGAGCCAGACGAGGAAATCCTGGAAGATACTGGTCTCCAGGCAGCCTATGACTTCCAGCTGCAAAATGAAAAAGGGGAGCCCTACCGAAGTCAGGAGACGGCGGCTGACCGAACGGAAACACAGGAATAACGGGCGTGCCGTTTACGCCCCTTTTCAGGCATAATACCGCCAGATTTCATCTAAAGCTGTAGACTATGACTCTGGAAGACTTTCAGCAACTGGCGCCAGAAGAGCGCGCCGAGCAGACTCTGCTGGCTATTATTGAGCAAGGCGAGCTTTATCACCTGCAACACGGGCCGCGCTGGGCCATGTTAAGCGCAGAAGGCGATGCCTGCACGCCACTGTTTTGCCGAAAAGATGCGGCGCTTCAATGGTTGGGGGCTCATTACCCGGAAGCCAAACCCAAATCTTTGTCGCTAAAGAAACTCATGAAAGAATGGCTGCCTCTGTACGCCGAGGATGATGTGTATTTAATGCTTTCACCGGCGCCAAGGGAAGCAGAGGGTATTTTGATCACCATTGATGAGTTTTTACAGGCCCTGTCGGAAGAGGGTGTCACCCTGTGAGTCTGGCCGCATCAGGGCTGGGCGATGATGAACCGGACTTGATTATTTATGTGGCAATGGCACCACCGCTGGGGAATTCGCCAGTGGTGTTTCACCCTGCCGCACGCGGTGAGTTGCACAGTATTGGGCAGGCCTGTGGTAACGGCTGGCGAAAAATTTTCAATGTCTATGCCAAGCTGGTGTTTGCCTTAAAGGACATCGGTATGGATCTGACTCAGGGCGCCGAACGATGGCAAGATTATCGGGAGCAGACTCTGTTACAGGCCGGTTCTGGGACGGCGCTGGTCTTTGGCGCTCCCAGGCCCTGTTACCGGCCACAGGCCGTTGAGATTATTGCCGGACGCCAACACGCCAGAACGATGGATGCACTCGCCCCGTTAGGGCTGGTTTGGCTGGATCCGGCGTTTGCGGTCAATCAAAGTGAGAGGCTGGTGGTCAGCCCCTTTTTAGATTACCGACAGTTGTCCAATGCTAAGATTGAGCGTCTGGCGCAGATTATGGTTGATTTGGCCACACCTCAGTGACGCTATTAATGGCTGCCAAAATGATACTGGGTGCCGAGCAGCAGTACTTTTTCTTCATCCACCTTCTCGTACAACACGCTTAGGGTCCACGTCGGGGAGACAAAATAATTAGCGCTGACCTCAAGCCCCCAGTGGCTGTCGCCATGATCGGGCTTCACGTAGCGGGCCGAACCATGCAATTCTACCTTGCCGATATGGGCTTTTAAGCCAGGAGTGAAGGCGGTACTCTCGATATCGTGGTCATGATGGTGATGGTAGCCTTCATCTTCGGTGAAGTCTTCTTCACCGTCTAAGCGCGACAGTGTGGCGGTAAAATCCATGTTGTCTGTCAGTGGATGATAATAACCCAGACCAAGTTCCGCGGTGGTTATGTCCACTTGGGTATGAGCATCAACATGATCATCGGTGACATCGTGATAGCGCCCCTGCACATAAAAGTTTCGGGTCAGCTTTTTGGAAAATCCCAGTCCCCAGCCATCGGCATCGATATCGTACAGTTGGATATTTTTATAGCCAGCTTCAAGCCAGTCGTAAGACAGGTGGCTGTCACCGGTTTCTGCCAGGGCGAATGGCGCGATCATAGCGGCTAGCAAAGTAAGAGACTTCATTGCGTGTTCCTATTCGTTTTTATTTATTGTGCGTGTTTTTTGCCTGATAACACAAGCGATTAGTTGGATGTACTTTGCTGAGTCTTCAGTTTGGCTAGCTGACCATCCTGATAAAACAGAATAATTAGCTGTGCCAGTGCCAACAGCATCAGAATACCCCCGCTAAATAAACTCCAGTGCGCGCCCCAGAGGCTAATAATTCCGCCTAATGCAGCAATACTCATACTGGCAAACACAAAAGTGCTGGCAATGAGGCCCATAATCCGCCCCTGACCATACTCGGCAAAGCGGTCACTGATATACACTGGCAGCAGGCCGTTATAGGCAGCGATCAGGGTACCGGTGACGGCGTAGTAAGGCCAGACGCTGTCGGCTTTGAACCAGGGAGCACTAATCAGCACCAGTGCCAGTAAGCCGATGGCGGTAATGACGGTCGCGACCAGGCCAAACCAGCGCTTAAAACGCTCTACGAGCAACAGGCTGACACTGGTCATGGCCAGTGTTTGCACGGCGATGGTTTCGCCGATGGCTTCGCTGCTCATCTGGTATTGTTCGACCAGCCACAATGACGTGAACTGATACAGGGCGTTTACGCCCAGCAGAAGACACAGATACATGGCAAAGCACTGACGCACATCGCTGTATTTTAACAAGCTTAACGAATTGGTCTGCCTCGCCTGCTGTAACCAGCCGCGTTGTTTCATCTTAGGAGACGCGGCCAGTGGTACCACAAAGGCAACCAGTACTAAGGCCACAGCCATGGCTCCGGCGGCAACGATAAAAGGTACTTCGGGCCCTAAGGCCATCAGGTATCCACCGCTCAACGGACCGATCAACCAGCCTGAGTATGAGGTAGCAAACAGCCAGGAGAAGGCACGGGTTTTGTCTATCTGGGGTTCAAGGTCGGCTACGATTGCGCGGGCAATAGAGATATTACCTTCGCACAGACCCGTGGCAAACCGGGCCAGAATAAACAGCAGATAGCTTTCACTGACCACGGCCCAGGCGGTGCACAGATAGCCGATAACACTTAAAACCAGCGTGGTTCTTAACACCGGCTTGCGACCGTAAATGTCAGATAACGCACCGATAAAGGACGAGCCGATTAACATACCGAGCGGATAAATCGCCAGGGCGCCGGCGAGCAGAAGCTCAGGAGGAAGGTCGGCGAAACGTGTTAAACCGCTCGTTGCGGTGTCAGTAAAAAGAGGTGCCAGAATCGGGTAGGGCAGTGCGATCCCGGCGGTGCTGAGAAGGTTCACCAGCATCATGGTGAGTAAGATGGTATAAGCGAGTCGAGTAGTCATTGATTATTTTATAAAGTAATTTGTTTATATATTAGGGTTGGCCAGCTACATTAGTAAAATAAATACGTTGTATTTTTTGTATAACCTAAGGTGATACTTGATCCCAGGCAGGTTATTCCTGACAATCGGCCACGCACATTGAACACTGGAATTACATTGAGCACCGTTAAGCTATCGCCTTTAGCCACCACCATACAGCAATCCCAGAACTGGGAGGCGCAAATGCGTCAACTGATGTTGGCGGGAAAGCAGCTTGCGCCTCTGACGCCGTCTGAGCAATGTGACGACAATGAGGTGTCTGGCTGTGAAAGCCAGGTCTGGCTCATTCTGGGAGGTGATACACACGCCGTTCAGTTAAGAGCCTATTCCACCAGTAAGATTATCCGTGGACTGTTGGCCGTATTGATGGAGCCGTTACAAGGTCAGTCGGTGGAGAAAATCCAGGCCTTTGACAGTCAGGCCTATTTACAGTTACTCGGTCTGGAGCGACACCTCAGCCAATCCAGAGCCAGTGGCCTCAACGCGGTAGTTAAAGCCATTCAGTATCGCTGTCAGTCCCTTTGAGCCTGTCGCTCACAGCGAGCCAGGTATTTATCAATCACCCGGGCGGCGGCAAAAAAGCCAAAGCTCCCGGTAACTGCCACGGAAGCACCAAAACCGGTGTTGCAGTCGAGCTTGGTACTGCCATCGGCAAATTGTTTGGTTTCGCACACGCTGCCGTCGGGCTGAGGATATTTCAGTTGCTCGGTAGAATATACGCAGTCCACTTGAAAGCGCCTTTTTGGATTGGAGCTAAAGCCATACTCGCGCCTCAGTAAAGAACGCACCTTGGCGGCCAGTGGATCTTGTACCGTCTTGGCCAGGTCGGCGATGGCGATCTGAGTGGGATCCGTCTGCCCGCCCGCGCCGCCGATGGTTAAAACCGGGATCTTACGGCGTTTGCAGTGGGCGATCATGGCCGCCTTGGCGCTGACCGAGTCGGTAGCGTCGATAACATAATCCAGTTCATTCAGATACTCACCGACCGTTTCCGCTGTAACGAAATCTTCAACGGCATTAAGCTGACAGTCGGGGTTGATGAGGCTGATGCGCCTGGCCATCTCATCCACCTTAGGTCGGCCGACGGTATCGGTAAGCGCATGTAACTGACGGTTAGTATTGGTCACGCAGATGTCGTCAAGGTCAATCAGGGTCAGCTGGCCTATCGCCGTTCGGGCCAGAGCTTCTGCAACCCAGCAACCGACACCGCCAATGCCCACAACGGCAAAACGGGCCTGCTGTAACCATTGCATCGCCTGCTGTCCATAGAGGCGCTGTGTGCCACCAAAACGTTCAGAAAAATCACTCATTATTTGCAGGAATTCGGCACTGTAAAAGGCGACACAGTTTAACATAAATTTTATGAGCAAGGGGAAACAGTGCCTTATCGAGGCAGTTGTAATATTTCCTTAACAAATGGCTTATATCGTTCTAAATTAAGCTAATTTAGGTAAATCATAATTACAAATAGTGCCTGGATGGAAGTTCGGGCATTTCTACCAGTTAATAATAGTGGCCTCATGGATCGAAGCTATAAATGAAGTGAGGCGCACGATGAATAACCTATCTTTGAATCTTCAGCTCAAGCTGAGCTTTCTGTCATTGTTACTTTTACTGCTCATTGTTGCAGCGGTTGGTTTTGTCGGTCTTAAGCGAGTGAACAATTATTTTGACGACTACCAGTACCAGTCCAGTAACACGAATCTGGCAGGGCGGATTCAGGCCAATCTATTAACAGTGCGCATGGCGGTAGTGAAGTTCTTCAGTGATCCAAATGAGGAGAATCTTACCGATTATGAAAGTCGGGTGACGCTACTATCCGAGCTTTTGCAAGCAGCTCAGCAGAACAACAGGAATGATCAGCAGAGTCAAATTATCAGGGACATCGCTGCACAGTTTCAGCGTTATAAGGACGGTTTTGACAAGGTCAGGGAATATTACGCTCAGCGAGATGACATCGTATATCAGGACTTGGACCCTGCGGGCTTAGCGATGCGCAAAAGTGCCACCGAGATTATTACGTTAGCACGGCAGAGTGGCGATACGGAACTCAGTTATTTTTCCGCTCACGCACAACAAAGCCTGCTGCTAGGGCGTTTGTATACGAATAAGTTTTTACTGAATAATGATATCTCAGATGAGCGGCGGGCTCTTGGTGAGCTTGATGAGTTGGAAATGGCGCTGAACCAGCTGGATAGCCTGAGCTTAAGTGCCCGGGAAGACGCATTAAAGCAAGATATCAGAGAGCAGCGCCAAAGGTACTTACAGGCTCTAAAAGAAGTAACTGAGGTGATCGTGGCTCGAAACCAGGTCATCAATGGAGTGTTAAACACCCTGGGTCCTCAGATGGCCGGTGAGATAGAGCAGTTAAAGTTAGAAATTGCTAAGACTCAGGAGCGACTGGGACAGGAGGCGGTATCGGCGTCGGATTCGGCCAATTTCTGGGTTCTTGTTGTGGTGGCTTTGTCTCTAGTGGCAGGTGTGGCGGCGGCCATATTCATGCCCCAGTTTATTATGCGTCCTATAGGTGGTGAGCCCAGAACCATTGAGCGTATCGCCCGTCGTGTGGCCGACGGTGACCTGATGGTCGTTAATGACTCCGGTAAAGAAGTTACTGGCATCTATGCCGCGTTGCTGCAGATGGTGACAAAACTGCGTGATGTTATCAGTCAAATTGACAAATCCAGCGACGAACTTTCGGAGTCGGCTTCCAGTTTGGCGTCGGTCACCACACAAACCTCCAAAAGCACGGACAATCAGCTTAACCAGCTGTCTCAGGCCGCCACGGCAATGGAAGAGATGGCCGCGTCGGTTCAGGAAGTGACCAAGAACGCTCAGGGTGCGGCGCAGGCAGCATCGGAAACGGACAAGAGCGCTTCTCACGGTCAGCAGCTGGTACAGTCTACCGCCGATAGTATCCAGGTATTGGTACGCAATATTAACCATGTATCGGAAACTATCGACAACCTTAATAAGGAAGCGGAGAGCATGGGCTCAATACTGGGGACCATTAATGGTATCGCCGAACAGACCAATCTGCTGGCGTTAAATGCGGCCATTGAGGCCGCCCGGGCTGGTGAGCAGGGACGTGGTTTTGCGGTTGTGGCGGATGAAGTAAGGACCCTCGCCAGCCGAACTCAGCAGAGTACTGATGAGATTCAAAGTATGCTGAACCGGCTACAGGGGGAAACGCGTCGTTCGGTGGAGTCAATGCGCGGAACAATGACCGAGACAGAAACGACCATCGACAAGGCTAACCAGACCCAGGAAGCCTTCGTGCTGATTACCGATTCGGTAAATAACATTAATGATATGAATCACCAAATCGCCAGTGCGGCAGAGGAGCAATCTGCGGTCGCTGAAGACATTAATCGCAACATTATGGAAATTAACACCATGGCTAAGGAAACCTCAGACGGGGCGAAGAGCACGGCTCAATCAGCCAATCGTCTGGAGCATATGGCTGAGTCCCTGAAACAAAGCTGTGGTCACTTTAAGCTCTGAGTGTAACGGGCTTTATTGGGCCTGCCATATCATCATTATATGACAGGCTACGACCACCGTAGTGAGGTGGAGCCGTAGCTTCAGGTAATGGCTATGTTCGCGAAATAACAGACGATCATAAATCCAAAGCCACACAAACAGCCCGGACAGAATAGCCAGCTCAACCGGCGTGCTTATGATGACAAGGTCACCAATGGCCGCCAGCAAAAAGGCCAATACCACAGGTGTGACCGACAATAGGTGGGGGGTGGGCGCATGCTGGTGTTTCACCGCCCAGCCCCATTGGGTTCCGGCCATAAAGCTTAAAATAACTAAGCTGTACAAACTAAACCATTGTGTCGCCAGAGTTGGTGGTAGCCACCCAAAAACACTGCCAGCACTTAATATGACAAAGGGCAAAATGCCCGCCCATCCCAATAGTAAATACATAATCAGACTCCCTGAGCAGAGATAAGGCTTTTTAGCCTGAATTACGGACTTTATATGGCGTAGGGAACAGGAAAGATCGGTTAAAGGGTAGAAGGAGAAGGAAAGGCAGACCAGTGAAACAGGTCTGCCTTTTTACGTCCCGTTTAGAGTACGGCGGCGATGGAGTCGGCCAGATAGTCTACGTTGGACTTACTGATCCCGGCCACGTTGATGCGGCTGGAGTCTACGAAGTAGATGGAGTACTCATTACGCAGTTGCTGTACCTGCTCGGGAGTAATACACAGATAGGTAAACATGCCTTTCTGACGAGTAATAAAGTCAAAGTCATGGCCCTTGGCCTTGAGCTTGTCAGCCAGCATCTGACGCAGGGTGTGCATACGCTCTCGCATCTCGGTGACCTCGGCCAGCCATTGCTGCTTCAAATCATCGCTGTTTAAGATGATATCCACCAATGCACCTCCATATGACGGTGGCATGGAGTAGATACCGCGAGCGACAGACTGGATCTGAGTTTGCACTGCATCGCGTATTTTCTGGTCGGGGGTAATCATGGCTGCCAGTCCCACGCGCTCTCGGTACAGACCGAAATTCTTCGAGCAGGAGGCCGCGACCAATACTTCCGGCAGGTTTTCGGTTAGCAGGCGCAGACCGTAGGCGTCTTCATCCATCCCGTCGCCAAAGCCCTGATAGGCGATGTCGATAAAGGGAATGAATTGCTTTTCTTTCGCCAGCTCCAGTACCTGATGCCACTGCTCTTTGGTTAAATCGGCACCGGTGGGGTTATGGCAGCAGCCATGCAGCAACACCACATCATTTTTCTTCGACTGCTGAAGGCTTTGCAGCATATCGTCGAAGCGAATGCCGGCCAGTTCTTTATCGAAGTAGGTATAGGTCTTGATTTCCAGGCCGGCACTGCCGATCAGCGGAATATGATTGGCCCAGGTGGGGTCAGAAACCCAAACGGTGGTGTCGCCTTTGGCGCGTTTAATCAGTTCGGCCAGAATACGCAGGGCACCACAGCCGCCGGGAGCCTGTACCGCTGCTACGCGATCGTCTATCAAGGTCTTGTGCTCCTGACCCAGCAGCAGCTTCAACATACCCTCGATGTAACCAGGCACACCCTGGGGTGTGATATAGGTCTTGGAATCCTCGTTGGCGAGCAGAATATTTTGTGCTTTCGCTACCGCACTCATAATCGGGGTGCGGCCCTGCTCATCTTTATAGACGCCCACGCCCAGATCAACTTTCTTTGGGTTAGTATCGGCTTTGTAGGCAGTGGATAGGCCCAGAATGGGGTCGGCAGGTAATTGCTCAAGCACTTCTAGCATGATTTCCCTCTTTGATTAGGTCCCAGCGGGACAACTCGACTCAACAAAGGAGGTATTATGCCAGCGGCTTGATAAAGATCGAGATGAAAAATCAAATATATTATGTCGCTATCTGAAACTCATAACGCCGCTCGCCAAGAAACTCACTGTCGGGACCGTATTGCTGCTCGCGCCAGATAACCTGACTGGTTTGGCTAACCAACAGTAACGTACAGGATCGTGTGCCATAGCTCTGGCCTTGTATAAATCGGGCCGATAGCTGGCGTTCCCAGTCTTTGGGAATGCCGGTGTCTGGCAAATGGACATCGTCGGCTTGCTGGGTATTGTGCAAAAGGGCCAGAAGAGCCGGTTCGGCGGGCGCCTGACTTTGGCAAATGTGAGCCAGTTCTTCGCAGCCAGCCAGTGTCTTTGGCCAGGGGGTATGAATATCGGCATTGGACAAGCCATAGATGTCAGACTTCAGAACGTCATACTCATCGGAAAAATTATTGTAAGCCACAAGTTGGTCTGCATCGCCAAACAGCAGATTATAGCCATTGTACTGATGCCGGGTTTGGCGCAGCCTTTGGATCGTGGCTTCGATGTTCTCGTTGCCTTTTAGGTAGTTACTGACCAAATGACCACGGCTGAGTTTATCTTTATCCATGGTCTTGGGAGCACGGATATTGGTCAGTGCCGCAAAACGGCCCTTGGTGGTCAGTCCCATCCAGGTGCCGCCGGCCTGTAAATCCTGACCGGCCAGCAATTCAGGAGAATCAGCCCAGAAGCCCGATGCTTGAGTGGGCCGGGCAAAGAACTCATCCCGGTTGGCAGCCACAATGAGTTTGTAGTCGGGGTGCTGATTCAGAGCGACAAAGAGTACGCACATAATGAAAGGCCCTGAGGTTATAGGCTAATAGCAAAAAATTGCATCTTAGACGGATTCTCTCTCGACAATGCCCTTATCATATTGGATTATCGGGGCAGATTCAGTGTTATCAGCGAATGATGTTCGCCGTAGTGTAAGGGGAGTATTTTGCAGTCTAAAGGGTTTACCACTCGTCTGGTTCACGCCGATCGTACCTTAAATCAGCCACAAGACGGGGCCGTGCATCAGCCCACCAGTAATTCGGTGTTGTTTGAATACCAGCGTGTTGAAGAGCTGGTCGATGTGTTTCAGGGGCGTAAAAATGCCCATGCCTATTCCCGTCAGTCATCTGGGTCCATTAATGCGCTTCAGAATATGCTGGCGCAAATGGAAGAGGGCGTTGGGGCGCTTACTTTTGCTACCGGTATGGCGGCCATTACTACGGCTATGCTGACCTTGTTAAAGCATGGCGATCATCTGATTCTGAGCCAGTTTTTGTTTGGCAATACCAATAGTTTTGCCAATACCCTGGAAGGCTTTGGTATTGACGTAACTTTGGTGGATGTGACCGACGTGACTGCGGTCAAAGAGGCTATCAAACCGAATACTCGCGCAGTGTATTTGGAAACGATTGCCAACCCCGTGACTCAGGTAGCGGACTTGCAGGCCATCGGCCAGTTGTGTGAAGAACACGGACTGGTTTATATGCTGGATAACACCATGACACCAGCCTTTTTATTCGATGCCAAAAAAGCCAGAGCTTCACTGGTACTGGGTTCGCTGACCAAATACATTGCCGGTCACGGTCATGTGTTGGGCGGTGCAGTTATTGACACCGGCTTGTATGACTGGACTCGTTTCCCCAACATTAACGAGGACTATAAGAGCCAGCCAGAAGAGATGTGGGGGCTGACTCAAATAAAGAAAAAAGGTCTTCGGGATATGGGGGGCTGCCTGACGCCAGACTCTGCGCACTTAATTTCCGTTGGCATGGAAACTCTGGCGCTGCGCATGGAAAAATGCTGCACCAGTGCTATGAAACTGGCGACATACCTGGATCAGCACGATAAAGTTGAAACGGTCTACTATCCGGGCCTGCCCAGTCATCCTCAGCACTTTATTGCCCGGGAATTGTTTAAATACTACGGCGGCATTTTAAGCATTGACCTCAAACCTGAGGTGGACTGCTTTGCCTTTATGAATGAGTTACAACTGGTACTCAATGCCACTCATCTGGGTGATACCCGAACGCTGGGGATTCCGGTAGCTCATACCATTTACTATGAAATGGGCGCGGAGCAGCGCGCGAAGATGGGCATCAGCGATAATATGATTCGCTTCAGTGTGGGCATTGAGGATACCGACGACATCATCGCCGACTTCGACCAGGCGTTAGATAAGGTATAAAAAAGAACGCCCCGATAGCGGGGCGTTGCTGTTTTTAAGCTGCGTTGCCGGGTTATTCAAAGCCCAGCGTAATTTGACCACGGATCTCACCAGACGGGAATGCGTCGGTATGGAAGTTAGTGTATAACCCTTCCGCTTGCATTAGTGCCATCTGTGCTTCGGTTAATGTGGCATCTAAGGTCCAGAGGCCCGCGTCGGGGTTAGTTAACCCAATTACCACACCACCATTTTCACCCACCGCGCCTTGGTGGATATGGGCCGCATTGGGACTGATGTCCATGACGTTAATGATGGCTTTGATGGTCATCGTTGATGTATTGAGGGTTATTGCACCTTCACCCATGGCATTGGTATCAACGGCGGGCACTTCCTGGTCGCCGGTCGCGGTCACGCCATAGACTTCAATATTGTCGGGGGTAATTTGACCGCGAAGTTCACCCGATGGATTTGCCGGCGTGTGAATATTGACATAATGCCCCCCTTCAACCAAACGAGCGGCGTTAGTGGCATCGATCATAGCTCCCGCTGGCGTCATCCAGACATTGGCGTCATCCATGCTTTGCTCTAGCGTGACATAGACTGGCCCGTTCTCACCGGCATAGCCTGTGTGAATGTGGGCCATAGTGGCATCTTCCACACCCATGGTGACGGCAACCAGATCCACTGCCAATGTCGTTGTGTCTAAGGTCGCGTATCCGTACCCCATGGCATCGGTGGTAACAGAAGGGACTTCCTGACTGCCACTCAGCGGAAAGGTCACTACGGCCATGGTCTCAGGTACGATCTGGCCGCGTACTTCGCCGCTGGGGTTGGCCTCGGTATGGACGTTGATATACCACTCACCGCTTTTCAGCGCTTCGATCATTGGGTCAAGCAGATTGGTGGCTGGCAGGGTGTAGGTATCATCCCCGGAAGCTTGTAACGGGAAGGCAACCGGGCCATTTCGGCCAATGTTCCCGTCGTGCACATGCACTCCCGTGACGTTGTCTACGGCGCTGGTATCCACAGTGACACTGAACAAGCGGTCGTCTTCATCCAGCAACACCGTTGCCGCTGCTGTTGCTGCTGTATCGACAGCCGGGACTTCCTGCATGCCATCAAGGCTCACTTCGAAGGTTTGAGTGGCGTCCAGGCTGACCGGGGCAGGTTTGGAGTCATCCAGAATGACCGCCTGCAGAGGTGTACCACCGCCATTCGCTTCCAACGCTACCGCGCTGAGTACGTCACCATTGTTCAGTTCAACCATTAACGGGCCAATGGCCTCGGTTTTGGTGTCGGCTGGGGTAATAGTGATGTAGTAGGTGCCTTCAGCCAGCTCAACATAGCCGGTGGTCGCCAGGTTCGTTGCGTCATAGGGCACGTCAGTGAAGGCAGGATCGTCGTCGCTGATATCATCATCGGCGGTGACGTAAATGTCCACATCACCGGCCGCTGGCGCGTTGTGGATTAGGCGTACCTTGGCGGCCGTCGCGATGCTTCTGTGATCATCCGTTAGCAACGCTAACTGGATGTCGGCAAGAGTATTGGTCGCAATAGCCGTATAAGCCATGCCCTGCATGGGAGCGACAGCGGCATCATCAATAGCCACCACGCTGTTATCTGCGTCGGCAACCACATCCACGAGCAACTCGTCGGCAGGCACTGCCAGGTAGTCGGTGGCGTTAGGATAGGCTAAGCCATCTAGCTGATAATGCATGGGCATAGTTGCATTATTTACCAGCACATCAACGGCTGGCGCATCAGGACTGCCATGCAGAACGCGCAGATTAGCACCGGTATTTGTGTCCCAAAGCCTGGTTGCGCCATTGGCGTCTACCGCCAGCAGGGTAACCGGTGAATCACCAGCGCCGGTGTTGTCAGTAGCGGCAACCATTAAGTCGGCGCCGTCGGCCAGATTGATAGTACCTGAGTCAAACACCACAGTATCGGCTCCGGCCGGGGTGATGCGCACCCGATAATCACCTCCCGCTACTTCTGTCTGGGCGGTATATTCTTTGAAAGATAAAGTAGCTAGTGCCTGTTCACTGGCTAACTCGGCATCGGGAGCAGTAACATAAATATCTACCATCGGAGCATTGGCTGCAGCATGCAGAATCTGCACCCGAGCGTTGCCACTGGTGACAGTGGTTTCGGCATTTTCCAACACGAGTGGCTCGATATCCCCCACCTGACCGACAGCTACAACATCGTAATTCATGTCGCCAGTGAGAGTCAGATCCACCGGGCCGATCACAGTAGCGCTGTCTCCACCAGGTAAATTGGCGTTCACTTCTACGGTATAAGTGTCAGATAAAACGGACTGCCAGCCTGTGGAAGCCTGGTAGTCAGCGCCCTCTGAAAGGGTGTCGCCATTAGCGATAACATTAACGGTCGGGGCGTCAGAAACCGCATGAGTGACCCTCAAATTACTGAACGCTGGCGGCTCAGGGGGCTCCGGTAGGGGGTCGGAGTCACTGTTTAAGCAACCGGTAAGAACAAATGGCAGTGTTAAGGCTGCCAGTATTGGTGTTATGGATTTCATGGTGTTGCTCCATTGGTTAATATCAAAGGAGCTTACGCTAGGTCAAAGTTAAGAGATCACAAATTATTTACAAATGGAATGTTCTATTTATTGGAATTATTTCGCCGTTTTTATGTGATTTATTTTCCAATCAATAAGACTAATATGACAAGTGTCCAATCTTGAGGAGTCTTGTTATGAAGAATTTATTGGTAATTAAAACCAGCCTGAACGGCGATGCAGGCAATTCCAACAAACTGGTGAACGCCTTTGTGGAGAAGCTGCAACAGCAGCGGGATGTTAGTGTAACTCAGCGTAATTTGGCCGAAGACAGTCTGCCACATCTGAGTCAGGCTGAGATGGCAAGCTGGATGACACCTGTCGATGAACGTGATGCTGGGCAGCAAGAACTGGCGGCAATTTCCGATACCCTGGTGAATGAACTGCAGCAGCACGATACTTTGGTGATTGGCATGCCGATGTACAATTTCGGCGCACCTTCGGTGTTCAAAGCCTGGGTGGACCGGGTAGCGCGGGCCGGTATTACCTTCCGTTATACCGAAAACGGCCCTGTGGGACTGGTGGAAAACAAAAAAGTGATCGTATTGGCTGCTCGCGGAGGCCAGTATCAAGGCACAGACAAGGATACTCAGACTCAGTATCTGAAAAATTTCTTTGCCTTTATCGGCATTTCTGATGTGGAGTTTGTGTACGCGGAAGGGTTGGCTATGGGCGAGGATAGCTTTGAAAAAAGTTTTTCTGCCGCTAATGAAAAAATTTCTGAACTTCTTGGACAAACCGTTGCCTGACCTTATGCAGTAAGTAAAGGTGCAAGCCTTTATGAATGTGTGTTCCTAGTTGAGTGTGCTCTTAGGCCCTATCACCCCGATAGGGCCTTTTTTTATGTCCAGGGATGGACGGTATCCCTCGAATGCAGGAGCAATTCGAGGGATATGTTAGGGCAAGGGGGCAAGCTTTTGCTCAAAGCATGGACTTGAACGGTTCTAGGTCGGCGTATGCCACGGGCGCATGGATGCGCAGGAGTGGCGATGTCCAGGGATGGACGGGCAAATAATCGCTCCTGGGTTTTCTGCATTTCCGCCGTCTATGTCGGTTCTGTGCGCAATACGCACAGAAGGGAGTTCCTCACTCAACCGTCCTATCCATAAAGTTATCTCAACCTATTTGCTCCTTATGCACGCTTTGCGTTTTAATAGCGAGCAGTCAGAACGGCTTTATCGCTGTTTGTGCCTCCTTAAAGGAATCCAATGATGCAGAACAAATCCAAGATTTTAACGGCGCTGGTCTTGTCCGGCGCACTGGCGGCCTGTAGCACCACCAGTCAGACTCCAGAAATGGACGCTTCGACGAATGCTGCAACAACTGCGGCCCCTGCGGTTCAGGCTGAATCTATGAGTCCAGCAACTGATGGCACCATTACCCTTGAGCAGGTGATGGCGCACCCTGATTGGCTGGGCCGTCAGCCGCAAAAGCCATTCTGGAGCCTGGACAGCGAACAGGTGCGCTATTGGCGTAAACGTGACGGCCAGCCTATTGAGGATCTCTGGCAAAGTGACGCGGCCAATGCGGGCAATGGCGATAAGCTGAGTTTGTCTGAGTACCATCTTGCCGATAACGCCGATCGTGTCTTTAACAGTGAACGCAGTCAGGTGTTGTGGGTTTTTGAGAATAATCTGTTTATTAAGAACCTGGATAGCGGCGAAGTGCGCCAGTTGACTCGTACTGACAAACCGATTCAGTCACCCCAGTTCCTGCTTGATGGACGCATTGCCTACCAAAGCGGCAACGGCTTCTATGCCATTCATCCTCAGTCCGGTTTTACCGAGCTGTTGGTAAGCTGGCAGTTTAGTGAGCCGCCTAAGGCTAATAAGGAGCTTAACGATTATCTGGCCAGGGAACAGGTCAAGCTTATCGACTATGTGGCCAAGGAGCGTGCCGATCGTCACGCCAAGTTTGAGCACAAACAGGCCCTGCAGCAGCAAAACCCGGCCACCGGCCCACAGCCCTTTTACCTAAAAGAAGGCTTTAAGACCGTGGATGCGAGCCTGTCGCCTGATGGCAAACGGGTGATCCTGGCGATTCAGGAAGACAAGCCCAGCCGTAGCGACGGCGACATCATGCCGAATTACATCAATGAAGACGGCCGTATTTATGCTGAGTCAGCACGGCGCATGGTGGCCGATGCGGAGTCGGTCAATCAAGAATTGTTGCTGCTGGAGTTAGAGGCACATCAACAGCACGCGTTAAGCTACCAGACACTGCCTGGTTATAATGAAGATGTGCTGGCCGAGGTGAAAAAAGAAAACGCCGAGGCCAAAGGCGAAACCTATGAGCCCAATCGGCTGCCAAGGGATATCGGCCTGATGACCGATTGGTATTGGCATCAGAGCGCGATTGAATGGCATAACAGCGGCGAGCAAGTGGCGGTAATGCTGCAAGCCTGGGATAACAAAGACCGCTGGATCGCCACCGTGGATCTGAAAGACAGAGTGCTGGTATCGCAACACCGCCTGCACGACGATGCCTGGATTAATTACAAATTTAATAGCTTTGGTTGGTTGAATAACAGCCAGCGGCTGTATTTCCTGTCGGAGCAATCCGGCTATGCGCATCTTTACCTGCAAACGCCGGGTACCAAGGAGCAGGCGCTGACCTATGGTGATTATGTGGTGGATGATCTGACGTTGACTCACGACGATCAGTACATCTACTTCCGCGCCAATAAGAAGCATCCGGGCATCTATGAGATCTACCGGGTGAACCTGGAAAATGGCGCCATTGAGCCTATTACCGATATGGGTGGCATGAACGAGTATGTGTTGAGCCCAGACGAGCAGAGGCTGATCATTACCCATAGTAAAATCACTATGCCGCCGGAACTCTATGTGCAAAGAGCCGATGTAGCGCAAAGACCGATGAAGCTGACCAGCACCGTCAGCGAGGCGTTTCAGTCACTGCCTTGGACCGCGCCCAAAATTATGCCTGTGCCGTCCAGTCATACCGACAAGCCGATCTACTCCAAGGTGTATTTACCGGAAGATTATCAGGCCGGGGAAAAACGCAAGGCGGTCATCTTTAACCACGGTGCCGGCTATCTGCAAAATTCCCATATGGGCTGGTCCGGTTACTTCCGTGAGTTTATGTTCCATTCTATGTTAGTGCAGCAAGGCTATGTGGTCATGGACATGGATTACCGAGCGTCTCAAGGCTATGGCCGCGATTGGCGTACCGCTATCTATCGGCAGATGGGCACTCCTGAGACTCAGGATCTGAGTGATGGGGTTAACTGGCTGGTGAATAATGCCAATGTGGGCCGGGACAATGTCTGTACCTATGGCGGCTCTTACGGCGGCTTTATGACCTTTATGGCCCTGTTCACCGAGCCGGATCTGTTCCAGTGCGGCGCTGCACTTCGACCAGTCACGGACTGGGCCTATTACAATACCCCTTATACGTCTAATATCTTAAACACGCCGCAGGTGGATCCCATTGCCTATAAGCGCAGCTCGCCCATTTACCATGCTGAAGGTCTGGAAAAGCCATTGTTAATCAATGCGCCCATGATTGATGACAATGTATTTTTTGTGGATGTGGTGCGTCTGGTGCAGCGTTTGATTGAGCTTGAGAAGCAAGACTTTGAGACTGCCATCTACCCGGTGGAGCCTCATGGCTTCCGTCAGCCCAGCTCCTGGCTGGACGAGTATCGCCGGATCTATAAGCTGTTTGAGGAAAACCTCGAATAATCGAGTTTATATTTTGTGTGTTAGAGGGCTGTCAGTGATGACAGCCCTTTTTGCTTTCTTGAGGGAAATTTCTAAGAGGTCAGAGTTAACCGTTGGCCTGCCTGGTGGCTACGTTGGGCCAGCTCAATCAGTCGAATGGAGTCCAGCGCGTTGTCAGCGCTAACCGTTAGCGGCGCATGGTAACGAATGGCGTTAGCCACTTCTTGATAAAAGTACTGATAGCCGCCGGTCTGGGTGGCGATGACCTGCTCCCCCGACTCTTGATACAAGGTGCCGTAATGATTTTCATCCTCTGCTGCCCATTCTGAACGGTCAGGCGTCTTTCCAGCGCGCAGCCGCTCTTCCTGTGGATCCATGCCGTACTTCAAATAAGTGCCCCGATCACCTTGAAGTTTAAAGCGTAATTTGGGGCCAGCGGAGAAGGCATCGGCGTGCAATAGCACTTCTTTATCCGCGTAATGGAGCTGTAGATGAAAGTAGTCACAGGTTTCGGCGCTATCGCGACTGTTTTTTAAGGTGGCGCTGATTGCCTGCGGCCAGCCAAACAGAGCCAGCGCCTGGTCAATAAGGTGTGGGCCTAAATCATACAGGATGCCGCTTCCCGGCCCCGCTTGCTCGCGCCAGCGTTGGCGGGGCTGGGGCCGGAAGCGGTCGAAGTGGGACTCGAAGCCTTTGATTTGGCCCAGCACATCTTCTGAGATGAGTTGCTGAAGGGTCAGAAAATCCCCGTCCCAGCGGCGGTTATGGAAAGGGGCCAGTATCTTGCCGCTTTGTCGGGCCAGGAGAATTAACTCTTCGCCCTCAGCGACAGTCAGCACCAAAGGCTTTTCCAGAATTACGTGCTTGCCCATCATCAGAGCCTGCTTAGCGAGCGGATAGTGAAACTGATTAGGAGCGGTGATGACTACTAATTCCGAATCCGATTGCTGGATTAAGGATTGTGCGTCACGAAACAGTTTAACGTCCGGAACTATGGAGCTGGCCTCGTTTTGCTGTGAGGTACTCACTGCAGTCAGACTAAATCCGGCCTGGCATTGAATAAATGGCAGATGAAAAACTCTGGCCGAGAGCCCGAAGCCGATTAACGCGGTGGAGATGGGTTGTGATTGTGACATAAAAAAGCCCCGCAATTGGTTGCGGGGCATTGTAGCAATGGGAGGCTTACAGCATCCAGGCGTAACTGAATTTCATAAATACCGACTGCTCGTCACGGGTATAGCCTGCCACAACATCATCGGTAAACCCGTGATCGGCGTAGCCCACAAAGAAGGACGTCAGAGGGTTGACCTTATAAGAGTAGAGCAGTTGAGTGCCCAGGTCGGTACTTTGCTCGGTGACGTCGTCCAGATAATTGGCCTGATTACGCTCGATGTCCGAGTAGATCAGCGACAGGCGCAGGTACTGCTTGGCATCGAACTGGTAGATGAAACGGGTGTCGGTCAGGTTGGCAGTAAAAAGAGGCGCATCTGCGGCGTCCATGGAACGATATGTATGGCGAAGCTTTAGCTTGAAATGGGCACCAAGATTCCAGTCGGCCACGGCCTGAAAGCGGAAATGATCGCCTAAGCGGTCATTGGCAAAGTCGATTTGTTCGCCATGTTGAATGTCTAAATTCATGTACCAGTTGGCATTGGGGCGCATTTCAGCAAACAGATAGTAGAGATACTCGTCATACAGTCGGGTGTTACCGTCAATGGCAAGGCGGGAGGTATCCCGGCGTTGACCCACGCGCTGCCGCTCAACATAACCAAGCTGCACATAAGACTGCTTGACGGCGTCCAGGGTAATATTGGCCTCGTTCTCTCGTTCGATCAGCTCGCCGTTGGTATTGTGGGTGATATCCCAGTCACCGCGTAGGCGGAAGCGGCTCCACCATGAGCTTTCGTTGTACCAAGCGTAGCCACCACCGGCAACCGTTTTAACAAAGTCGCTGCGCGACTCAAAGCCTAAATCGGCGCGAAAATCTTTGCCTTGGTAAGAATGGCTGACATAGGCAAACCAGTCGCGCTCATCATGGTTCAAATCCACACGATAGGCTTTATCGTCGATATCGGTTTGTTGTAGGCGCAGGGCTGTCTCAGTGAACTCTTGCGAAGACTGGCACTGCTCATCATCGCAGAACTCCTGATAAAGTCCATTAGGGTAACGAGTGCTGGAATGTACGTACTGCACTCTGACCGTATCCTGTTCGTTGACGCGGTACTTGGCATCGCCACCGTACACCGTATTTCGATAGTCATCCGCCTGACGGTGGGTACTTACCCAGCCCAGAGAAAGGTTGTCTGAAGCGTCGTAGCGGTAGCGCAGCGCAGCATTCTGCGACTCCCGCTCTAGTTCGGCAATGGAGGAGCCAATATTGCCCGGCACAATAAAGGTGGTATTAATGTCATTGGCGCCAAACACGCCCAGTGTGTGGTCACCGGCGCGACCGGTCAGTTTGGCGCCATAATCGGGCGCGCCGACGTTTCGGGTATAGATCAGGTTATAGTTACTGGCAAAATAATCGGCATTTTCTAGAAAAAATGGGCGCTGCTCAGGGAAAAACAAGGTAAAGGTGTTGTTGATGCTAAGCTGGGCGACATCCGCTTCCACCTGAGAGAAATCCGGATTTAAAGTGGCCTGCAGCGACATTTCTGGGGTCACCCCCCATTTTATATCCAGTCCCGGCTCCAGCTTGCTGTCGTAGTCCCAGTTCAGGGTTTCTGCCGGGTCACGGCTGCGACTGCGACTGGTCACCAGAGTGGGAACCAGGGTCAGATCGGTGCCTTGCTCGGCTTCGGCAAAGCCCTGCAGTGGACTTAACTGACACAGGGTGCAGGCATTACTGCGATCCTTAGGTAAGTTGGACAAGCGTAAGCGTTCATCACGCGGGTAGAAGCGCACAAACTCGGCCTGCCAGGTTTGGGTGCGATCCGACTCTTTAAAATTTAATATCCGCAGCGGGATGGCCATTTCGACCTGATAGCCATCTTCGGTGATCTGGCCGGCCGATTGCCAGATGGCATCCCAGCTGTCGCTTTCCTGACCGGTCATTTCATTTTCGATGGCATCCCCTTGTACGCCAAAAGGATTCACAAAAAACTGATAGGCAAGGCGGCTGTCGTTAAAGGTATCCAGCTTGACGCCCACAGCGTCATCACTCCAGATGTTATCACGGTCACTGTAAAAGGCTCTGATATCATTGGGGTTTGGATCTTTGGCATCAAACGCCAGGTAGAGCGTGTCACCACTTTCAAAAATGCGCAGTGTGGTGTTCACAGGGGATGGGGCATTTTCGTCTGGCCAGGTAACGTAACTGAGCTCACGCACACCGGCTTGTTGCCATATCGACTCATCGATTTTCCCATCAATCGTCACATCGGCGGGTAGGTTGGGGATTTGAAAAGGCGCCATGGCGGCATCGTCGGCGAAGGCGGTACTGGCTAATAGTGATACAGCGATAAGTCTCGTTCGCATGAAATAGAGGTCCAAAAATTGTTAGTCAGATTGCCTTGGTCGCCAGTATGGGGAGATAGGTTTACAAAGCAATAAGGTTGAGATCAAGCAACCGGATTCTTCGTTAAATGCTGACCGGCATTTATTGGGGGCTACGTAACATCTTTTGTGAGCACCATTCTGCTAACACGATCATAAAGCCCGCCAAAGCTCCAAAAAGATGCGCATCGGTCGCGACAGCGGCGTTTATCCAGCGACTAATATCGGCGCTGGCGCCAAACCACTGTTCGTAAGCCAGCTTTGCGATGAGACCAGCGAGCAGCAGCCAGCCTGATTTAAGACCATAGCGGATGTCCTGCACCGCGCCCCAGGCAAAGAGCCCGTGCAAGGCTCCGGACAGACCTACGTACCACAGCATATTTTCGACAAACCAGAAAAGCCCCAAAGTGCAGCCTAATGCGCATAGCATAAACCGCAGCAGAAGCCCGCCGGTGCGATAATAATCGCCATGCAGTGCCCAAAGCAGAGCCACTCCCGCTAGGTTGAGTAGCAAATGGTTAATATTAGTGTGCAGTAGGTTGGCACTAAGCAATCGCCACCACTCATGGCTTCGAACTAACACTCGATCGTAGATCAGTTGTTGATAAAGGGTATCCGGTGCAGCAAACAGCAACAGACAAAGCAGAGCCAAGAATAAGGGGCCAGCGTATTGATGAGGTTTTAGAGGCAATGACATAGGGCGACGATTTTTTGCAGGTATAGTAGCCATTTTTGTTAGTAACGACCAGCCCAGTCCATGTTTATAGCGAAATTGCTAAGCGCCTGATAAAGTGGGCGTCTTTACGTGCGACGGAGTCGAGCATGATAAGCATCGATCACAAACAGGCTGTGTTAGTGCTGACCCTAAAACGGTCAGAGAAGAAAAATGCCATTACTCTGCCTATGTATGCGGCGATGGCGGATGCATTGGAAAAAGCCAAAGAAGATGAGAGCTTGCGGGCGGTGTTAATCCGTGGGGAAGGCGCCGACTTTACCGCGGGTAATGATATCTCAGTTTTCGCCGAGGCCGGCAATGAGCACTTAGGCGATACGGTGCGCTTCATGCACGCGTTAAAAAACTGTCCGCTGCCGGTGGTGGCTCAGGTACAGGGCCGGGCGATAGGTATTGGCACCACCTTGCTGCTGCACTGTGACCTGGTCTATTGCGCCGACAATGCCCAGTTCTCTTTGCCTTTTGTTGATCTGGCGTTGGTGCCGGAGTATGCCTCCAGCTACCTGTTGCCTAAGTTGGTGGGCCATCGTAAGGCCGCCGAATGGCTAATGCTGGCTGAACCCTTTGGGGCCGAAGAGGCGCGGGAGTTTGGTCTGGTGAATGCGGTTATCAGCGAAACTGAATTGGAAGCCAGTGCCTGGCAGGCGGCTTTAAAACTGGCAGCGAAGCCAAAGTATGCGCTGGCGTTGACCAAGAAGCTGATGAAGTATGAGCAACAGGCGGTCACCGCGCATATGAACGAGGAGCTGGACTTTTTTCTGGAACAGGTTCAAAGCCCAGCCGCAAAGGAAGCTTTTCAAGCGTTCCTGGAAAAGCGGACCCCGGATCCGAAGATTTATCAATAGGAGAGATGTAGTTTGCGTAAATTAAGTTGTTATTTGCTGGCCCTATTGACCGCTTCAGGGATGGCCAGCGAGCCACCCAGAGAGGATCGTGAGCCCGAGGCGGCCACCGGCTATATAGAAAAGCAGGCAGTGGTTAAATCGAAATATATGGTCAGTGCCGCCAATCCTCATGCCTCACTGGCGGGTAAGCACATTCTTGAAAAGGGCGGTACGGCTCTGGACGCGGCTATTGCGGTTCAGGCCATGCTGACGTTGGTTGAGCCTCAGTCCTCTGGTATCGGGGGCGGCGCCTTTATCCTTTATTGGGATAACGAAAAGAAAAAACTCTACACCTATGATGGACGTGAGAAGGCCCCGGCAGCGGCCTCCGCAGATATGTTTTTAGAAGACGGCAGACCAATGGCCTGGCGAGATGCCATTGTCGGTGGTAAGGCAGTGGGTGTGCCAGGGGTGCTGCGGGCGCTGGAGCTGGCGCACAGCAAACATGGTAAGTTGCCCTGGCAGGATTTGTTTTACGAGGCGGCGGTTAAGGCCGAGCAGGGCTTTAAAGTGTCCCCCCGCCTCGCCAAGCTGGTGGCGTTGGAGATCCACCCTGGAGTGAAGCAGTTTCCGGAGACCAAGAACTATTTCTATCCCGATGGTAAGCCGGTTCGGCCGGGGCACCTCCTCAAAAACCCTGCGCTGGCAAGTACCCTGAACAAGATTGCTCAGGGAGGCGCGGATGCTTTCTATCATGGTGAAATTGCGAACAAAATTGCCGAAAAGGTGCAAAAAGCGTCTATCCATCCCGGAGTTTTAACCGCCGAGGATATCGCCGCTTATGAAGCTACTGAACGCAACGCGGTGTGCGGTCAATATAAGGTGTATGATATTTGCGGTATGGCCCCGCCCTCGTCTGGAGGGATCGCCGTGCTGCAAATATTAAAGATGCTGGAGCCTTATGAGTTGGCTCAATATAAGCCCAACTCTCCTGAGGCCCTGCATCTTCTGACCCAAGCGTCGCGTTTAGCCTTTGCCGACAGAGAACGCTATGTGGCGGACAGCGATCACACCGGTATGCCCTATGTGGGGCTTATCAGCAGTTCTTATCTTAAAGGGCGTTCCCGACTGATGGATAAACGAAAAGATATGGGTACTGCACGCCACGGTAAGCCTTATATGGGTAATAGCTTTGCGGCCGACAACGCTTATGATCTACCCAACACCAGTCACGTTTCGATTGTGGATGCGCAAGGTAATGCTGTGTCGATGACCACCACGATTGAGATGGCTTTTGGCTCTTCGCTGATGGTGGAAGGCTTTTTGCTGAACAACGAAATGACAGACTTTTCCTTTGTGCCTCAATATGGTGATCAATTCGTGGCCAACCGCATTGAGCCGGGCAAGCGTCCACGCAGCTCCATGGCACCCAGCATGGTATTTAGAGAAGATGGGGAACTTTATATGGTTGTGGGGTCGCCCGGTGGCAGCCGAATCATTAATTATGTGGCCCAGACAATGGTGGGGGTGCTGGACTGGGATCTCAATATTCAGGAGGCCATCAATCTACCTAAGATCACTAACCGTAATGACTATACGGCCCTTGAAAAGGGGACGCCGGTTGAACAGCACAAGGATTGGTTTGAACAGCGAGGACACAAGGTTAAGGTGATTGACTTAAACAGCGGTCTGCACGGCATAGTGCTTAAGGATGGCAAGCTGATCGGTGGTGCTGACCCCAGACGTGAAGGGGTGGCTGTGGGCCTGTAGTAATTGCAAGCTATTGGGGAGTCATCTCTACTCCTTTGCGGCAGGGAAGCCGCAGAGGAGTAGAGATGAAGCTACGGCGAGTCAGCGGATGAAGCTCCCCAATATCATCTTAGGGTTACCTGTTCAGATATTGCTCTAGCGAATGGGTCATCAGCTTTTGCAGTTTCTGACCTGCATTGCTGACCAACGCCTCATCATTACCTTCCACCGACGATTGAGCTGCTAGCGTGAAGGCTTTACCTCCCTGATATTCTGGCAAGCAGACTTGCGCCAGTATCACTACTTCTGAGCGGCCACGGGTGCCGCTTGGCCCCCAACCGATTTTCTGGAAAATTCGCCACTGCCCGTCGGTGGATTTATCCAACGTGGCCTTGGGGTCCTGAGTATCGGCATCAATGCCCTTGGCTAAGGCATGAGTCAGCATTCGTGAGATTCCCTGAAGCATCCCACCATACTGGTGCTGCTCATCAGAGTGACCGGTGCCATAAAACAGTGTTTGCACGTCTTCGGCCGTCAGATTGGGGTGGCGGGTAGCTTTATCCTGTTGGTGAGACGCAAGGCGCTTAAGCCATTCAGCCTGAGCCAGAGTGGTCATGGGTTTGTTGCCGGTCAGGCCGCAATCATCACACCGGTAATCACGATATCCAGGATCGTCGCTGTTACTTTCCAGTGTTGGCATGGGCGCTGTTTTGCCCGTTTCGGGGTCGAGCCAGAGATCTTCGCCCGGATTGAATACTTCCCGGTAATAGGCACCGCGCAAGCTGACGTTATCGTTACTGAGCTTTAGCCAGTTATCGTGAAACAGTGAGGTCAGGTAATCGCGCCCGGCAGCATTGACCAGGTAGGTGGCAATAGAGTTGGAGTTACCGTTAGCCTGGCCAAAAGGAGCATAGCTATTGATGCTGGTGATAAGATCCGGCACTGGTACAACGCCGCCGGCCAGACTGCGTGCCCCTACGCCGTGCTCTCTGGCCTTGCTGACAGCACCTGTAATAGCCATGATCTTGGAGGTGCTCCAGGGCTCATAGAGATCATCCTGAGTATTGGCGTTGGCCAGATAGCGATACGCCAGGCTTTGATCGCGCTGTTGAAAGTCGATAACCAGAATTCTCCCTGCTTCCTCACTGCTATCAAAGTAGTCCCAGTCTGCGGCGATACGCTGCTCCCAACCTGGCTGGCTGTAGTCCACCTGTTCACTGGATTTGTAATCACCGCTTTGAGATGAAGAAAGCGGGCACTGGATATAGGGCTCACTTAAATTTGCCGGTAGCAGTGGCTGAGAGGTGATCTGCTGTTTATAAAAAGGATCTTGTTCGAGTTTCTGATGCACGCGCTGTTGAGCGTTCTTGGCTTTATCGTTGCTGCTTTGTTCGGTCGCTGTGGGAGTGACGTCACCACAGGCGGTTAATATCAAGAGCGCGAGACTGGAAAGGGCCAGGGGTCTGGTCATTGTAGTTTCCTTTTAATCGGGGGTATTACAGACATAGTATCCCTGGAGAATATTATATTCCACTGTTTGTGGAACGACGACAGACTTCGCGAGGGCCAGTACTCGTTTATTTATGGAACAGATAAAACTTATCGTAAAAAGTGTAGGCCCAAGAGGGCTTATAAATGATCATCAGCGTCATCGTCATGCCGTTGAGCATGGCTTCGGGGAATAACAGTAAAGGAATAAGAATCAGGTAGTTATCCTGGATCACCGGCCAGCTGTGAATGCCCTCTAAAAGGTAGTAGCCACCCAGTAGGGTCATTTTTAACGCGATCATCAGTGCACCGGGGACAAAGGCGCACAGGAATATATAAATAAACACATTACGCGGTAATTTGTGAAATACCACGTTGTAGATGATATAGCTCAGGCTGATGGGAATGATTACCCCTAAGGTGGCGTTGATACCCAGCATGGGCCAGCTTTCATAACCTATCAAAGTAACCCCGAGAAGCGCTAATATCCCACTTATAATAGCTCGGCGGTAGCCTAGGGCTAATGTCAGTGCAGTTAGCCACAAAAAGTGCACATTCAGGCCGTCGTAGATGCCGGTACGAAATAGCCAAAGGAAAAACACACAGGCGGCTGAGCCGAATACCAGGTGTTGTGAGCGCCTATCGCCCAGTAATTCACTGGGCGACTGGTGGCGCAGGCCGAGCAACACAAAAACAATTAAGGCGGCCCAAGCAGCGATCTGAAGTGGTGTTAATCCCCACATTAAGAATAATCAGCCCAGATCGGCGCGTGGTCAGATGGCTTTTCAATGCCCCTTAGCTCGTAATCAATGCCGGCGTCGGCGAGTTTGTCGTGCAGAGGCGTGGTCGCCAGGATCAGGTCGATGCGCAGCCCGCGGTTGTCGTTAAAGCCCTTTGAGCGATAGTCAAACCAGCTGAACTGATCGTCGACGTCTGGGTTCAGGCTGCGGAAGCTGTCTTTCAGCCCCCAGCTTAACAGGTTGTTCAGCCACTCTCGCTCTTCCGGAAGAAAGCTGCATTTGCCGGTCCGTAGCCAGCGTTTACGATTCTGCTCACCGATACCAATGTCCCGATCCTGATGAGAAATATTCAAATCGCCCATCACGATCAACTGCTCGTCGTTACGGTGATACTCGCGCAGATAGTTATTCAAGTCGGCGTAGAAACGACGCTTAGCGGGAAATTTGGTTTCATGTTCCTGATTTTCACCCTGAGGGAAGTAACCGTTCAGCACGCGGACCGGTTGTCCATTTTCGTCTTTATAAGTGGCCATAATCATCCGTCGTTGTGCTTCTTCACTATCACCGGGAAAGCCACAACGAACATCACTCGCTTCTTGCTTGCTGAGCAAGGCCACACCGTAGTGGCCTTTCTGACCATGATAATGCACCTGATACCCCATGGCCTGTACATCGGCAAGGGGGAATTGGTCGTCATGCACCTTGGTTTCCTGTAAGCCGATCACGTCCGGTTGATGTTTGTCTATCAGCGCCTGGAGCTGGTGTAGTCGAGCGCGGATGCCATTGATGTTAAAGGAAATAAACTTCATAGGTTGAGGTTTTCCGAGTGCGTTAATGGCGGCAATGGTAGCAAATCTCTTTGAGCAAGATAACCCCGAACCCCTTGCCCTGATAGGCTTCAGCCGGGTGATAAAAAAACTTCTTAAGTAATTTTTTTGTCTGCCGTTAAAGGAATTGTCCGGGGGTGAGAGACCGGACAGAAGAAGAAGAGAGATAAGGTTGGGGGTGAGAGCCCAACCGTCTTTTCCAAGAGAGATTGAGGAGAATAGTCATGCCATTATTTGTAAACACTAATGTTAGCTCATTAAATGCCCAGCGCCAACTGATGAGTTCGGGCAACGGTCTGGACCAGGCGTTTGAGCGTTTGTCATCGGGCTTCAGAATTAACAGTGCGTCGGATGACGCGGCGGGTCTTCAGATTACCGACCGTCTGCAATCGCAGATTATGGGTCTGAACCAGGGCAACCGAAATGCCAACGACGGCATCTCTTTGGCGCAGACAGCCGAAGGTGCCATGAACGAAATGACCAGCATGTTCCAGCGTGTTCGTACATTGGCCTCCCAGGCAGCGAACGGCTCGAACACGGATGAAGACCGGATTGCGATCCAGGAAGAGATTCGGGCATTGATGGATGAAGTCAATCGAATCGCGTCGGATACGACCTTTGGTGGTCAGAACCTGTTGGACGGCAGTTACTCAGCGAGTTTCCAGGTTGGTGCAGATGCGGTGCAAACCATTGGCTTTAGCATGAAAGAAGTGGGAAATACCGCCAATGGTGCGAACAGTTTAACGGCCAATGGAGGTTTTACCCTGTCAGGTATAGCGGGTATAGCCAGTGCGGTGTCGGGCAATGCGCTAACGGATGTCATTGGTGCGAATGGCGTGTCGGCCTTTTCGGCACTGGATACGACGCTGGCGTTAGCGGATTTGGCGTTCAGTGCAGCGAATCTTGCCGCGACCACGATATCGGTATCCTCCCAGGTCAATGCGCAGTTAACCCTGGCGAGTATGGACTCATTGATTGCAGTGGTGGATAAGAAGCGTGCTGAGTTGGGTGCGGTTCAGAACCGTTTCCAGTCCACGATTAATAACCAGGCCAATATTTCAGAGAACCTGAGTGAAGCGAAGTCGCGAATCAAAGATGCGGACTTTGCGGAAGAAACCGCGAAGCTGACTAAGAATCAGATACTGCAACAGGCTTCACAGACCATTTTAGCGCAAGCCAATCAGCGCCCTCAGGCAGCACTGAGTCTGCTTCAAGGGTAAGCTTTTCAATCCCAGTAACGCTACTGGGAAAGGTATTGCCCCCTTACCATAGGAAGGGGTAGAGATAAGGGGGCAAAAGTGGAAAGTAAGACCGCGGAGGCTACTTACTAACCGAGGCAGGAACGACATTTTTCCGTCACTTCCCGCCATAAAAAAGATAAAAGCAAGTACTATACCAATAATAACTGGTCGCTTAGATATTCTCTCAACTCTCTGAAGCCAAAGGCGGCAGGAATCTGCCGTCTTTATTTCTTTGTACCTCAGAGCCCCTGTAACGCCCGCTATATCCCCATTATCGAAGCGGTAAATTTTTTCCTAAATTGTCTCCGGTTGCCGCCGATATAATCTACAAGTCTAATAAGGTTTTTCTTTCGCAGCATTATTGCAAAGGCTGAAGAGAGTGTTAGAGGGCAGATGGAGTTTTTTATGATACACCTTTTGCGAAGTACATAGCTTATCGGCTGTGTTGGTCCGTATACCAATTTGTAGCGTAGCAGGTGTCCAGTAGTGGCAAGTGGTTGCTGTATTGGCTTCTGTTTTCTTATGCTTATCTATGTTTTTTTTATTTTTTTTGTTAAGGCTTTCATTAGTCGATGTTTTTATTTGTAACCTATTGGTTTTAAGTTTTATATTCTGTTGATAAATTTAGCTTTTATAGGGTTTTCTGGTGTAAGAGTGATAAGTTATCTGTGAGTTATTGCATTCCAGTAGTTCATGTTGCGCCAGTCTTTTCTTTTCTTTTTATTTCCTCCCTGTTTCATGTAATTGGTTGTTATATATGTGGTTTATTTCCCTTTTCTTTGGGGTGGCAAAAAAAATCCTAAAGGAAGCAAGTTGCCGCCCGATAACCTAGGTAAGTCGAACTACAACCTGTATGACGGCTTATCGAATTAACACATAGATTGAGGGTGTAACTATGGCCTTATATGTAAATACAAATGTCAGCTCGTTGAATGCTCAGCGTCAGCTGATGACTTCAGGCAATAATCTGGACCAGGCGTTTGAACGCTTGTCATCAGGCTTCCGTATTAACAGCGCAGCTGATGATGCGGCTGGTCTTCAAATTTCAGATCGTCTGGAGTCTCAGATTCAAGGTCTGAACCAAGGCAACCGGAATGCTAATGATGGTATTTCCTTGGCTCAAACCGCCGAAGGTGCGATGAACGAAGTCACTAACATGTTTCAGCGTGTGCGTACTCTGGCTTCTCAAGCTGCCAACGGTTCAAACACCGATGAAGATCGCTTAGCGATCCAGGAAGAAATTCGTTCATTGATGACAGAGGTGAACCGTATAGCATCAGATACCACTTTTGGTGGTCAGAATCTGCTGGATGGTAGCTATGAAGCGAGCTTCCAGGTTGGTGCAGACGCGGTCCAAACCATCGGCTTCAGCATGAAAGAAGTGGGAAATACCGCGAATGGTGCAAACAGCCTGACGGCTAACGGCGGCTTTACCCTGTCGGGTATTGGCGGTATTGCCAGTGCCGTTACCGGTAACGCTTTGACGGACGTTGTTGGTGCCAATGGTGTTTCAGCCTTCTCGGCATTAGACACCACGTTGGCCTTGGCTGATATTGCCTTTAGTGCCGCTAGCCTTGCTGCGACTACAATTTCTGTTTCCTCACAGGTTAATGCTCAGTTAACACTTGCGAGTATGGATTCATTGATTGCGGTGGTGGATAAGAAGCGTGCTGAGTTGGGTGCGGTTCAGAACCGTTTCCAGTCTACGATTAATAACCAGGCCAACATTTCTGAGAACTTGTCGGCAGCGAAATCTCGTATCAAAGATGCAGACTTTGCCGCTGAAACAGCGAAGCTGACGCAGAATCAGATTCTGCAGCAGGCTTCTCAGACTATTTTGGCTCAGGCCAACCAGCGTCCTCAAGCTGCATTGAGTCTGTTGGGATAATCTCTCAAATCTCTCAATCTCTCTCTAAAAAGCCCGCTTTTAAAGCGGGCTTTTTTTATTTTACTCAATGAGGAAGCTTATGGTGGGCTCAAGCTAATGGTTAATTGATAAATGTACGAAAAAACTTCTTAAGTAATTTTTTTGTCTGCCGTTAAAGGAATTGTCCGGGGGTGAGAGACCGGACAGAAGAAGAAGAGAGATAAGGTTGGGGGTGAGAGCCCAACCGTCTTTTCCAAGAGAGATTGAGGAGAATAGTCATGCCATTATTTGTAAACACTAATGTTAGCTCATTAAATGCCCAGCGCCAACTGATGAGTTCGGGCAACGGTCTGGACCAGGCGTTTGAGCGTTTGTCATCGGGCTTCAGAATTAACAGTGCGTCGGATGACGCGGCGGGTCTTCAGATTACCGACCGTCTGCAATCGCAGATTATGGGTCTGAACCAGGGCAACCGAAATGCCAACGACGGCATCTCTTTGGCGCAGACAGCCGAAGGTGCCATGAACGAAATGACCAGCATGTTCCAGCGTGTTCGTACATTGGCCTCCCAGGCAGCGAACGGCTCGAACACGGATGAAGACCGGATTGCGATCCAGGAAGAGATTCGGGCATTGATGGATGAAGTCAATCGAATCGCGTCGGATACGACCTTTGGTGGTCAGAACCTGTTGGACGGCAGTTACTCAGCGAGTTTCCAGGTTGGTGCAGATGCGGTGCAAACCATTGGCTTTAGCATGAAAGAAGTGGGAAATACCGCCAATGGTGCGAACAGTTTAACGGCCAATGGAGGTTTTACCCTGTCAGGTATAGCGGGTATAGCCAGTGCGGTGTCGGGCAATGCGCTAACGGATGTCATTGGTGCGAATGGCGTGTCGGCCTTTTCGGCACTGGATACGACGCTGGCGTTAGCGGATTTGGCGTTCAGTGCAGCGAATCTTGCCGCGACCACGATATCGGTATCCTCCCAGGTCAATGCGCAGTTAACCCTGGCGAGTATGGACTCATTGATTGCAGTGGTGGATAAGAAGCGTGCTGAGTTGGGTGCGGTTCAGAACCGTTTCCAGTCCACGATTAATAACCAGGCCAATATTTCAGAGAACCTGAGTGAAGCGAAGTCGCGAATCAAAGATGCGGACTTTGCGGAAGAAACCGCGAAGCTGACTAAGAATCAGATACTGCAACAGGCTTCACAGACCATTTTAGCGCAAGCCAATCAGCGCCCTCAGGCAGCACTGAGTCTGCTTCAAGGGTAAGCTTTTCAATCCCAGTAACGCTACTGGTTGAATTATTAAACTCCTGCAGGGTCGCCCTGTGGGAGTTTTTTGTATGAGAGTGGGAAGTAAAAGTTGTTATAAAACAGGGTCTTGACTATTTTTTTTAAGATTTTTAAAAAAAACATTAAAGCCTGAAGATATGGGGTCGATAAACAGTTTAGACGACTTGTATCTAAAGTCGCTCTGTAGAGTTGGAGGCGTAATGCTTAGGGGTAGGCTAGCGTCTCAAATACAAACAAAAGCGGAGGCTATATTATGCCATTGTATGTAAACACCAATGTCAGCTCGTTGAATGCTCAGCGTCAGTTGATGAAATCTGGTAATTCGCTTGATCAGGCATTTGAGCGCCTGTCATCAGGTTTTCGTATTAACAGTGCATCAGACGATGCGGCTGGTCTTCAAATTTCAAACCGTTTAGAAGGCCAAGTAAATGGACTAAACCAAGGTAACCGTAACGCGAATGACGGTATTTCTTTGGCTCAGACAGCTGAAGGGGCAATGGAAGAGATTACAAACTCTTTCCAGCGTGTGCGTACCCTGGCCTCTCAGGCGGCCAATGGTTCAAATACTGATGAAGACCGCTTAGCGATACAGGAAGAAATTCGCTCACTCATGGAAGAAGTTAACCGTATTGCTCAAGATACGACGTTCGGTGGTCAAAATCTGCTGGATGGTAGCTACGAAGCGAGCTTCCAGGTTGGTGCAGACGCGGTCCAAACCATCGGCTTTAGCATGAAAGATGTCGGTAATACAGCCAATGGTGCAAACAGCCTGACGGCCAACGGCGGCTTTACCTTGTCGGGTATTGCGGATATAGCCAGTGCCGTTACCGGTAACGCTTTGACAGACGTGGTCGGTGCCAATGGTGTCTCAGCTTTCTCGGCGTTAGACACCACGATGGCCTTGGCTGATATTGCCTTTAGTGCAGCCAGTCTCGCCGCAACCACCATTTCTGTGTCTACTCAGGTTAATGCTCAGTTAACACTTGCGAGTATGGATTCATTGATTGCGGTGGTGGATAAGAAGCGTGCTGAGTTGGGTGCGGTTCAGAACCGTTTCCAGTCTACGATTAATAACCAGGCCAACATTTCTGAGAACTTGTCGGCAGCGAAATCTCGTATCAAAGATGCAGACTTTGCCGCTGAAACAGCGAAGCTGACGCAGAATCAGATTCTGCAGCAGGCTTCTCAAAGTATCTTGGCTCAGGCAAATCAGCGCCCTCAGTTGGCACTGAGTCTACTTGGCTAAAACAGGTAGTGCCTCTAATATTGAGAGAGGTACCGGCTTCGGTACCTCCTCTTAAGCCAAGTGGTAGGAGGATATATGTCAGTCAGCAATATTCCGGATTTTGTCAGCTATTCACCTAAGATTGGAGAGGGAGCGTATTCAGGTGATGGAGCAGAAAAGCGAACAGTACTTGAGGTGTCCCAAGGTACGCAAGAGACGGCCAGTAAATCTCAGCGCCGCGATAGCGAACCCGTGCCTTCAGAGCAGTCAGCGTCGTCGTCCTCAGATGATAAAGAGTCTGTTATTGAACAATTAACTTCGTTGAATGAGCAATTCCCGCTCAAATCCACCAGTCTCGTATTTGAATTCGATGACGCCAACGACCCGCCCGTGGTCAAGGTTGTTGATAAAGATAGCGGTGAGGTGATAAGAGAAATACCGCCAAAAGAATTGAGAGAAATTGCTCAAGCTCTGAGTGAGATCGCCGATAATCTAAATAGAGGTTCTGGTATACTGTTCGATGAAAAGTCGTAAGCAGTAGGCCAATTACGGAGGTACTATGCCGACAATTACCAATGCAGGAGTTGGTTCCGGGCTTGACCTAGAGTCGATCATTTCTGCCACACTACAGGCGAAGAATCAGCCTAAACTGCAAAAGTTTGCCCAGCGCGAGTCTGAGCTAAACGTGCAGTTGACAGGCATTGGTGCCATTAAGTCGGTCATGTCCAAGTTGCAAGAAACGGTTGAGGACTTGCTTAGTGCGGACAAATTCAATCAACGAGTTGCTACTACCAGGCAACCAGATAATGCAGATACTTTAGGTGACTTGGTTGATGTTAAAGCAGCAGAAACCGCGACACCCGGCAACTTTGACATTGGTGTTGTACAGATTGCCCAAGGCAGTCGCGCGGTAACTGACACATCGAATCCGGCCAATACTTTCTCATCTGCTGACGAAGTTATTACTACTTCTGCCAGTACTTTATCGTTTGCCGCAGGAGGCAAGTCATTCGATGTTGCCATCGATGCCAACGCCACTTTGGAAGACATAAGACAAGCGATAAATAACTCCGATACCAATTTCGGTGTGTCTGCCAATATTGTAAATACTGGTTCTGAAAGCTTGTTGGTGATCGAGTCTAACGAAACCGGTGCGGGTAATGATTTAACTATCACTAACGACAATGCTGAGCTTGACAGACTTTCTACGGTTGCAAACGGCGGGGGTGCAGGGGGCCTAGCAATTGCCGCCGAAGATCAAGCTCAGGATGCCATTATCGAAGTAGATGGTATCCAGATTACAAATGCCACCAATACCTTTACAGATGCGGTCCAGGACTTAACGATTACCGCTAAACGGGAAAGTGTATCTGGTGAAGTGGCCAAAGCGACAGTTGATTACGATAAAGAGGGTGTAACCAAGAAAGTGAACGACTTTGTTAAGGCGTTCAACAACACCATAGATATGCTCAACCAGCAATCATCTTCTGTAAATTCACCGCTTTTTGGTGATGCAACTATTCGCTCAATCAAAGACCAATTGATTGGCGCATTGTCAACAGAGGTGTCTGGTGCCGGTGATTTTAAAACAATGTTTGATGCAGGTCTCGAGCTGAATGAAAGCATGAAGCTGGATACATCCAATGTCATTACTAGCTTAAGCGAAGCTTTAGACAATAACTTTGCGGATGTTGGTAAATTGTTTACTAATCCTGGTGGTATATCAGAGACCTTTAATAATATTTTGTCTACTTATGTTGAGACAGGTGGGGTTCTCAAAGACAGACAAGATTACCTGAATGAAGAACTGGATGATCTCACTGACGATAGACTCGACCATCGGTATCAAATGCAGCAGTTAGAATCCAGCCTTAGAGACAAGTACGCCTCTTTGGATACGTTGATTGCGAGTATGCGCAGTTCCGGTGACTATCTTATGGGACAACTGGCCTCTCTTCCGGGCTTTACATCCAATAAGAATTAGTTAATAGAACAGAGTATTAAGAGGTATGGTTATGAATACGAAGGTTAAGCACTATCAGAAAGAGGCATTAAAAACACGGCTCGCCGGTGCAGATCCTTATGAGATTACTCAAATGCTAATGAATGGTGCTCTTGAGTCTATGAAGATTGCCAAGATTAATATTGAGCAGAAGGATCTCGAGAATAAGAGCCGGTTCTTGTCGAAAGCCACGAGCATCATAGACTCTTTGCGTTTAAGTCTTAACATGGAGGTGGGCGGAGAAATGTCAGAGAATTTGGCTTCTCTGTACGCCTATATGTCAGAGCGTTTATTGGATGCATCCGTCAATAATGACACTGCAGCTATTGATGAAGTAATCGAGCTTTTCTCAGGAATTAAAGACGCCTGGGATCAGATTCCGAAAGAAAGCCGTGAGCAAGCGTTCCAACAGATGGAGCAACGGGCAGTGGCGTCCGGTGGTTGATATTGACCAAATAAAACAGCAACGCCAACGCTTTGAGGAGTATCTTGAAAATAAGGATTTCTCGAACGCGTTGGTGGAATTTCGCCAGCTGGATAGTTCTTTACGTAGCCTTTCCACCGAATACCTAGCTTCTCTGTCTGAACATGATCGCGCTTACCTGAACGAGTTGGCGCTTCGTCTCCGAGACAACACCGAAAACTTAGAGAAAGAAGCCGCGCGTCTTGTTGATATTCTGGCCCCTTTTAATAAGAATAGTGCTCTTAATAAAGGTAAGCACTATCGGAAAGATTGATGGATGAACTAAAAAAAGAGTTGGCTGAGCTGGAAAAGAGGCTTGATAAAGCTAAGGCTCAACAAGAGCAACAACGAGCCTTTGAACAGGAATCTCAGCGGCGATTCGATAATAACTTACTTGCCTTCAAGCGTTTCTTCCCTGAAATTTATGAGTCCATTTGCAGCTACACTCCGAGCGATGACTTTCGGGTCTTTGTGACTCCTACCGGGGAAGGCAACTATATTCCCAAAGGCCAGTCTGTTCCCATTTATTCTGAAGAACCGATAGCCCAGTCAAGAAGACAAGTTGAACGAAACGTCGCCAACCCAGTATTCGGTCGGTCTTCCTTGTACGGTAAGCCGGATGAGGCCACCAAGACAGATGAACGCTTGCATATGCGATATATGTGCAAGTTAGCTGAGGCGATAAATCAATTTGATCATAAAAATGAACCTAAGTTAGATAAATTACCTGAGCACTATCCGACGTGTATTGTCTTCGGAATTGGGCTTGGGTATCACTTGCCGATACTCTTTGAGCAGCATCAGTTCGATTATATTTTCCTTTGTGAACCTGACTTTGAAACCTTCTATGCAAGCTTGTATTGCACAGACTGGTGTAGTTTGATGGAGAAGGTCGATGTTGAGTCCGGCTGTTTATTCATTCAGGTTGGCATTCCCTATGAAACATTTTTTAATGTTCTGAGAACGACGTATCAGAAAATTGGAGCGTTTTCTCTGATCAGTAGCTTTTGCTACCAGCATACGCCGGTGGACGAAGTTAATAAGTTGATCAAGGAATTCTTTAACAACTTTTATCAGGTGCAGTTTGGCTACGGTTTTTATAACGACGCGCTGACAGGGTTAGCGCACGGCATTCGTAATGTTGAAAAGCC
The DNA here is from genome assembly GCF_003143555.1 of Saliniradius amylolyticus. Classification (NCBI taxonomy): domain Bacteria; kingdom Pseudomonadati; phylum Pseudomonadota; class Gammaproteobacteria; order Alteromonadales; family Alteromonadaceae; genus Saliniradius; species Saliniradius amylolyticus. The sequence goes on from NZ_CP029347.1 coordinate 1,200,805, forward strand.
AGCTAACTTTCTACTACGAACCAGAGTAAACCGTCGCGTCCTTTCTGATATTCCTGTGTTTATTATTGGTAATGGCCCGTCACTCGATCAAGCGGCGTCTGTTATTAAGGAAAACGCCAACGAAGCAATAATTCTGGCTGCGGGATCAGCGTTTCAGTCGTTGCTAAAACTGGGAATTCAGCCAGATTTCCATGTCTTGGTAGAGCGCCCGAAAATCACTTACGATGTGGTTTGTGACACTCTGCCTGAAGATATCGTTGCCAAGACCAATCTGCTTGCTGTGGATGTCATTTATCCAGACGTGTTGGATAAATACGAGTGGGCTGGATTAGGCCTTAAAGGACCGGAAGCGGCGACCGTCTTTATTCAGCAGCAATATCTGAGAGAGTCGGGGGCGTTAATGGCCTCCTTGCCTAACGCTGCGCCGTTAGTCGCGAACACTGCGCTATCCTTTGCTTATATGATGGGCTTTCAAGAGATCTACCTGTTTGGGGTTGATAATGGCTATCCAGCTGACGGAGACAGTCATTCTCAGTTCAGTATTTACAAAGATGTGAACTTCAGCGATCGGTTCAACTTGGACACCAACGCAGAGTTTGAGCTTCCTGGAAACCTGGGGGGAACCGTAAAAGCAACGAAACTCTTGGCCATAGCGCGTCAGCAAATGGCCTCCTTGCTGAAAGATGCATCGACGTTGGATGTTTATAATGTGGGCCAAGGAGCCGCGATTGAGGGAGCGACCCCATTAACGGAGGAAGATGTGTTATGCCTGCCGGCTAAAGAATCCAAGGACACTATTATTGAGCGGATAAAGCAGAGTTTTTTCGTTCAGCTGAAAGAGGACGATTTAGAGCAAAGTGTGGGTGTTGAAGAGTTTACGTCGTTGTGTGACTACCTCCTTAGTATTGGAGAAGAGTCTTACTCCAGCAGACAAGAAGCCAACGATATCTTGAAGCGTCAGTCGAGGGTGGTCTTCGCTTATCAGGGCAGCAAATATAGCCACTTATTCCATATTATTAAAGGAACACTCTTGTATTTCCATTGCCCTTTAATATCGATGTTGTATCTGTTTAAAGACGAAAAGCGAAGCTTGGAATACTTCAACGCTTGCTTCCCTGTTTGGCAGGAATGTATTCGTGCAATGAGGGACGACTTTGCCATAAACTGGAAAACCAAGTGTGGCCATTCCTGGGAAGTATCTCAGTATCAGAAGCGTTTGAACGAAGAAGCCAGAGCCGCGTCTAAAGGCTAAACCCATCGTCTACGATAATATTCTGACCATTGATATAACGCGCCTGGTCGGATAATAAAAACTCAATGGCGCCGGTGATGTCTGCCGCCTGCAGCATTCCGGTGCCCAGGGTGTTTGCTCTGTAGGCTTGCAGAAAGCTTTCTGGCTGCCCGTCTTCCAACCCGCCAGGGCTGACACAGTTCACCCGAAAATCACTGTCTTTTACATAACTGACCACATACTTACTTAGATGCAGGATGGCCGCCTTGATGGAGGCGTACTCCACGGGCATGGTCATTGCTGTACCCTGATAAATATCAAAGTCTGGCGCGGTCACGCCATAAATAGAGGCGATATTAACCACGCTCATAGGACGTTGCTGGCGTTTAAATAAAGCGGCCGCCTGCTGCATGATTAAAAATGCGGAACCCAAATGCAGGTTATGATTGTCGTTAAAACTACTTAGGCCGACGTCGAAGAAGTGCTGGCCATACGTCTGGTTCCTGGGATAGCTGCAGTTGACGACCCCGTTTAAGTAGTCCTGTTGCGCGAAGAAGTGTTTCACCTCTTGCTCGTTGGTAACATCTAACTCAATGGACTCCACTCTGTTTAAGTCGATGCCTTTATTGGCCAGACGCTTTTTCATGGTCTGGACGTCTTTATCCACCAATAATAGTTGGGCCGAGCTTGTTTGAGACAGATGACAGGCAAGCTCGGTGCCTAATAGACCGCCTGCGCCTAAGAGCAAAATACGGTTGTCACCTGCTTTCATGGTCGGGCTCCTGCTGATGTTTTAAGATGGCTTCGGCCAGATAAAAATCATAGATATCATCAATATCTACGGCGCGCTCTTTGGGGACTTGGATGGCCGTTACTGTACCGGAAAACAAGCTATGGTTGTGCTCGATAAAGCTTGGTTTGGCTGCATAGACTACAGTGGTAATGTCATACACCGAGGGCACATCCTGACGGCGGGTTACCGGGCCTTCACTGGGAATAACGAGCTGGCATTTCTGGTTGTCGTCCAGGGTTACCATATTAAAGTAAGGGCTGCGATCGGACGCGGTAACAGAGATGCAGATATCGGCAGCCTGCTGTTGTCGCTGGGAAATGGCCCGAACAATATCCTGGGTATTTCGAAGCGGGCTGGTTACCGGCAGGCTGATAAAATTATCAAACGCCCCATATTGCTCTTTTACCCAACCTATTGCGTGTTGCCAGGCCAGCCACTCGGCGCTGGTGTCTTTGGCCAGCTCAGCGGGCCGCTCGATCACTTCCACCTGCTCGTAACCCAGAGCAATGCGTTTAATCTCGGCATCTTCGGTGGACACAAAAAGCCTGTCAATATCAGGGCAAGCCAAAGCGGATTCAATGGAATAGGCCAACAAGGGTTTGCCTGCCAAAGGCTTGACGTTCTTCCTGGGTAAGCCTTTAGAGCCCCCGCGGGCGAAGATAAAGGCGTAATTGCTCATACTGGTGCTCCCCATAGGGCTTTTTGTTTGATGCTATCGACCAAATGGATGGTGGCTGCGGCTTCTTGCAGAGAAACGCATTGATGGGGACGTCCCTGAGTCATGGCTTCAAACTCTTTTAGTTGCTTAAGATACATATCATTTCGATCATATTCCGGTTGATGGTAAAGAACACGCTCTGTTTCAGTGCCGTTCCAATGCCGGATTTGGTTAGTGATAAGATCCCAGTGTAAGCGCCCCTGTGTCCCTAAGATGGAACAATAGCGCTGGGCCGGATTCTGAAGGAAATCGAGGTGTACCTGACAGGCCACATTGCCTTGGCTCAATAAACTAAGATCGGCCACTTCTTCCACATCGAGCGTTAATAGGGATGAATGCCGAAGTAGGGCAGATTGGATCTCACAGGGACCAAAAAACCACTGTAAATAATCTAACTCATGGCTGAGCTCCAGCAATACACCGCCTCCCAGATGAGCCTGGCTGGATACCGAGTCACCATGTTCTGTGGGACGCCATAACGGCAGATATTGACCGGCACTAATCTGGCAGCCGATGATCTTGCCCAGGGCTTGCTGGTCTAGTTGCTCCTTGACCAATTGGGCGGCAGGCAAGTGGCGAAGGCAGTAGCCCACGGCGACTCTGGCATCTGCTGGAAACTGGTTTAGCCGCGCCAATTGGTCGCGGTTAGCGCAAAGCGGCTTTTCAATCAAACATGCCGTGCCCGCCTGAATGAGAGCGATAGCATAGTCTAAATGGCTACTGGCGGGAGAGGCGATAATGGCATAGTCGGGTTGCCAGTCCAGCGCCTGCTCAAAAGTTTGGCCAATGATATCCGCATCTGGAACATCTAGCACTTGGCGGCCCGAGGCCGACAGTGCCATTACCGCGGCATCCGGATAGAGCCTTTTGATATTGCGTCTATGGCGGTGACTGATGTTACCCAGCCCCACAACCAGCGCGCGCTTCACACTGACTCCCGTTCGAAGGTATAAATATCCGCCTGGGCACGATGGAAGTCATCCATGCGGCCAATATCGAGCCAATACTCATGGATGGGAAACATGACCACTTTCTCTTGTTGCTGCATTCGCTGATCCAGAAGAGAGGGCATGTCCACTGGCTGGTTTTTTGGGACTGACCGCGCGAGTTCAGGACTAACTACATAAATCCCGGCATTGATAAAAAACCGTTGAATGGGCTTTTCTTCCATACTGGTAATCTCGATGCCCTGGCCATTTATTACTCCATAGGGGATCTGATACTCATACTCGCGTACGCACATGGTAGCGGTTGCCTGGCTGTCATTATGAAAATTCAGCAGGCGCTCAAAATCCACCTTAGTCAAGATATCGCCATTGATCATAATAATGGGCAGATCGGGCAAGTCGTCCGGCAGTAACCCTAAAGCGCCCCCGGTACCCAGTGGCGATGCCTCATGGACATAATGAATATCAACGCCCCAGCGACTGCCATCGCCAAAGTAGTCCTGAATTTTCTCGGGCATATAGTGGGTGGAAATGTAAAAATTGCTAAAGCCCGCATCGATAAAGCTTTGTAATATGGTTTCCAGTATGGGTTTGTCGCCCACCTTTAACATGGGTTTGGGGCACTCGTCGGTAAGCGGCCGGAGTCGTGTTCCTAAGCCGCCAGCCATAATGAAGACTGGGTTATGGTAGCGTTGCTTATCCAGCGCGTGCTGCAGTGTTTCCAGCCCAACGACTTTGCCATCTTTAACCAAGGGCACCGACAAGATACTGCGGCTTTTCATCAAACGAACCAGGGATGCTTTGGACGTGCCTTCCGCCGCGGTGGCGGGGGAGGTATTCATTATCGCCTGGACAGGATGGTCCAGGGTGAGATCGCCAAGCAATCCCCGTCGGATATCTCCGTCGGTAACAACACCGATCAGATGTTGTTGTTCATCCACCACCATAACCAGCCGCAATGCCTCATCATTCATACATTGAAGGGCATCCCTAATACTCTGCGAGGGATGAATCAGGGCCTGTTGCCAACGCTGTGCCATAGCTACTCCTCGTGGTCTCGGACAGTTCCCATTGCTGCGTACATTTTCTTATCGGCAGTCACCGATTTTACTACAGTGGCCCCTGCGCCTATGACGGTTCTATCGCCAATGTGGCATTGCTGAATGATATTGGCGCCGGTACCGATATGGACATAATGACCGGTTTTTACTTCGCCGCTTAAGGTGACGCCTGGGGCAATATGATTATGAGCACCAAGATGACAATCATGCTCAACGATGGCACCGGTATTGATAATGCTATTGCGGCCTATGTGGGCGGCGGCCTGAATGATTGCACCATGCATTATCTGGACGCCTTGCTCTAGCTGGGCGGACGGCGATACATGAGCAAGGGGTGAAATCAGCGTCATAAAGGTATAGCCCTGAGCGGTAAACTGTTCGAACAGGTGATAGCGACGGGGCTGACCGGGAAGGGCGCCCAGGCCGTTGATTAATATAACTTCGTCAGGCTTGAACTGGTGTAATGCGTCATCATCGGTCAAGTGAACGGCCTGAAACTCGAATGTGGGAGGAGCAGGGCTGATAATATAATCCGGCGCTAAAGACAGCTCGGCTAATAATTCCGCCACCACCTTGGCGTGTCCGCCTGCCCCAAGCAAGACCAAGGGCTTATTCATCGATACAGTCTCCGGCTCGGTAGGCTTTTAGTGCTTGGCGGCCCAGATAGTCCCAGTATCTATGAGCGGGAATGCCATCACCGGGACGCATAATGGTGAGGTTGTGCTCACCAAGAACATCGCCCGTATGAATATCGGTGCTAGCCACTAAGCTCTTTCTGGCCGCTTTTGCATTGTTAAGTTCATCGCCTAGTGGTCGTTTGATACCGTCGCCCATGGCCTGATTCGCTTCCCTGATGGCTTTGACCATGGTGGTCAGTTCGTCCGGCGGCAGCGAAGCTTTATGATCTGGCCCGGGTAGCTTGGGATCCAGTGTAAAATGCTTTTCGATAACAGCACTGCCCAAGGCCGCTGCCGCGATAGGCACTGTGATGCCCAGAGTATGATCGGAGTAACCACACGCCAGTCCGAAGGTTTGTCTCATGCTACTAATGGCATTGAGGTTAATGTGTTCCATGGGCGCTGGATATTCTGTGGTGCAGTGTAGCAGGGTGACTTTTTGTCTTAAGGCTTCCTGGCCTTGTTGGCTTGAATAAGCTTGTAGCAACAAGGCTTCGGTCGGATTGCCACTGCTATTGAGTAGGCCAAAGGCGATCACCTGCAGCGCCCTCTCAATGTCCGCCAGGGTCGCCATGCCGGTAGAAACAATAAGATCGCAGCCGGTACGCGCATGTTCAAGCACAAATGGGCTGTTGGTGAGTTCCCCTGAGGGGATCTTGAGTCGGGTCAGCTTTAACTCAGAGGTTAAAAAATTAAGGCTTTGACTTTCGAAAGCCGTTGACAGAAATCCAATACCCTGGCTTTCGGCGTAGGCTTTCAAACGGCGAAAGGCTTCAGTAGGCAGTTCCAGGGCTTTCAACATCTGATACTGAGACTGCTGTTGTCCCATGTTTTGAGCCTGATAGTCGGCCTGCTTGGCGTCTTGGGTGGTTAGGTTATCGGCGTTAAAGGTCTGAAATTTTACGATATCAGCCCCAGCCTGGGCGGCCACATCGACTAACTCACGTGCGAGTTGTTCATCGCCGTTATGATTGACACCGGCTTCGGCAATAATCAGGGTTTTCACTTATCACCTATCACTAGATCGTGGAATGTTTTTATCGGCTTTTTAGGCAAGAGCTTAAGTTGTTTAATGATGGCTTTACTGGCGCTGCCTTTACCATAGGGGTTATCGACACCTTGAGCTTGCCAGTGGGGGCGCTCTTGAATGGCGGTTTGTATGGCCTTTTGAATATTGCTTTGGTCGGGCTGGCAATGCAATACACTGTCCGCAGCCAGTCGCCCTTGTTGGCGAACGCCGATATTCACTGTCCCTACATTGAAAGCGGGCACCTCAATAATGCCGCTGGAAGAGTTACCAATTACCGCATCGGCGTATTTGATGGCACTGAGATAACGAGTCTGGCCTAAAGACGGCACAAGCTTGACTCTTTCGCCTTGCGCCGCCGCATAGTCTTCTAACAGGGGCAGCAATTGCCGGCCTCCTTCATCTGCATTGGGATAAGTAAGAATGACCTGATGCTTAGGAAAGCAGTCCAAGGCCGCTAATAATGCTGCCATGCTGGTTGGGCCATCCTCATCACCCCAGGTGACGGGATGGTAGGTGACCACAAAATAGGGGCGGTGCAGCGTCCAGTCCAGGGATTGGGCCAGCTCCGCTCGGGTCATTAATTGGCTTCTACTTAGGTGATCCAAACCAATGGCCCCAGCATTGAATACCCGCTCAGGGGCCTCGCCTAGCTGGATGACCCGTTGGCGGTAGGGCTCGGTGGAGGTGAAGTGTAAGTAACTCAGCTTGGTAATGGCATGGCGAAGGGCATCGTCATAGGCCCCCTCGGTGATTTCCCCGCCGTGTAAGTGAATAATGGGAATATTAAGCAACAAGGCCGTTTGTGCGGCGGCCAGGGCTTCATAGCGATCCCCCAGAATAACCAACGCATCGGGTGCTAAACGGCTCAGCGCGTCGGCATAGCCCATCACGCCCAGTCCCATACTTTTGGCAGTCGCCACTGCCGAGTCGGCGGAAAGCAGCATGTCGACTTTAGCGTCAATGTTAAAGCCATCGGCCACGATCTGGCGGTAGGTCAGGCCTAACTCCGGCGATAAATGACTGCCGGACACCAAAGTCTGCAATTCTAACTCTGTGTCGTGAAGAATATCCTGCATCAGCCAGTAGAGCAGGCCGTAATCGGCCCTAGTTCCAGTAAAGACGCAGATTCGCTTCATAGTCAGGCCTCTTTTGTTGTCAGTGGGCTGGAGGGCAGGTTAACGATGCGCTCTGCCGCCCGTTCGGCGGTAGGGAGCGTTCCTCTGATACAGTCCTGATACATGGGTAGTCGATGCATCAGTTGCCATACGGGCCGGGTCATTACCCCTTGATCATTAGTTATCGTTAACAGTTTATCCCGGCAGGCTTTATCGGGGCAGATAATGCCATTGAGCCAGTAATTGGAGCGGCAGTTTTCAGGTTCCTGGATAAATTGATATTCAGTGCCCGCAAACAATTGTTGGTAATGCTCTGCCAAGGCCCGCTTTGCCTTGAGATAGTCATTGAGGCGGGTCATCTGGCCACAGCCTAATGCGGCGTTCAGGTTCGGCATCCGGTAGTTAAAACCGGCCTGGTCGTGGAAAAACTCATAAGGATGGGGCACCTTGGCGGTAGTGGTGAGGTGCTTGACTTGCTGCTGCGCCCCGGCCGTTCGAGTGAGCACCATGCCGCCACCGCCGGTGGTAATAATCTTATTGCCATTAAAACTGAGCGCGCCAAAATCACCCAGAGTGCCGGTATGATGGCCTTGGTACCAAGAACCCAGGCTTTCGGCGGCGTCTTCCACTAAGGGGATATGCCATTGTTGGCAGACCCTGAGCAAACCGTCCATATCCGCCGGATGGCCAAAGGTATGCATAGGCACCACGGCGCCGATACGCTGGTGGCTGGTTTTGTGGTAGCAAGCCCCGTCTCTTAATTGGCCGTGTTCGTCCAGAAACGCCGCCAGTGCATCTGGGCATAGCCCGAATCCCGACGGACTGATATCCACAAAGGCTGGCGTGGCACCCATATGGTGGATCACATTGGCAGTGGCCACAAAACTCAGCGCCTGGGTAATGACCATATCGCCTTGGCGAACACCACTGGCGTAAAGGGCGGCATGCAGGGCCGCCGTACCATTGACAGTGGCAACGGCCCCGGCCGAGCCGGTAAACTGGCTTATCTGCTGCTCAAACTCATCCACATAACGACCCACACTGGAGACAAAGGTGCTCTCCAGTGTATCCATAACCGCCTGTTTTTCCGCATCGCCGAATTGAGGGGCGTGCAGCGGGATAAAGTCATTGGTCTGGTAATAGTGGCGTGTAAAATCCACCAGTTGTTGAATGGGATCCATTACATCTTCTCATCCAGGTAACGGCCTAACTCCTTGTGATGGAAGTTCGGCAAGAGTCTAGTGAACAAGGTAAGGATATCGCTTTTTTGCCATTGACCTTGCTGCTTTAACTGGCGGACCCCGTGTTCAAAGGCGGCCAAGTTTTCATCTTGTTGAAAGGCCTTGTTTTTCACTACCCCAAGGCTATCGAAGCGTTTGTCATCCACCTGTTCGCCCTCGACAAAAAACTCTTCAAAGTCTTTTTCGCCGGTGGTATCACTTCGGGTAAATAAACAGGGCCAGCAGGATTGAGCTTTAAGTTCCTGTACTCTTTCCCGAGCCTCGCTTTCGCTGCTACAGAGTATGGGGTGAAACCCTCGCTGCTTAAGATACTTTTCGGCTATTTCGGCAAAGGTGATCAGATGGAGTTTGTCGCTGAGTTTGGGAAACAAGATATCGCCATTATTGCCTAATAAACAGGCCATTAAACAGAGTTGACCGGACTCTTCCGGGGTCACAAAATACCGGCGCACATCATTTGGTGCGACAATCGGCTGTTCCTTAAGCAGGCGCTGATTAAAGCTATGCAGCAATGACCCGTCGGAAAAGGCCACATTAGCAAAGCGCGCCATTGAGACTGAGACGTGCTTGCTTTGCTGCAGTAAGAACATCTCCATAATGCGTTTCGAGGCACCCATCATATTGACCGGGTTGGCAGCCTTATCGGTGGACACGCAAAAGTATTTAGCCTTAGCCTGGGCGGCGAGTTCGGCCAGCCTCAGCGAGTGAAAGATATTCACATCCACCATGCGCATTAGGGTAAAGGGGTCTTTTTCGCTGCGCACATGCTTAAGGGCGGACAAGTTTAAAATATAATCGTAGTGACCATCGGCATTAAAAAAGGCTTCAAATTCAAGGCTACCAGAATCCAGCGCAAAGGTGGCGAAATCGCCGTCAATATAGCCGAAGCGACTGCGAATATCGCGTACCAGTTCCGCCAGATTATTTTCACTGATGTCCACCACATGCAGTTTCTGTGGCTGACGACGGAAGATCTCCTTCACCACTGCCTGACCGATGGAGCCGGCACCACCCACGATTAAGAAGCGCCCCTGAGCGACTCGGTCGGCGAGCAGAGGTTCTAAGGAATCCAGATCAGTCTGAAACAGGGCCTGGTCGCGGCCAATCAGTGAAAGTACCGTATTCATATTCTGCCTATGTGTGGTTCAGAGCGAAAGCGCGCACTCTTTACAGTATAAAGAAGCCAAAGCAAACTGGAAATCACATTTTAACTCAGTGAGTTAGCTTATCGCTTGGTGCCTGGGTTGTGGTCTAGAGTGCTATTCGTTTTTATCGTCCGGTGATATTATTTCGGAAAATGTTCAGCAGACTTTAATCATGCTCCACCTTATCCAGTCCAATAAAATGGAAGTGTTGGCCGAACAGCTCTGCGAGCAGTTGCGTGCGCCAGTGGACTTAACGCGGGTTTTTGCTGAGCGTCCGGTCTGGGTACAAAGTCCGGGCATGGCGCAGTGGCTGAAGTTGCGCATCGCCGAGCGGCATAAGATCGCGGCTAACCTGAGCTTCCCTTTACCTTCCAGCTATATCTGGCAACTGTATCAGCAGTGTCTGCCCGATCTGCCCGATGAGTCAGCGTTTACCAAAGACAATATGACCTGGAAGCTGATGGCGTTGTTGCCCGAGTTATCCGGTGAGCCTGAATTTGCTGCGGTGCGTGATTACCTGGCGGACAATGACTCGGTTAAACGCTACCGGCTGGCATTGAAAATGGCCGACGTGTTTGACCAGTACCTGGTTTACAGGCCCGATTGGATACAGGCATGGGAAGGCGGTCAGGATCGGCTTGAGGATACCCAGGTCACCGAGCATCCCTGGCAGCCCATACTGTGGCGATCACTAGTGAATAAAACCCGTGAGTTGGGGGAGTCCCACTGGCATCGGGCCAATTTACATCAGCAGTTGTTGGAAGCACTTCGGCATCACCCGCCCTCAGACTTACCCGACTCACTTACCGTGTTTGGTATTTCCGCCTTGCCCAAACAGCAGTTGGAGGTGTTGCAGGCCCTGTCTGAACATACCGAGGTGTTTGTTTACTGGTTAAACCCCAGTTGCCATTACTGGGGCGACCTGGTGGATGAAAAGCGCCGTGCACGCATTAGGGTCAGTGATGCATTATCCGAGCAGCAGCGCGCCGACTACCTGGATGTGGGTAATCCCTTGTTAGCCTCCTGGGGTAAATTGGGGCAGGACTTTCAGGATATGCTGCTGGATGCGGAGCCCGAACCTTTAGAGGCTTTTGTACGGGTGCCACCCAGTCATTTGCTCAGTCACTTACAGCATGAAATCGACGAACTTACCTGTCGTGATGAGCCCGACCTGGCCCCCGAAGCTTTGTGGTGCGATGAGCAGGGCAAAATACCGGTAGACAGCGATGACCGCAGCTTAAGCTTCGTCAGCTGCCACTCACGCCAGCGCGAGTTGGAAGTGCTGCACGATGAGATATTACGTTTTTTGGATACTCACCCTGCGGCCGATATCGGCGATATTATCGTTATGATGCCCGATGTGGCCCAGTATGCGCCGTTGATCCATGGGGTGTTTGGTCGTCAGGATGATCCTTTGTCGTTGCCTTATAGCATCTCCGATCGTCATGTGGCTGAAGAGTCACCGCTGATAAGCAGCTTCTTAAGCCTGTTAAACCTGCAGGACAGTCGCTTTGGCCTGAGCGAGGTGATGGACATTCTGGATGTGCCTGCGGTGCGACGGCGTTTTGAACTCAGCGAGGCGGAATTTGATTTATGTCGCTACTGGCTGATTGATGCGGGCGCGCGCTGGGGCCTGGATGATAGGGATAAGGCGCGTTGGCAAGTACCTGAGGTGCTGCAAAATACCTGGCTGTTTGCGCTGGAGCGTTTGTTGGCAGGGTACGCTGCCAGCTGCGACACGCTGTCGTTGACCTCTCATTTGAGCCCCTATGCGGACATCGAAGGCCAAAGTGCTCAGGCGCTGGGTAAGTTACTGGTGTTTGTGCAGCATTTACAATGGCTGCAGGCCGAATGTCTGGCGTCCAATTCGCTTTCACACAAGTCAAATCAGGCAAGGGAGGCGCTGAACGGGTTTTACCGGCCGGATGAAGGCGACCTGGCCTATATCCAACAGCTTCAGCAAGCCATCGACAGCGTAAGTGAGCACGGCCGGCAGTATGCCGAAGCAGTGGAACAGCGCGTTTTTGTGCTGGCACTGGAACAAGAGCTGGAGCAAAAAGGCGTTGGACAACGTTTCTTAGCCGGGGCGGTAAACTTTTGCACCTTAATGCCCATGCGAGCGGTGCCTTTCAAGCTGGTGTGTCTGTTAGGAATGAATGATGCCGACTATCCGCGTCAGGTGACGCCGATGGGCTTTGACTTAATGCAACTCGCAACCCCCAGAAAAGGCGATCGCTCCCGGCGACTGGACGATAAATATCTGTTTCTGGAAGCAATCCTATCGGCCCGTGAGGCGCTATACATCAGTTATATCGGTCGCAGTCAAAGGGATAACAGTGACTTGCTACCTTCGGTGCTCGTCAGTGAACTGCTGGATTACTGTGAACAGGTTTATCGGTCTGACAATAGTCGGGTGTCGCTGCGCGAGCAGCTCTGTTGTCAGGCCCCGTTACAGCCATTTGACCGCACCTGCTTTGAGCCTGATGCACCGCAAAGCTACCAAAAGCACTGGCTGGCGCTGGCCGAAAATGAACACCGCTCGCTGACTATTAAGGCTTTTGCCGATACGCCATTACCTGACCTACCAGACAGTGACAGCCTGGATATCCAGGACTGGATCGGCTTTTTACAAAATCCCTGTAAAGGCTTCTTTCAGCAGCGCTGGCAGGTACGCTTTGGCCAGTTACAGGAGCAGCAGGAAGACGAGGAACCCTTTGCTCTTGATGGACTGACGCAGTATCAGTTGCGTCAGTCACTGGTGGAGGAAGAACGGCCTGATTCGGCGGCGTACTTTGCCGCTCAGGGGTTGCTGCCTCCCGGCAATATGGGAGAGCTGGCGTTGCAGCCTGTCAAGACCCAGGCGCAACGTATCAAAGAGCGCCTGTCGGTGCTTACCGCCAACATCAAGGCCCGGGAGCTGGATTTAGACCTGAAACTGGGTGAGAGCCGAATCAGTGGGCGACAGCACCACATCTATGGTCGTCGGCTGGTGTTATGGCGAGCCGGCAAGGTTCGGCCCGGTCATGAACTGGAGTTGTGGTTAAAGCTGCTATTACTCAGTGCCAGCGGCCATGCTGTGGATCATGGCATCTATCTTGGCAGTGAGGATAAGCTTTGTGTGTTTGACGCTCCGGATACGCAACAGGCCCGAAGCTGGCTAGAGGCATTTGAGCACTGCCGTCGAATGGGGTTGACACAACCCCAGCCGTTTTTAGTGCGGTTGGCCGATATCTGGTTGGATAAACAAGACCCACAACGGGTTTTGCAGGCCTTTAGCGAAGACAGCCATTACGCCGAAGGAAGCGACCCTTACATCGGGCGTTGCTTTCCTGAACTTAGCGAGGTCTGGGAGGCGTTCTGTCATTACAGTGAAACCCTTTGGGGGCCAGCAATGGCGGCGCGACAGCGCCTGACCGCGGAGGAATTCTATGAAGGCGCTTGATATTCCGGCGTTTGCCCTTGACCGTTCGGCGCTCATCGAAGCCAGTGCAGGCACTGGTAAGACCTTTACCATTGCGCATTTGTATTTGAGACTGCTGCTCGGGCATCAGTGCGATGCCAGGACTGTGGATCAGATCCTGGTAGTGACCTTTACTAACGCAGCCACCGCCGAGTTAAAAGATCGCATTCGCCAGCTTATCATGCAGGCGGTCCAGGCCCTGTTCGCGTCAGAAACGGATGGTGTGTTGGGAGAGATTCTATCCGATGTTGAGGATAAGTCGCTGGCCTGTCAGCGGCTCATACTGGCGGCCCGACAGCTGGATGAGGCCAGTATTTATACTATTCACGGTTTTTGCCAGCGTATGTTGGTGCAGCACGCCTTTGAAAGTGGTTCGGCCTATCAGCAACAGTTGATCACCGACGAATCAGAGCTGTTGCAGCACGCGGCGAATGACTTCTGGCGTCGTCATATTAGTCCTACTGATAAGGACAGCCTGACGCAGATTCTGGCCATTTGGGCGACGCCTGCAGAGCTTACCAAGACCATCGGGCCGTTATTGTCCCGAGCCATAACGTTGGAAGCGCCTCTGACCACGGCTTCACAGGTGAGAGGGACATTAGAAGACGTCGTCAGTCAGCTCAAGCGCTGGTGGCTGGATAAACGTCTGCCAGAGCATTTTGCCAAGGCCGATTTTAAGAAAGGTCGTAAGCTGGCCCGTCCCGAACTGATCGAAGCCTTCACAGCCTATTGCCAGTCTGATGCCTTGCTGCCCGACGGAGAGCTCGGCTTTGAGCAGTTGCAGTCGGCGAAGGTGTATGAAGCGGAAAAAAAGGCCAGTAAGGTTTTAACCTCGCTGGACTTTAGTCTGGTGGATGAGGCTTTGCACTTGCATCAGCAGTGGTTACAGGGCTTAAAGGCAGAGCTTCTGGAAAAGGCCGTAGCCGAAGTGCGTGACCAGCTGCGCCGGGACAAGCGTCGCCAGGCACTGCTCAGTCCCGATGATCTGCTCAGTCAATTGGGTGAGGCACTGATATCCGAACAGGGCGAAGCACTGGCTGCGGCGATCCGTGAGCAATACCCCAAAGCCATGATCGATGAGTTTCAGGATACTGATCCGGTGCAGTTTGAGATCTTCCGTCGCATTTATCCGGCTGATAATCACCAAAACAGCCTGATCCTGATTGGTGATCCCAAGCAGGCCATCTACGGTTTTCGCGGCGCCGATATCTATACCTACATTGAAGCCAAGCATTGGGTGGATGCCGCCCAGCACTATACGCTGGATAGCAACTGGCGCAGCCGTCCGTCGCTGGTGGAAGGGGTCAATCGACTATTCTCACAAAGTCAGTACGGCTTTCTGTTCGATAAGGACATTCCCTTTAGTCCGGTAAAGGCTAAGAATCGGCAGCATTGGCTGGAAATCGACGGTCAGCGTAGCGAGGGGATGACCTTCTGGCACTGGCAAACAGCGTCGGCATCTACCTTTCGCGCTATGGCGCCTACCGTGGCCCAGCAGTGCGCCAATACTCTGGCCGGGTTGCTGAATCAGGCACAGACCGGGCAAACCGCTATTGTGGATGCTTCGGGACAGCGCAGCCCTCTGACACCGGGGGATTGCTGCGTGTTAGTGAATAACCGCAACGAAGCGCAAGTGCTGGCGCAAACCTTCAAGCGTGTCGGTATCGACAGCGTGTTTTTATCCCGCGAGAGCGTGTTTGATACCCCGCTGGCGTTGGAATTATTTTACTTGTTACAGGCACTGGCACACCCCAGTGACGAACAGGCAGTGAAAGCCGCGTTGTTAACTGAATTGGTGGGCCTCAGCGCGAGTGAGTTTGAACACTGGTTGAGCCATGACCAGCGTTGGCAACAGTTACTGTGGGAGTTTGGCCGTTGGCACAGAGTCTGGCGGCAACAGGGCATTGCCAGTGCTCTGAATCAGGCACTGGATTTTTTATCGGCGTTTGAGCGCCAGATGGCCCGCCCTGACGGAGTACGGCGGATCACCGACTTGCGCCATCTCAGCGAGCTATTGCAACAACAAAGCCAACAGCTAGAGGGAGAAAGTCAATTGTTGCGCTGGTATCAGCACCGTCTGCAGGCTCCCGAAGCGCAGGATAATGTTCAACAGTTAAGGCTGGAAACCGATGCCAACCTGGTTCAAATCGTTACCGTGCACAGCTCCAAAGGGCTGGAATACCCGGTGGTGTTCTATCCCTTTAGTTGCAATAGCCAACCGCTCAGGGAGGCCTTTTATCATGATGCCACTGGGCAGTTGAAACTGGCCGGAAACGATGAGCCGGAGGGTGTGAAACAGGCCGAGTACGAACAGCTGGCGGAGCAGTTGAGGCTGCTTTATGTGGCGCTGACCCGCGCCGCCTTAGCCTGTTTTGTGGGGGTGTGGAATCCTGCCCACCGTGGCAAACAGTCGGTGCTCAAGCAAGTGGCGGTGGGCAAGCTGGTATTAAAAGACGGTGATGAGCCGGATGATGCCTGCCTGAGTCAGCGATTCACGGAATTGGCTGACGGTGACACGCTGCATTATCTGCCCCTGGAATTGGACCCAGAGGCAGAACCGACTTATTACCGGGCTTACAGTGACGAGCAGCAAGGGCTCGCCTGTGCCCAGTTAAGTCGCAGTTTGATGCGCCAGTGGCGCGTAACCAGCTACTCGGCTTTAAGCCAGACTCAGGTTGCCGATGAGCCAGATTCGCAGGAGGAAGCGCCGGTGCCCGGACTGGATGAAGGCAGAGACAAGGTCCTGTCCACTCCTGAGACTGAGTCAGTCACGCCTTTTAGCTTTCAGCGCGGTGCTCAGGCGGGCTCTTTCTTGCATGATATTCTGGAGCATAGCCTGCCACTGAGTGAGCCCGGTAGAATCCGGGATGTAGTGCTTAAGATGGCGAAAAAATACGCTATCTTGCCGACAAAATGGCTGAGTCAGATAGAGGAAGGCGCTGATACACTGTCACCGGAGGCCGCGGAGGTAGAAAGCCAGGTCGGGATGTTGTGTCACTGGATAATGTCGGTGATGCGCCATCCTGTCGGGGCGCTGGATAATGTCAGCTTGTCGGAGATCGGACAGCTTAAAGCAGAAATGGAGTTTTATCTGCCGCTGGAGCAGGTGGGCGCCAGTCAGTTTAACCGGGTCTTGAATCAGCACGAGCCCATGCTAAACGCTAACTATCAGTTTGAGCGGCTCTCTGGCATGTTAAAAGGCTACATCGATCTTACCGTTGTCCATGAGGGGCGCTGCTTTGTGGCCGACTATAAGTCCAACTACCTAGGCGATACTCTCGCCGATTATCAGGGAGAGGCGCTGCACGAGGCTATGTTGGAACACGATTATTATCTGCAGGCAATTCTGTACGTGCTGGCGCTGCATCGCTGGCTGAAGGTCTACTGGCCCGGCTACGACTTTGATACTCATATGGGCGGCAGTCTGTATCTGTTTTTACGGGGAATGGACGGTCAGACGAAAGATTCCGGTGTCTTACATTATCAGCCCCCCAAGGCATTGATCCTGGCTCTGGATGACTTATTCGACGGGCAAACCCCTCAGGTGGAGCAATTAAGTTTATGTTAGAGAACTCAGTTTTAGCTCCGCTGGTTAAAGCCGGTTGGCTGACTCCTCTGGATCAGGGACTGGGGGATTTTGTCGCCCGACACAGTGCAAAATCCGGTCAGGCATTGGGAGTCATTGCTGCTTTGGTCAGTCGCCAGTTAGCGCGTCAGCAGGTATGCGTGTCCATTAATGATCTGGCGGTGCTTTGGCGGCAGGCGCGAGAGCTAAGCCCGGGCATGGGCGACTTTCCTTCAATCCACGCTTTAGTTGCCGAGGGCAGTGATGCCATTGCCTCGGCGGATGAACCTTTGGATGGGAGCCTGCAAACGCCACTGGTGCTGGCGCAAGATGCCGTTTATTTACAGCGATACTGGCATTATGAAGTGGTCTTAACTCAGCGACTGGAGCAGTTGGCCAAGCGGCGTTATTCGCTGGATATGGATAGATTGGGCGAGCAACTCGCCTTGTTGTTTGAGGGGCAGGCGGCTCCGGCTCACATTGATTGGCAGCGGATCGCGGTGCTGGTAGCGGCAACCCGACAGCTTAGTATTATCACCGGCGGGCCGGGCACGGGCAAAACGACTACGGTCAGTCGTTTACTGGCGCTGATTCAGGCCTTATCCGATAAGCAGGAGCAGCGCATTGCGCTGGCCGCGCCTACCGGCAAGGCGGCTGCTCGGTTGGCCGAGTCCATGGTCGCGGCTAAGGCGCGGTTGCCCGAAAGTATGGCGTTGGCACTGCCCGAACAGGCCCATACACTGCACCGGCTATTAGGCCCCTTACCCGGTAAGGTGACTTTTCGTCATCATAAAGACAACCCGCTGCCGGTGGACACCCTGGTGTTGGATGAAGCCTCAATGGTGGATCTGCCGTTGATGACCAAGTTATTAGAGGCGCTGCCGAGCCACTGTCGATTGATATTACTGGGCGATCATCATCAGCTTGCCTCGGTGGAAGTGGGCTCAGTACTCGGCGATATCTGTCAAAGCTGGTATGGGATGACCGACAACCCTGCCGCTCAGTTTGATAGAGACACCATCCATATGATTCAGGCGGTAACCGGGTATCACCTTGAAGCGGCCCGAAAACCGGTGAGTCTGCTGCAAAATCACCTCGTGCGCTTACACAAAAGTCATCGCTTCGATGCTGACAGTGGTATTAGCCAGCTAGCGCAGGCCGTGAATGACGGCCAGTTCGAGACGTTAAGTCAGGTGTTAACTCAGAACCACGATGATATTCACTGGTACTCAAATCCACAGGTGAAACAGCTTCTCGAACTTCTGGGTGAGGTTTATCCTGACTATTTTCGTGCCTGCCAGCGACGGGATATTCGGACTGCTTTTCAGGCTTTGAGTCAAATCCAGGTTTTGTGCGCGACCCGCAAAGGTCCCTGGGGTATGGAGCAGCTTAACCTGCTCATTGAGCAGCATCTGGCCAAGCAGGGATGGATAAAACCGCAGCAGGATTTTTACACCGGCCGGCCGGTCATGGTGACGCAAAATAATTATCGCCTGAACCGCTTTAACGGCGATGTGGGCATTGTGATGCCGGATGAGGATGGCCTTATCAAAGTCTGGTTCCAACGTGCCGATGGTGGTTTCGAGAACGCACTGCCCAGCCGTGTGCCTGCTCATGATACTCTCTATGCCATGACCATCCATAAGAGTCAGGGCTCGGAATTTTCCCATGCGGTGCTCTGTCTACCGAAATCCCCCTCGCCAATTCTCAGTCGCGAGTTGCTCTACACGGGCATCACCCGGGCCAGGGATAAGATGAGTTTGTTTGCCGGGCAAGGTATTTTGCAGGCTGCGGTCGATCAGCCCTGCCAGCGTGGTTCAGGGTTGACAATACGACTGGCGGTTAACCATCCCGGTTAGTTCTGTTCCGGCTTTTTAAGTCGCCGGTTGATAAAGGGCTGAATATCGCTGGGTTGGCTACAATCCAAATTCCCGCCGGTGAAACGACTTAACAAGCTAAGCGCCTGACCAATCTGTTTATCACAGTTAATCTCCCATCGAATCTCGCCGGGTTGCCGGTTTTGCCTGGCTCGGATCTCAGGTTCGATGGGACGTACCATTTCCTGGAGCCGTTGCCGGCGACGTTGCTCCCGGTGCTGGCTAAACAAGGCGTGATCCTGCTGCTGTTGTAGCCGGGATATGCTTTTTCGGGTTCGCTCATAAAGCGATTGGTGTGTTGGGAGCGTTTTGGCCTCAGTCCCAGTTTTTCGGGACGGGATAGTGGGTGGGCTTGCCGCGGGCCCGGAATAACTTTGGTTCGGGCGTTTTGTTTTGTTGGTATTGGCGCTGTTGTCGGGCTGAGAACTGGTAGGCGAAGAACTATCAGGCTCACTGGCTTGACTCTCAGCCTCCGTTTGACCCTTTGGCTTACGGGCCGTTGAAGGTGGCCTTGGGGGAGCGTTAATGAGTCTGGCATGAATGATGTCACCGTGGATGTCGGCGGACTCCGGGCGATGTAATGACTCGCTAAACCACGCGAACAATACAAGATGCAGGCTCATGGAAAGAAGCCAGGGTCTCCAGAAACGAAAGGTGATAAGGCGATGTTGGGCCATCCATTGCAACGAACAGGCTGAGCAATGCAACAATAGAGGTTAGCTAAGGGGAGAAGTTCCTCTATCGTTTCTCTTTGTTTTTAGACTTTAGCACCGTTTCTGGGGAGCCCGGCACTTTGGGTACGCGGTATCAGCTATCAGAAGACGCCGATTTTCGTTGTGCTCGGCGTTTATTCCAGTGTCTCACCACCGACCAGCGCCAGAGCAAATTCATACCAAAATATCCGGCCAGCCCCGCGACGATGGCGCAGATGCCGCAGCCTACCAAAAATGCCGGCCCGATGGTGCTGATGCTTTGTACCACCCAGTCCCAGCTAAGCTCAAAAGCAAAACTTTGAATTTCCTCACCCAGGGCAAAGACGCCCACCAGGTAGGCGCCGTAAAACATGGGTGGCATGGTCAAGGGGTTCGTGATCCAGACGGTGGCGACGGATAATGGCAAATTTACCCTGCAGGGAATGGCTAAGGCTGCAGCCAGCCACATCTGGAAAGGCACTGGCCAGAACGCGAAGAAAAGGCCAATACCAAAGGCGCCAGCGGCCGAGCGGCGATTGAGATGCCATAGGTTGGCGTCGTGCAATAGCGTGCCGAATACGGCCAGCGCGCGCTGTTCACGTATTTTTTGATGATCTGGTAAAAAACGTCTAATAAATTTTCTAGGCATAGCATTCTCAGAGTAGCACGACACCCGAAGGGATCTCATCGGCAAGCGCATTATGGATAGATGGCTTTTCAGTTTTATTATCGCCAACGTATCGGCCCTGATTTGGTATCAGTTGCCTCCCGTCTGGCTTGTCGCCTCAATGGGCATTACAGCCTGTGTGTGCCTGGGCCTTAAGCGTTTCATCTTATCCGGTTTGCTGGCCGGTATTGTCTGGGCGGCGAGTGTAGGCCATTGGTATGCCTCTTGGCAACTGCCACAGGTAGAGTTAGAGCAGCCGCTTTGGGTTGAGGGGCAGGTTGTCTCGGCTGCCAACGATAAACACCGAGCGCGCTTTACGCTTGAGCTGACACGTTTTAACGGGCTGTCAGTCCGTGGAGTCGCTCCTGCGTTGCGACTCAGCTGGCGCTACCCACCGGATCCGGTTTATTCGGGCCAAAACCTGCGGCTTTGGGTAAAGCTCAAACCCGCCCATGGCTCACTTAATTTAGGCGGCTTTAATTATCAGCGCTGGTTGCTGGCCAACGGCATTGTGGCCACAGGTTATGTGAAATCGGATAAGAACAACCGGTGGTTAAATAGTGAGTATCAGTGGCGACAGTATTGGGTGAATCGTCTCAAGGAGTCAGAGTTGCCGGCTAAACGCTGGCTACTGGCCTTATCGCTGGGTGAGCGAAGCCTTCTGCAGGATGAAGACTGGCAGTTGCTGCAATCATTGGGGCTTTCGCACCTAGTGGCCATTTCTGGTTTGCATCTTGGGATTGTCGCTGGTCTCGGCTATGCAGTTTTGGCCTGGGGTCTGAGTTTCTTAATGCGCCAACGCCAGTGGTTTAACGGTCACAGTGCTGCTTTACTGGGGGCTGCTGCGGTAACTCTGGGGTATGCGTACTTATCCGGGTTTCAGTTGCCGGTGCTCAGGGCCTGGTTGATGTTGGTGCTGTTCGGTGCTTTGGTGATATTCAGGCAATATTGGTCCCCGCGGCGATTCTTACTGGTGTCGGTGACGGTATTTTTGCTGCTGTTTCCACTGAGTCTCTACAGCCTGAGTTTTTGGCTAAGCTTTGGGGCCATTGTGATCATCGGGTTTATATTCTGGCGCTGGCCGACGAGGCGCCGACGTTGGAATCTGGCTAATGCAATGATTAACCTGATCAAGCTGCAATTGGGGCTCAGCGTACTGATGATGCCACTGGTGGTTTGGCAGTTTGGCGTTGTTTCCTGGCTGGCGCCGCTGGTTAATTCTCTGGCGGTGCCTGTGGTGAGCTTGCTCATAGTACCTGCCTGCTTGTTGCTGGTGGTGGGCTTGATGTTTTGGCCAAGCGGGGCTCTCGTAGGCTTTGAAGCCTTAGGGGCATTGCTGGACTGGTTGATGACTGGCGCTCAGACGTTACATCATTGGGATTTATCCAGCACATTATTGTCTCAGGTATCGGGGGCGGTCTGGCTGTGTCTGGCGTTGGCCCTGGTGTGGTTTTTGTTGCCCCCATTGCCGCTACATCGTGGTTGGGGATTGATACTCTGCCTGCCGTTAATCAGTTATCTACTGCCCGCCAAGGCCCCTTATTGGCAACTGGACTTGGTGGATGTGGGGCAGGGGCTGTCCGTTATCGTTCAATCCGGTAGCCGGGCGCTTTTATATGATACGGGGCCTGCCTATCCCAGTGGCTATAACGCGATCGACAGTCATGTATTGCCGTTGCTGCATCATGAAGGAATTACCCGGCTTGATCATGTGTTTATCAGTCACAGCGATAATGACCACAGCGGCGGACTGGATATATTACGTTCCCATATGCCGGTAGCTCAGTTATTAACGCCGGAGGATAATTGTATCAGGGGCTGGCAGCAGCAATGGCAGGGACTGACCTTAAGGGTGTTATGGCCACCGGGGCCGGTGCACGACAGTGATAATGCAGACTCCTGTGTCCTTAACATCACAGGGCCAAACCACAGTGTTCTGTTGACCGGTGATATTGGTAAGACCGAGGAACTGGCGCTGCTGTCTGGCGCGAATGAGGTATTGGACGCTACCGTTTTGCTGGTGCCGCACCATGGCAGTAATACCTCATCAAGTCATAGTTTTATTATTAGGGTATTGCCCGAGCTGGCTTTGTTCAGCGCTGGCTTTGCCAATCGCTGGGATTTTCCTCGGGCTGGGGTGGTACAGCGCTATCGGCAGCAGAATATTAACACCCTCAGCACCCATCGACAGGGACAGATCCGGCTAAGATTTTACCCGGACGGGAGATGGCAAGTCTTGACCTATCGCCGTGATCTGGCGCCTTACTGGTACCACCCCCGGCGCTGATTAGCTAACAGTTGGGGATTAGGGCTATGGCGGTTACAATAGACGCTATCTTGCCCATCGTCCGGGCGTATCGGAATAATAATAGCGAATTCAATGACAAAGACTGCCCCTGAAGAGTCAATAGTAAGGCGATTTTTACATTACCAGAGCGATTTTAAGCTGGCATTTGCCGTGGCCATCGTCGGTATGATTGGGTATTCGGCGCTGGATGCCTGGGTGTTTTCACAGCTTAAGCCGTTGATCGATGAGAGCCTGGTTAACGGCAAGTACGAATATCTGCGTATGGCTGCTTACTTTGTGGTCCCCGTTTTTATCTTACGCGGTCTGTTTAACTTTATGGGTGCCTATACGTTGTCTTGGATCTCCAATCAGGTGGTCATGCGGATGCGCCAGCAATTGTTTGAGAAGTTTATGCACCTGCCGGTGGCCTTCCACGATAACCACTCCTCCGGAAAGATGATTTCCAAGGTGATCTATGACACCGAGCAGGTTACCAACGCTGCCGGTAAGGCGTTACTGGTGCTGGTGCGAGAGGGCGCACTGGTTATTGGGCTGCTAACGGTGATGTTTTACTACTCCTGGCGTCTGTCGCTGATCTTCTTGCTGATAGGTCCGCTGGTGGCGGTGATCGTATCGGTGGTCAGTAAGCGTTTTCGGGTGGTCAGTAAGAATATTCAGTTGGCCATGGGAAGCCTGACCAATACGGTAGAGCAGGTGATCAAGGGACATAAGGTGGTACTGATGTTCGGCGGGCAGAAGCTGGAAGCCGAGCGTTTTAATGAGCGAAACAATCGCAACCGCCAGCATAATATGAAGCTTATCGTCTCGCGTATTCTTAGCGAGTCGTCGATCCAAATCATCGCCTCAGTGGCGTTGGCAGTGGTGCTGTATATCTCGAGCTTGCCACAGATGCTGGAACAGCTTACCGCCGGTATTTTTACCACGGTAGTGTTTTGTATGACCATGTTATTAAAGCCGTTAAAGCAATTAACCACGGTCAACAGTCAGTTCCAGAGAGGGATGGCAGCCTGTAGCAGTATTTTTGAGGTATTGGACGAGCAGCCAGAGGTGGATCGTGGCACAAAGTCGCTGGAGCGAGTTAAGGGTGAAATTCGTTTTGATGAGGTAACTTTTTACTATCCAAATAAATCTCAACCGGCCTTAGAGAACGTTAGTTTTCATGTGCCGGCCGGCACTACCTTGGCTCTGGTGGGCCGTTCAGGCAGTGGTAAATCGACGATTTCTAACTTGATGACGCGCTTTTACAGCGCCACGGAAGGGCAAGTGAACATTGACGGCAATGCCATTGACGATATTCGTTTGCAGGATTTACGACGCCAGTTTGCGCTGGTGTCTCAGCATGTCACGCTCTTTAACGATACGATTGCGAATAATATTGCCTATGGCGCCAAGCAACAGGTGAGCCGCGAGCAGATCATCGAGGCGGCTCGGGTGGCCCATGTTATGGAATTTGCAGATGAATTACCGGAGGGACTGGATACAATGGTCGGCGAGAATGGCCTGATGCTCTCCGGTGGTCAACGTCAGCGAATCGCCATCGCTCGGGCTATCTTACGTGATGCGCCCATATTGATTCTGGATGAAGCCACCTCGGCACTGGATACTGAATCGGAGCGTTTGATTCAGGATGCGTTGGAAAAACTGCAACAAGATCGCACCGCCATTGTGGTGGCGCACCGTTTATCGACCATCGAGAACGCTGACCAGATCCTGGTGATGGATCATGGCCAGATTCAGGAGTCGGGCACCCATCAGAGCCTGCTTGAGGCCGATGGAATCTATGCTCAGCTTTATAAGATGCAATTTAAGGGCTAGGGCGATGAACTGGTTAGAAAAAGGCTGGTATCAGGGCTCGTTCTGGTTGTGGTTACTGGCTCCTCTGGCACTCGTATTTTGGTTGTTGTCCGCCTGTCGACGCTGGGCTTATCGTCAGGGGCTGAAAAAGTCCTGTCGTGTATCGGCACCGGTTATTGTAGTCGGTAATATTACTGTTGGCGGAACGGGAAAAACGCCAATGGTGATCCGCCTGTGCCAGTGGTTACGCCAGCAGGGCTATCACCCTGGCGTGATCAGTCGTGGCTACGGTGGAAAGGCACCCCACTACCCGTTAACGGTTGCCAAAGACAGCAACCCGAGAGTCGTAGGTGATGAGCCGTTGCTGATCCGCCAGCATCTGCCGTGCCCTCTGGTGGTGGATCCGGATCGGGTGCGCGGTGCCCAATATTTAGTGGAACAGCATCGCTGCGATGTGATTGTCTCTGATGATGGTTTGCAGCACTACCGGTTACAACGGGATATTGAAATTGTGGTAATCGATGGTCAGCGGCGGTTGGGTAATGGGTATTTGTTGCCAATGGGGCCACTCAGAGAAGGAGCCTGGCGTCTTTCGCAGAGCGACTTTGTGGTCGTCAACGGTGGCACCGCCAAGGCGGGCGAGCACCTGATGACGCTAGAGTCGGGGCAACTGGTGAATGTAAAGTATCCGAACCAGACCCGTTCTCTGGCGAGTTTGAATCGGCCGGTGATGGCTGTGGCGGGGATTGGTCATCCTGATCGCTTCTTTAAGTTGCTGGAAAGTAAAGGGGTGCGTTTAAGTGAAGCCCGGGCTTTCTCGGATCATCACCCCTTCTGTGAGAGTGATCTGCCCGATGATGTGGTACTGATGACCGAAAAAGACGCAGTAAAATGCCGTCCCTTTGCCCGTTCCCAATGGTGGTATTTACCCGTGAGTGCTAAGTTAAGTGAGCAGTTTAAGCAACAACTGTTGCAACGTCTGAAAACGAATAAGCGAACTAAGGATGCAAAACGATAATGGCCTTTGATAAACAGCTTCTGGACATTTTGGCCTGCCCCTTATGCAAGGGCAAAGTGGAGTTATATGATAATGGTGAGCAACAGGAGTTGATCTGTCTGTTCGATCGCCTTGCGTTTCCCATTAAAGAGAACATCCCCGTGATGCTGGAAAGTGAGGCCCGGAACCTGACTTTGGACGAGGCTGAGCAGGTGAAAAGGGCATGAAATTTTCGGTGATCATTCCGGCTCGTTATGGCTCGACTCGCTTCCCGGGTAAGCCGCTGGCGGAGATTAAGGGCAAACCCATGATTCAGCATGTGGTTGAAAGAGCCCACGAGTCTGGTGCCGAGAGGGTCATTGTGGCCACCGATGACAGTCGAATCTCGGAGTGCGTGACGGCTTTTGGTGGTCACGTGTGTATGACGGCAAGCTATCACGAGTCGGGAACCGAGCGATTGGCGGAGGTAGTCGATAAGCTTAAGCTCGGGTCCGAGGACATTCTGGTGAATGTGCAGGGGGATGAACCGTTTATACCACCGGCTAACATTCAGCAGGTGGCAGAGAACTTATATCAGCATCGGGACGCCGAAATGGCGACCCTGGCAGTGCCTCTTAACCAAGTAGAGGAAGTGTTTAATCCTAATGTTGTTAAAGTGGTCACCGATAAGCTTGGTTATGCGCTGTATTTTAGCCGCGCAACCATTCCGTATGATCGGGCTCGTTTTATGGACGAAGACACCATTGATGAAGTTGGGGACTATTATCTGCGTCATATAGGTATCTATGCGTACCGGGCCGGATTTATTCAGCAATATGTGAATATGAGTCCGTCGGGAATTGAGCAGATCGAATCTCTTGAGCAGCTCAGGGTGCTTTGGCATGGTGAGAAGATCCATGTGGATATTGCTCGAGAAGCGCCGCCTGTAGGGGTAGATACACCAGAAGATCTGGTCCGGCTTGAGCAATAACAGGAGAATCAGTGATGGCGAATGTGGTGATTACCGGCGCGAATCGAGGCATAGGCTTGGCTATGACACAAGCTTATCTGGCGCAGGGCCATCGGGTATATGGCTTGTGTCGTGCGGCTTCAGAAGCGTTGAAGAACAGTGGCGCTGAGGTGATTGAAGGTGTGGATATTAGCGATTTTGAGCGGTTATCTCAGACTCTGGCCCCGCTACAGGGCGTGACTATCGATACACTCGTAAACAATGCGGGCATTCTGGGGCGTGAAACTCTGGACGATCTGGATGTTGCCAGCATGGAACGCCAGTTTCGGGTGAATGCGCTGGGGCCGTTGAAGCTCACCCAGGCATTGTTGCCGAATCTTAAGGCGGGCAGCAAGGTCGCTCTTATCACCAGTCGTATGGGATCAATGGGAGATAATGGTTCTGGCAGTCGGTACGGCTATCGGATGTCCAAGGCTGCGTTGAATGCCGCCGGGGTTTCACTTTCCCGGGATCTGGCCGATAAGGGAATAGCAGTGGCCATATTGCATCCGGGCTATGTGCAGACTGATATGGTTAATCATAACGGAGACGTGACGGCAGAATACTCGGCGCAGGGACTGATGCAGAGAATTGCACAACTAAACATGGAGAACTCGGGGACATTCTGGCATGCGCAGGGACAAGTATTGCCTTGGTAGTCGACAACGTGTGACGTAGTAGGAGTGGTCTTTGGATTCCATTATTAAGCGAGAACAACTGCTGCAAGACAGCCAGCTGTTGTCTCAATTTAAGATCGGCCTGAAGGTTGAGTTACAGTTGCTGGATAGCCTGAGCAACCGCCATATGACCAAATTGGTGGGGATGGTGCCGGGCAAGTATGTGATAGTTCGCTTTGACGAAGAGATGTTGCCAGCCGAAGGCGAGGCCAGAGGCTTGGTAGTGGTCTGTCGTTATATCATCGAAGATGAAATGGGGGACTGCTTTGCGTTTAAATCCCAGATTATGCAGTTAGTACGTCACCCTGACCGACTCATGTTTCTTACCTTTCCCAATGAGATTCACCGACGTGCCTTACGTTCAAGTAAGCGGGTGGCCATTAGTCTCAAGGCCAGTATTCAGCCAAAGAAAGCCAAGGCGAAAGCATTGGAGGGCACGGTTAAGGATATCTCCAATAGCGGTTGCCGCTTTGTATTTGATGCCAGTTATAAGGGAAAGAAGGTCAATCATATGCCTATTCACATCCATCTGTTTGACAGTAAATTAGGCTTGGATGAGGCCATTAGCGGTGAGATCAAAAACTCAAAGTACGATTCTCAAGAAGGTCTCAGCGTGGGCATTCAGTTTGATCAGCCTCAGCAATATCTGGATAGTTTGGGGTTGGAATAAACTTTGGAAGGGCACTTACGTAAGGCACGAGTTCGGCCCCCTTATATATTATTAGGGGCTTTATCGGCTCTAACGTTATTGGCGGTGTTGCACTGGGCCGGGCAACCTCTGATCATCAGTCTGACGGCCGCCATAACTTTGTTGACGGCCTTTTATTGGGTGACCGAAGCTCTGCCCATTCCGGCCACATCTTTGATCCCCTTTGCGGCTTTTCCTTTAGCCGGCGTGCTAGATTACAACCAGGCGGCATCGGCGCTGGGCAGTCATGTGATCCTGCTGTTGATGGGAGCCTTTATGTTGTCAAAGGCGATCGAATACTCAGGAGTCCATGGCCGGTTGGCTTACTACATGATTCGACTGACCGGCGGAACCAGCGCCAAGCGCATCGTGCTGGGGTTTATGTTGACTTCTGCACTGTTGTCGATGTGGATCTCTAATACTGCCACCACCTTGATGCTATTGCCGATGGCTATTGCGGTGTTGCAAGCAAGCAACGACAAAACGCTGTCGGTGGCTTTGCTGCTGGGTATTGCTTATGCGGCGAGTCTGGGTGGTGTGGGAACGCCGGTCGGTACGCCACCCAATATCATCTTTATCAGCATTTATAAGGAAACTCAGGGGCTGGAAATGAGTTTCCTTGAGTGGATGTCCTTTGGTCTGCCGGTGGTATTCATCGGCATTCCACTGATGGCCTTATGGCTGACACGAGGACTCTCGGGGCGGAGTGAGCTAAGGTTGCCTGAGCCTGGTCCCTGGCGAGCTATCGAAAAGCGCACGCTTTGGGTGTTTGCTATGGTGGTACTTGCCTGGATCACCCGTCCTTACTGGACTCAGTGGCTGGGCTTGAGTACGGTTGGTGACAGCACCATTGCGCTTGCCGGGGTAGTGGCCATGTTTCTGGTGCCCTCTGGTGAGTCTAAAAATGACTCGGGGCACAAAGGCAAGTTACTGGACTGGCAAACTGCCAGTGATATCCCATGGGGCATGCTGCTGCTGTTTGCCGGTGGTATTTGCATCGCCAAAGCGTTCACCCAATCGGGCCTGAGCGAGTTGATGGGCCAGTGGCTGAGCGGTTTGTCGCATCTGCCTTTGCCATTGTTGGTTCTGATTTTGTGCCTGAGTGTAACTTTCTTAACCGAAATTACCTCCAATACTGCCACCGCAACTCTGCTCATGCCGGTTTTAGCTTCAGCGGGGACGGCAGCAGGCATCGATCCTAAGTTGTTAATGATTCCCGCGGCTCTCAGTGCCAGTTGTGCCTTTATGTTGCCGGTCGCGACGGCACCCAATGCCATTATTTACAGTTCACAAAAAGTCAGTATTCAGCAGATGGCCCGTCAGGGCGTGGTACTGAATTTGCTGGTCGCCTTGATTGTCACGGCCGTTGTTGTGGTAGTGCTGGCCTAAGATTGTTGCTGTGAAACTGGCTTTGGCTTTATATCCAAAAAAATCACAAAACGCCTTGTGAGTCACTAAGTTAGGTCTATCTTTTAGTTAGTGTTTAAGAAACCATCATATTTACTGTCCACCGATTGACCCTTGGACTATTAGTATGAAATTTAGGGCACAACACACCTAAGGGATACCATGCCGCTGTCATACAGCCATCATGCACATGTGCATGCGAAAACGCGAAAGCTGTTTTTCCTGGATTTTGCCGTTCTGTTTATCGCAGTCTGGATCGGTTCTGTCGCCTATTTATCCGTAGAAACTGAGCAAGTCCGTCTGTTACCGGATATTTTCAGAGTGGAAGTCGTGTTGTTTATTCTGCTCCAGCAATTGATCCTGCTATCGCTCGGACTTTATGAGCTAAGACTGCGAGAGAGCAGCCGGGGAATCTTTCGCCGTATTCTGGTGGCCGTTGGCCTGAGTTATTTTTTAGTTGATGTCATCGTTCTCAATATCTTTCAGTTTGAGCCCTTCGACCACTACTCGGTGGCGCTGATCAGCAGCATCAGCCTGATCCTGTTGACGTTGTTCCGGGTCATTGTTTACGACAGTCAATGGCTTGGGTTTGTTAAGCGTCGTTGTATCGTGTTGGGTACCGGAGAGCGCGCGTCAATCATTGAGCAGCGCATGCGGCGCAAAGCGGATCGCCGGGACTTCGAGCTTTTGGGTTTTGTGGCGCAACCGGGTGACAAGGAGCGTTTGATAAGGCGAGAAAAAGTCTATGAGTTTGATGAGGAAGCCCTGACTTCCTTTGTCATTGAAAATGGTGTTGAGGAAGTGGTGATCGCCTGTGACCAGCGCCGCAATACGATGCCGATGGATGCCTTATTTAACTTTAAGATCCGTGGTATACAAATCACGGACATTATCGACTTTATTGAGCGGGAAACTGGTCAGATTGCTGTGACTCTCATTTATCCCAGTTGGGTGATCTACTCGAATGGGTTTCGCAGTTCTAATCATTTCCGTGAGTCGGTTGACTATTTCTTTAATGCTGGCCTGGCGTTGTTCATCCTGTTGCTCACATGGCCAATTATCTTATTAACCGCCTTGTGTATCTACCTTGATGACGGTCGTAAAACCGGCGCCAGCGTGTTGTACACCCAGGAGAGAGTGGGTGAGAACGGACGAGTGTTTAGCATCCGTAAGTTCCGTAGTATGCGGCCCGATGCCGAGAAAGACGGAGCTCGCTTTGCCAGTGAGAATGACGACAGAACCACCCGGATAGGCCACTTCTTGCGCAAATATCGAATCGACGAACTGCCGCAATTGTTTAATATCCTGCGCGGTGATATGGGGTTTGTGGGCCCGCGTCCGGAGAGGCCCGAGTTTGTGAAAAAGTATATCGGGCTTATTCCTTACTATGCGCAGCGTCACTACGTTAAGCCAGGACTGGCGGGATGGGCTCAGCTTAAATACCCTTATGGCTCCACCGATGAAGATACGCTTGAGAAGGTGAAGTTCGATCTCTATTACATCAAGCATCGCTCCATTATGTTCGATATCCTGATCCTGATCCGAACACTGGAGGTTATCGTGTTTGGTAAGGGACGTTGAGGACTCTGGATAACAACAAAAGAGGCAGCATGAAACAAGATTATGTCATTGGTGTGATTGGTTTAGGTTATGTAGGCTTGCCCCTGGCGGTGGCCTTTGGTGAGGCCTATGACACCCTGGGGTTTGATATCAGTGATTCCCGAATCCAGGCATTGCGAGAGGGGGTCGATGCGACACGAGAGTGCTCTGCCGATGAGTTGGCCAAGGCCGAGCACCTTAACTACAGCAGTGATTTGGCGGACCTGCGTCGCTGTAACTTCTATATTGTCACGGTGCCAACGCCGGTAGATAGCTCCAAGCGTCCGGATTTGTCGCCGTTGATCAATGCCTCGCAAATGTTGGGTGAAGTGATCGGTAAAGGCGATATCATTGTTTACGAATCCACCGTTTATCCCGGTGCTACGGAGCAGGACTGTGTACCCGTGGTGGAGCGAGTATCCGGGTTAACCCTCAATGATGACTTTTACGTCGGCTACAGTCCGGAGAGAATTAACCCAGGGGATAATGCTCATAAGTTCAAGGATATCAAGAAGGTAACCTCGGGGTCTACGCCAGAAGTGGCCGAGATAATCGATAGCTTGTATGCCTCGGTCGTTCGGGCGGGTACTCACAAAGCAGAATCCATCATGGTAGCGGAGGCCGCTAAGGTTATCGAAAACACACAGCGAGACTTGAACATTGCATTGATTAACGAGCTGGCCATCATCTTTAACAAGCTAGGCATTGATACCGATGATGTGCTCAGGGCGGCGGGAACCAAATGGAATTTTCTACCTTTCCGCCCGGGGCTCGTTGGTGGGCATTGCATCGGTGTCGATCCCTATTACCTCACGCATAAGGCGCAGGCTATTGGCTATCAGCCGCAGGTCATTCTGGCCGGACGCCGAATTAATGACGATATGGGCAAGCATGTGGTGCATCAGCTGGTCAAACGGATGATTAAAAAGGAGATAAAGGTATTTCACTCGCGCGCCCTGGTGCTTGGGTTAGCCTTTAAGGAAGACTGTCCTGATATTCGCAATACCCGGGTGATCGATGTGGTTCATGAAATGGAAGATTTTGATATTGATGTGGAGGTCTATGATCCTCTGGTCAATAAGCAGGCAGCCTTTCATGAGTATGGCATTGAGCTGATTGATGAGCCAACCCAGGCTGGCTACGATGTGGTTATTCTGGCCGTGGCGCATAAGGAATTCAAGCAATTGGCAGCGCAGACGATCCGCTCCTATGGTAAAGATGTGGCTGTGGTGTATGACCTTAAGCATGCATTGCCACGTGAAATGGTCGATTTGCGCCTTTAAAACTGAGGGTAAAACAGGAGCCTCCAATGGAATACGAAGCGGTGAAGGGGAAGCTGAGAGCCAACCCCAAAGTATGGCTTGTTACCGGAGTGGCGGGGTTTATTGGCTCTAATTTGCTGGAAACACTGCTTAAGCTGGAGCAAACCGTCATCGGCCTGGATAATTTTGCTACTGGTTTTCGACACAATCTGAATGAGGTTAAGTCTTCAGTGACGGCGTCACAGTGGCAGCGTTTTACTTTTATTGAGGGGGATATTGTCGATGCTGAGTTATGCCTGGAGCTGACTCAAGGTGTGGATTATGTGCTGCACCAGGCGGCGCTGGGCTCCGTGCCCCGTTCGCTGGCAGACCCGCTGACCACAAACAGAACCAATGTGGATGGTTTTCTGGCAGTGCTAGACGCGGCCCGGCAACGTCAGGTAAAGGCTTTTGTTTATGCGGCGTCCAGTTCCACCTATGGTGATCATACTCAATTGCCTAAGGTGGAGGATCAGATTGGTAATCCATTGTCACCTTATGCAGTAACAAAGCTGACTAACGAGCTGTACGCTGATGTCTACTGGCGCAACTATGGTTTTCAGTCCGTTGGGTTGCGTTACTTTAATGTGTTTGGTGCCCGTCAGGACCCTAACGGTGCCTATGCGGCGGTGATCCCCAAGTGGATAGCAGCCATGATTCAAAACCAGCCTATTCATATTTATGGTGACGGAGAGACCAGCCGGGATTTTTGTTACATCCAAAATACCGTTCAGGCTAATATTCTGGCGGCGGCCAATGAACAGTTGCCAGGTCATCAAGTGATGAATGTGGCCTTAAACGATCGCACTAGCTTGAATCAGTTGTTCGAGCACGTGCGCCAAGCACTGGCGCAAAATGGGATCGTTTATGAACAGTCTCCGCGTTATGAAGATTTTCGCCCCGGTGATGTGCGACATTCTCAGGCTGATATCAGTAAGGCAAAGCGGCTGTTGGGGTATGAACCTGAGTATCGGGTCCAGCAGGGACTGACACTGGCTATGCAGTGGTATGTACGTCGTCTCTCCGATGAGCTCCCGGAGTCAAGGTCAGGGAGTATGGGTTAACCGGGCGATAATGGGGTTATGGTCACCGCCTAGGTTTTCTAAGACAGCAGCGCTGTGTGTTTGTAACTTGTCGTTGTGTATCACGTGATCGATGGTGACGCCGTGGTAAGAGGTAAGCTTAGTATGAGCCAGTCCTCTTCCCGCCAGGGCCAGACTGTTGTTGTAGTGGCCAAGTTCGGCGCTATATAAAGGGCTTAGCCGAACCATATTGAAATCACCGGCCGCCAATCCCGGCGTGTCGGAACCAAGGAAATGTGCCACTTGCTGTGCCTGCCGCTGTCGTTCGTTGGTATTCAGCATCACATCAATATGGCTGACATCGGCCCGGAGAATATGGTTTAGGGCTTTTCTGGGCGTTTCCAGGTGCACATTCGCCAGTTGTACGGGCTTATCTGCCCCCAGTTGGTAAAACGCGACAAAGCGTCCCCAGCCGTCCAGTGCCTGGTTGCGCTCACCGCTTCCTTGATATCTTAGTGGCCAGCGGCTGACGGTGCATAGGCGAGATACGCAGTGAGTTTGCCAGGGGGCAGGGAACAGACCGGAGATTTCCTGTTCAGAGGTTTCCTGAAATGCCATCACGTCCACATCATAGGTTTCCACCATTCGCTGTAATTTTTGGGTGTCCGTCGGGCCGCCCATATTTAAGCTCAAGATCGTGACCGCTGCTGGCCTCTGGCTTGCGATTGCCTGGCTGGCTGAAAGCTTAATTTCCAAGAACACGGTTAGACTCAAGGCCAGTAAAAGGGTATTGAATAGGGTCAGCCACCAAGGTCGCCGATAGGCGATAACCACCAGTAACAGTAATAACCCCAGTGCTAATGGCCAGCGAGGGAAATAGAGCAAGCTCAGCAGCAGGGGGCGGGTGACATCATTGACGGGCCAGTTCGATAAGCTGAGCAAGGCGGCACAAAACAGCACAAAGAGCCCCTGAAGTACGTATCTCATCTTGAAATGCCCTGCTGATAAATTTGCTGGTAACAGGCTGCGGTGCGCTCAATGGAAAAATAGCGCGCCACCCACTCTCTGGCATGGATCCCCCATCGCACTAGTTGTTCGGGATTTTCTTGGATTCCACTCAGGCGGCTTGCCAGCTGGGTCGGGTTATCATAGTCCACCAGACTTCCGGTGTGACCATCTTCTACCAGCCTTGGGTTTCCGCCTACTGCAGTGGCGATGCAGGGGATTTGACGAGCCATGGCTTCTAGCATCGCAATAGATAAACCCTCAGACTGAGAGGTGACGACCAGCACATCCATAGCGTCATAAATGCGGTGGCGGTCTGACACATTACCGTGAAAATGCACCTCCATGTCACTAAGATGTGTTTGGCAAAAAGATTCCAGTTCCTGACGACAAGGTCCGTCACCGAAAACGTCCAGGGTGAATTGCTGTCGTCTTTCCGACAATGTTTCCAGCGCCTGTAGTAAGCCAATCTGATGCTTGATGGGGACTAAGCGGCCCACCATCCCGAGTCTGATCGGATTTTGGGGCTGGGGAGGGGTGGATATTTCCGGTAAAGCGATACCATTTTCGATGACCTGACATTGGCGACTTTCCCAAGGGTAAGTACTGAGAAATTGATTGCGGCCATCTTCGGAGACAAAAGTGATCTGATGCAGTCGATGACGTAAAAGATTATGCACGCGTTGCCAGCGTTTACCCGCCAGTGGAGCGGCACCATGGCGGGTATATACCAGACGCAGATGACGTCCTAAGGTAAGCAAAAATGGCATCATGGCTCTGAGAGCCGCAGGGGAGTGCACATGTAATATGGGGTTGTTGCGAGTCAGGTGATATAAGCGACGGTATTTACCCCACAAACTGCCAGTGATATGGGTGACCGGCAGTTGATGCTGACCACAGACTTCCACTAGGGGGTCTGCCGGATTACCGAAGCTGGCAATTGACACCGACATTTCTTGCTGACGTTGCAGCTCGCTGAGGTCGATGACGAATCGTTCAGCCCCGCCGACTTTAAGGCTGGATAGAACGTGTACCACATGATGTGCGTCCACTGATAACTCCTTGTTGCTGTCGTGGCGGACTGTCCAATCTGGGCTAAGCTTGGTGCAGATCCATATTGTTATTGAGTGTATAAAGCACTGGCACAGATTGCCATGCCGAAACGCTATCCTTCGAGGAGTGGGGATGGGAATACTGGAAGTGGTGCAGAGCCTGGATAAGGGCGGACGCACAGTTCGTTTTTGCGATACCGTGGAAGGGCTCCGGTCACAGGGACAGACCGTTACAGCCGTTTCGTTGAAGGCGCCGACGGTCAATATAAAGCTCGATGATGTGGTAGTCCTTCCCAGGAAGGAAGGACTAAACTGGCGATTGTTTTTTCAGTTGGCTCGCCTGATTCGCAAGCGGCGCATCTCACTGATTCATGCCCATTGTGAACTCAGTCAGTTTTACGCTGGTGTTGTGGGGCGTTTGCTGGGAGTGCCGGTTGTTGGCACCTTTCATCGTTCAGATGTGAGCCGGTATCGTCCATCAGCGTTGAATTGGGTTTTAAAGCGCTGCCTTAGCCGGTTTATTGCAGTATCTTCAGAGCGAATGGCATTGATTCAGAGCCAGCTTGATTTACCTCCCGACCAGTGTGCCGTGGTTCATGGAGGAACGGCAGTAGGGCCAGAGCCTGATGGGGAGCAGATCAGCGCTATTCGTCAGCAGTTATCACTGAACCAGGACCAGTTTGTGATTCTCAGTTTGGGTCACCTGGGCGCTATTAAAGGCCATCAGGATAGTATTCAGGCACTGGCCTTGGCTATTGAGCGAGGCTCGTGCGCGCATCTCTACATTGCAGGGGAAGGCTCTTCTGAGGAGCAACAACGGCTGTTGGAACTGACCAGTGTACTGGGGCTTAACACCAGGGTCAGCTTTCTGGGGCAACTGAATAACGCGCCGCAGTGGCTCACAGCTTGCGACATTTTTTTATTGCCATCCAGAGAAGAAGCCTTCGGGCTGGTCTTTATTGAGGCCGGGGCCAAGGCCAAACCGGTTATTGCTACCCATGTGGGAGGAATCCCCGATATTGTGATGGATCAACAAACTGGGATTTTGGTGCCACCGGCCTCTCCGGAACGCATAGCCGAGGCTATAGTTAAACTGGAAAACGATGCCGAGCTGTGCCAAAGGCTTGGGGCCGCCGCTTATCAGCGAGTGGCTACACGCTTTTCCAGGCAACATATGGTTTCCAATTACTTAGAGCAATTTCAACAACTTCAGCACGAGGCTACGCCATGAATGCGCCACAGGTCACCGTTGTTATCACGCCCCGGGATCGCTACTCTGGGATCATCGAATGCATTAACAACCTCTATCGATGCACCTCTGAGCCTTTTAAGCTCAAAGTTCTGGATTTGGATTACCCCAAGCACCTGAAAAAGAGCATCGCCGATACATTGGCGGATAAGCCTAATGCCGAAGTGATCGAACTCGGGTTGGTGATCCCCATGCAGGCCATTCGCCAAATAAGAGACAATATAGACACCCCATACACAATGCTGTTGGACAATGACTCCAATGTCACCGAGAACTGGTTACCCCCGCTGCTTGAAACAGCACGCGACGAGCATGCTGCCATAGTCAACCCACTTACCTTGGAGAAAGCTGGGGTGGATGAAGGAGCCAGTCTCAGAAACCATCTGTACACGAATGAGATTCGGATCGTTAATGTAGAGGGGCAGGACTATCTTATCGAAGATAAACACTTCCGCCGTGCCTTGCCTGAGGATATTCCAAAAGAGGTGCGTTCCTCTGAAATGTTTGAGTTGCACGGGGTGCTTTTCGACACCCAAGTGTTACAGAGCATCGAACTGCCTCAAATGGTCATTCGAGAACATATTGATATTGGAATGCAAATCAGACAGATGGGGCGCGCTATAGTGACCCAGCCCGAATCCGTAGTGATTTTCGATAACCTGGGGACGCGCATGGCCTGGTTTGACATGAAGTTTTTCTTCTTCCGTTGGGCGCCTAAGCTTACCTATCATAGCTCCCGGCTGTTTGAGTCTCGCTGGGGATATAACTTTTACGCCGAGCAGGCCATGTATCACTGGGTGTTCCGTCGGAAAATATTTTTGCTGTGTCGGTGGTTATACTTGCCGATTCCAATTGCCAATACAGTGACCCGGTTGGTGGGTAAAGTGAAGACTTTGTTCACTCCAGTTTGGGATCCGCTCTCCGACCCGGTTCAGCTTTCTCAAAACTATTACTCCCTAAAAGGTTGGTGATGGAGCAATATCCCACGGCCATAGAGCTAGTATTGCTCATAGGGAGTGCACTTGAGTCCGCTTAAGTACGCGTTTAACTGGCTCTGCTTCTGGTGGCTTTCGGCGCTGTTTCGCTCGAAAAAGGTCTATACTGTGGTAGGGCTTAGGCGCAGCGGCAACCATGCCTGCATCAACTGGCTTGCAAACGCCCTGGAGCGTCAACCGGTGAGCTGGGAGGAGCAGGACGGTTGCTTCTCGTGCTCCGTAACTGGTCGGACGGTACTGTTTAATGAGGCCAACTGGTTTGGAGTGGCTGAGCTTCTGCGAATCGTCTGGCGATATCGGCAGAGCTGGCAACAGGCCAGCTTTGTCATTATTTCGTTGGAAGACTGGCTACCGAGCGCCTGTTCTCCCTATGTTCCCAGAGGCAGTGTTTCCATTGCTGTTACACGGAGTTGCTTGAATCTCATCGCTTCACGCATTCAAAGAGCTGTGAATCAGGCCGAACAAGGCCTGGATAGAGGGGATATGCGTGTTGATAAACACTTTATCAGGCGCTTGAAATGGTTGCATGACGCCGAGCAGCACCAGTGGCTACACTGGCATTATGATGACTGGCTGGTGAATGGGGAGTATCGGTCTCGTTTCTTGCAAGCATTGATGCTGAGTTATGATCGCATGCCCGCTATCAGTAGCCAGGGAGGTGGGTCGTCCTTCAGCCACCATCAAGGTCCTCCGGATCCGGACCAGGCAAGAACCCGCTGGACTCAGGTTCGATGGCCAGAGCGTATTGTGCAGTTACTCACAGCAGAGCCCGCCTGCTCACTATTAACCCATGAGGAGCAGGCATTTATCCGTGAGTTTTTAGATTAGTTAGGAGCCCTACCGAAGCAAAGTTAACTGGCGAGTTGGTCGTTTTCGTTCCCCCGGTTCTAAGAGGCGCTTAGCAAGAAAGAATTGCCAGTTGTGCAGAGGCTCCCCATCGCGGATAAATGTCTTCTGAAGCTTTTGCGCAGTCTGAACCAGGGTCAGTCTACTCTCTCATTCATTTTGGTAAGTCAGCAGGCGACCCATCCCGGATAGGGCTTTACCGGCCAGTCCCCCTACCTTGCCACCAGCCTGACGCATGGATTGACCAATAAACTGACGACGCCAGTGTGGCACTCCTTGCTGGCTGAACAGAGTATGATGTTTGTACATAAGCTTTAGGTGGTGACGCAGCACTGTGAACCCCTGAGAAGAAATGTTGCCGTGATTGGCTCTGCGCACATAGGTCAATACCTCCGGAATAAATCCGATAGGATATCCGGCAGACACTAGCCGAATGGATAGATCATAATCTTCAGAGGTCTTAAAACGAGTATCGAACAGACCAATAGCCAACAGACATTCACGCTTAACTAAAAAGCTGGGAGGGGGAATCTGACTGCTGTGCATCAGATCTGTAACGGTTAACAGCTCCGGCTTGTTGTTATAAGTATTGAGCGGTCCTTGTTGATTAAAGGTTTGAACGCCCGTATGACAGCCTGCATAGCCAGGATGTTCCAGTAGGAAGCCCAGTTGCCGTTCGAGCTTATTGGGATGCCAGAGATCATCAGAGTCCTGAAATGCCACCCAGTGACTGCGAGCCTCCTGAATCAGTTTGTTACGGGCTCTACCCGGGCCATGTTGGTATGACAAAGGGATGACTTTTATCTGAGGTTCAAATTGAGACAGAAAGTCTCTTGACTGAGGCGTACTGTTGTCGTCGGCAACCAATACCTCATCGGGAGGAAGTGATTGTGCCAACACAGAGGCCAGGCACTCAGCAAAGTACGCCTCGGCCCGGAAAAATGGGATCAATACGGCAATACTCTTTGTATCTTTGCTCTTTTCGACCATGGTGTCCTCAGTGTTGTCATGACTTAAGAGTGACAGGTTTCTGGTATTCAGGCAGAAGACTGCTATATAAACTCGCAGTAAAGATAAAAATAGTTCAGGGGAGCACTTTGGCAACTGTTGGTACAGGGATCCTATGCATGACCTGTTAGAAACGGCCCATTATCGTTGTGCCCTGATCACCGAATGGCAGGAGCTGGAACAGCATGAACATGCCTGGCAGACCCTGGCTAAGGAGTACGGCAAAGACGGGTGGTTCTCATCGCCTCAATGGTTGCGGCCTTGGTACGAGTGCTTCTGGCAAAGCGACTGGAGCTTACTGGCCGTGCTGGTATGGAATCATCGGAGGGACCTGGTGGCATTGTTGCCACTGTACACCCAACCATCCTACTTAGGAGCCAGAGTGCTGAGGCCATTGGGGCAGGGGGAACCAGAAGAGGCGGAAATTGCCTCGGAGTATACCGACGCTTTGGTTCACCCAGCGCATGGTTCTGAGCTAATGATGATATTAGAACGCGCGGTGTGTGCCTTGCCTTTTGATTGGTGCTATTGGCGGGCGCTGTCCGAGAAGGCTGGCTGGCTAAGCGTTGTTGCCCGCCAGCCCAGAGTCCAGTTTCGACCTCTCGGCCTGCGTTATATGTCTTTAGCGGGCAGTCCTCCATCAATGTCTTTGGAACGGCAGTATCGACGGCGTTTGAGAAAGCTTCAAAATCAGGGGGCCCACTGTCGTTGGTTGGCAAGGAGCGAAATGACAGATTATTGGTCCAGCTTAAAACAGTTGCACCAAAAGCGCTGGCATCAGCGAGGCAAGACCGGTGCATTTATCTCTGGTGCGTTTAATGCTTTTCATCAACGCCAGATGCAAACATCAAAACGGCTAAAAATGAGTGTCTTGGAGTCGCCCGAATGTATTTACGGCATCCACTGTTACTATGAATATCAGGGGCGGCTGTTTTTTTATCAAAGCGGTTGGGACCCGGCGTTTTCGGCCATGTCACCGGGTTTGGTTTTGCATCTGTGGAGCCGTAAGAGTCACTCGGACTGGGATTATGACTTGATGCTGGGCTCGATGAACGACAGCTATAAGGCAAAACTGGCCGATAGTATGGGCCTTATCGGAGAAGTACTTTGGATTAGGCACCCTCTTCGCTATGCCTCGGCGCGAGTGCTATCCAGGGTATTGATGTTTTTGGGAAACAGCTAATGTTGGTACAGAGTTTGGGTAAACCTCAATCCATGGAGGCGGAGAAGTCCGACTCCACAATACCTTTTGTGTTTTTGTTAATTTACTTTGCACTGGTGCTGATTCGGC
Source organism: Saliniradius amylolyticus (assembly GCF_003143555.1). NCBI lineage: Bacteria > Pseudomonadati > Pseudomonadota > Gammaproteobacteria > Alteromonadales > Alteromonadaceae > Saliniradius > Saliniradius amylolyticus. The sequence continues at coordinate 1,241,251 of NZ_CP029347.1, forward strand.
CCCATGAAATGGGGCAGACTCTCTACGAAACGCCCATTATTCGGTATTCATTGATACTGACCTTTATTGCCTATCTGTTATTAACGCGACCGAAGGTATTCCCCATCCAATTCTGGTTATGCCTGGCGGTGACTCCGGTGATGGTGGTCTCAGGTGCGCTCAATGGGTGGTTGGGGGGCGGGGTTCAAAGTGGAATTAATTTCCTCACTGGGGCCACCTTACCCTTCCTCGTGGTATGTAGCATCGCTACAACGCCGGCTCGGCAAAAGACGTTGATGCTGCTGGCTATTCTGGCGGCTATCCTGATGGTACATAATGGCATATCGCAGCGCGCTGACCCGATGGGGATAGGCTGGAGTGGGGCAATGATGACCTTGCATGGGCGTATAACTTATCTGGGGTTTTTAAATGACCCTAATGATCTGGCCATGTTTTTGGTAATGACGCTGCCTTTTGTGATGTTCTTTATCTATCGAGGCAACTGGCTGACTAAGATATTGATGTTGGGCGTGGCGGTCTTTCTCGCTTATGGCGTCTACCTGACGAACTCGAGAGGGGCCATTGTATCGCTGTTATTTCTGATGGCCGTGGGCTTTTATTTTCGTTACGGCAAGGTAAAGGCGTTCTTTTTCGGGCTGTTGTTATTGCCGTTGGTGGTGGTGGTATTGACTAAGTTTCGCTCCATTGATGCAAGCGAGAGTTCTGCTTACGGGCGTGTCGATGCCTGGTATGAAGGCATGCAGATGTTCTTTTCCAACCCGCTGTTCGGTGTGGGACAGAATAACTTTCTTGATCATCACGGCCTGACGGCCCACAACTCTTATGTACTGGTATTGGCCGAATTAGGAATGGTGGGTTATCTGTTATGGATGCTATTCGCCCTGTTGACGCTGTATATGGTCTACCCTAGGCGTCAACTAAATACTCTATCCCTTCCTGAAAAGAAGGCTGATGTTGGCTTTGAAGCAAACGGTCAGGATACTGATTATGAACGGGTTAGAGAGCAACAGTTATTAATGACAACGTATTTCTACTCTTTTTTGGGCTTTTTGAGCACCGCATTTTTCTTAAGTCGTTCCTATACATTGATTGGTTACCTGTTCGCGGGACTGGCAGTGGCCAGCTTTTATCGCACGGCCAGGATGAATGGAAGCCTCAATGTCGAAGGGTTAGGCAGAGTAATTTGGTTGGGGCTGGCGCTGTCAGCAGGGGCCATTGCCAGCATGGTGGTAATTATTAAATTGTTGATTTAGGTTTATCCTGACTCAGCAACCGTTTGCTTTCTAGTAATCTGTCTTTGCAAAACAACCATAAGACCCCCAGGTAGGTGACAGCGCCCAGCATGACCAGACATGTGAGGTTGATGATGGTTACTTTGACTAACCATATCTTGGCGATGTGCACCAACAGTAGCATCAGTCCACCGGCCAATACGAAGGGCAATACACTGCGCATCAATCCCATGGCTGAAAACTGCAGGTAGTGGGTGTAGCGGCGCAGTAACATGAAGTAGACGACAGGAAAGCCCAAAAGCCAGGCTCCGGCCAGCCCCGGAGCTCCATAGTGGCTACCGATGACAATGGCCACACTCATGACGGCGATGCTGAGCAGCGTGTTATTAAGCAATACGCCACCTTTGCCAAGGGCCTTTATGGCGGGGTGAAACAATTCTTCGCTGAATCGCAGAGGCATGATCAATAGTACCAGCGTGGTGGGTAATATGGCGTCCTCCCAGCGAGCTCCCAAAACCAGTGGAATAATATAGTCGGTTACACTGGCCAGCCCCCAAAATATCGGCAAGACCGCCAGAGCTGAGAGTTGTTGGGCCCGCAACATATAGTTTCCGATCAGCTTAGGCGAGTGCTGTATCTGCGAAAACGCTGGGAAGGCAACTTGGCGAATTAATGGCAGTATTTTCTTTTGTGGCATCAGCGCAAACTGGAGAGCAACGGCAAACAGACCGATTTGGGCATTACTGAGTAATAACCCACCAACGGCCACATCCAGGTGTAAAAACAGATAGAGCACAACGGACAGCAGGCTCATGGTGCCGCCAAATCGTCCCAGTTCTTTTATTTGTGAAAAGTCCAGCGAAGGCCAGAAACGAATGGGGTGGATGAGGGTGAGTGCGATTACCCTAAGTCCAATGGCGACGATCTCTCCATAAACTAACGCCCAAAAACCAAAGCCGTTTAAAGCGAAGGTGAGAGTGGCGATGGCGGCCACAATATTGGCTCCGGCATTGATGAGTGATAGTGACTTAAACGCCATTTGACGGCTGAGCATGGCTGAGGGAATGGCTTCCAGTGCCAGCAGCAGGAAACACCATGCATTGACCCTGAGAATGTCATCGACTACCTCACTGTCGTAAATATAGGCGAACCAGTCGGCGGTCAGCATCTGCAAGGCAAACAAACTGAGGTAAAACAACAGTATGGCCCCAAAGTAGCCTGACAGCTGTTGTTGACTGAGTTGTTTTGACTGAATCAGGGGGCTCAGGGCAAAGGCGCCCGCCACCGTGGTCAGAAAGCTGAACAAGATGTCGGAGATGGCTACCACCCCGTAGTCTTCCGGGGTGAGAATACGGATCACCCAGAAGGTGATAAGCCATCGAATAAGCTGGGTGCCTATCCGGCCGATAGCAACCCACTTTAACGAATTCAATACCTGCGCTTTAAACGACAAATTGGGCATTGTGCTGTCTCAGTGTGCGTGATCCGGGATGGATTACAAACCGGCAGTGTAGCCAGTGATGATTGAATTTACGACATTTTTTCCATCAAAACATTGACATTAAACGGATATGACCAATGATAAATGTAATTGTAAAACACGAATAAGTTGCAGTTCGTTCTGACTGTCTGGCAAAAGGAGAAGTGGGGTGGCTTGGTACCCTTGGATGCTTAACAAGGTCTTATTGCCGGTTTATCAGAAGTTAAGGTCCAAGCCTTTGCTGGACTACCTGGATGAGTATAAAAATCACCTGAACTGGACTGAAGATCAACTCAGAGAGCATCAGTGGCAACAGTTGCTGCGGCTGTTGACTCATTGTTTTGAGCATTCGCCTTTTTATCGTCAGCATTGGCAGCGCGCTGGTCTTGACTCAGTACAAGATATCCGTAGCCGGGATGACTTTACACGTTTGCCTCCGGTAAACAAATCCGTGTTAACCGAGCATCGTGACCGGGTACTGGCTCAGACAGGCAGTGGTGGTATTCGTAAATCTACCGGTGGATCCACCGGTCAGCCTTTTCATTTCGAGCTAAACCCCGACAGTAATACACGCCGAGAGGCGGTTATGTGGCGGGCTTATGGTTGGTTAGGGGCAGGTCTGGGACATAAAACGTTGTACCTGTGGGGAACCGATGTTGGGCCTCAGCCTTGGTCGAAGCGTTTGAGAAACCGGCTATATCATGGGTTCTATAACCGCACCATGCTAAATGCTTTTGCCATGCGCAGCGATAACCTCGACAGTTACGTTAACGAAGTAAACCGAGTGCGACCTGAGGCTATTGTTGGTTACGTAAACCCATTGTTTGAGTTAGCTCGTTATATCGTCGAAAAAGGGCTGACAGTGTATCAGCCTAATGCCATATTGACTGGCGCCGAGCCCTTGTTTGAGTCGCAGCGACAGATCATCGAGCAGGCCTTTGGCGCCCCAACATACAACACCTACGGCTGTCGTGAAGTGATGTTGATTGCCGCCGAGTGTCAAGCGCATAAGAGGCTGCACATTAATAGTGACCAGTTGATGGTGGAAGCCCTGGATGAGCAAGGGCAGAGTCTGGAGCAGGGCAGTGGTGATCTAGCCCTAACGGACCTTTTCAATTACCGGATGCCTTTGGTGCGTTATCTGAACGGTGACCGGGTCTCACTCGCCCGAGAGGGCTGTGGTTGCGGTAACCCGCTACCAGTGATGGACAGCGCAGAGGGTCGCAAGCTGGACATGCTAAGGACCCCATCCGGCGCTCACATTCCCGGTGAGTTGTTCCCCCACTTGTTTAAAGAGTTCCCGGAAATCAAGCGGTTTCAGGTGAGGCAAAGCCAACTGGATAGCTTGGATGTTTTGCTGGAGTGCCCGTTGCCACTCGGTGATGAGGCGGTTGAGCGACTGCAGAGGGAAGTGGACAAATACAGCCAAGGTGAATTACGGGTAAATGTTCGGCGAGTGCCGAGCATCCCCTTAAACGCTTCAGGCAAACACAGGGTGACGATTTGTGAGCTGTAAACCCAAACTATTAATTATTACCAACCTTTATCCGTTGCCATGGCAGCCGAGTCGGGCCATGTTTAATCAGCAGCAGTTTAAGCAGCTGGAGCAGGATTACGAACTGTACTTTTTGATTCCTGTGGCGTTTGCGGACTGGCTGGCTCATGCGTTTATGGTGGGGAAGTCGTCTCACTATCGTTTGGTACCTTATTTTTACACGCCTAAGATTGGCCGGCGCTGGTATGGTCGTTTCATGTATTGGTCGCTTTGGCTATGGGGGCGGCGTTGGCTACAGCGTATCAGACCGCAGAAAGTCCTGGCGACCTGGGCCTATCCCGATGTGGTTGCGGCCGCGCCTATCGCTCGCCGTTTGAATGCGGAGTTTTACTTCAAGGTGCATGGCAGTGATATCAATATCCACGCGCAGGACAAACATCGCGCGCGTCAAATACTGGCAGCGGCGGATGAGGCCCAAGGGATAGTGGCGGTCTCCGAGGCTCTGAAGACCAAGATGGTCAGTATGGGGATTCAAGAAGATAAAATCCACGTCATCTACAATGGTGTGGACCACAGTTTATTTAGCGAGCCTAAAGAACCTCCCATCAAACGAAATTACTTTTTGTATGTGGGTAATTTAAAGGCAGCAAAAGGGGTTATGGAATTACTCGAAGGTTTTGCCCGGTTGAGTGTGGACCCTGAGGAGCCGATGAAACTGGTCTATTTGGGCGGTGGCCCCATGTTAGGGCGCCTTAAAGAACGGGCCAGGAAGCTGGGTGTTGCCGGTCGGGTGGAGTTTGCCGGGGTAGTGCCTCACAAAGCCTTGGGGCCATGGATGCAACATGCCAAGGCAGTGGTTTTGCCCAGCTATCATGAAGGGGTGCCCAACGTGGTTTTAGAGGCAATGGCCGCCGGGGTGCCAGTGGTGGCAACAGAGGTAGGCGGCATTCCCGAAGTGTTGGACAGGGAGCTGTGCGGTCTGTTAATCCCGCCCCAAGACGCGGCCGCGGTAGCAAAAGCATTGCAGGGCGTATTGAAGCACTCATGGTCGAGCGAAGCCATAAAGGCATACAGTCAGCGTTTCAGCTGGCAGGAAAACCGTAAGGGCCTGTTGGAGCTATTAAATACAAGCTCCGGGGACAACTCAGAAACTCAGGGCCAGGGCGATGACATATCTGCTTAATTGGCCCTGGTTGCAGCGCTGCTTAGCGCCTTGGTTGCTAAAACGTCAATCGCCCAGGCGCAAACAGCTATTTTTGACCTTCGATGATGGTCCCACTCCAGAAGTGACCCCGTCGCTACTGGCCTTACTGACTGAAACTGGTGCCAGGGCGACTTTTTTTATGCTGGGTCAGCAGGTTGAGCGGTATCCCTCGCTGACAGCACAAATTCATGCTCAGGGCCATACATTGGCTAATCATTCCTTTGACCATGCGCCGTTTCATCGCATTAGCCATCAGCAAAAAATACAACAGGTGGCGCGTACCAATGCTGTCATCGAAGCCATCACTCATCGTTCGTGTCGGTGGTTTCGCGCACCTCAGGGACGCTGGGATCTGAGGCTGCTGCTGTACCTTGCCAGAAAAGGCATGACGGCAGTGCACTGGAGTCGCGACTCGATGGATTTTAGGAAGTGGCCCCCCGAACGGTTGGTACAGGAATTTGACAGCCATCCCCCGGTTAATGGCGATATTATTCTTTTTCACGATGACGATGATCGTTGTGTCGAAGCCCTTAAAACACTCATTCCTCGCTGGCAGGCACAAGGCTTTGAACTGTGCGCTCTGGAGTCGCGTTCGTGAGGGTGTTATTTCATCATCGTACCCGGGGCCAGGGGGCGGAAGGTGTGCATATTTTAGGGGTGACCAACGGGCTCAGGCAGCTTGGTCACCAGGTGTCACTGTTATCTTTACCAGGAGCGGATCCTGAGCAAAGCGCCAGCAAGACAAGCCCGGAAAAGGCCAGGCGACACCCTTTAAAAGGCTTATTGGAGTGGACACGCCACGCCCCTGAATGGCTGTTTGAGCTGTTTGAACTGTCTTATAACCTTGTTGCCTGGTATCGGTTGCGTCGTGCAGTAAAGCGCCAATCGATCCAGTGCATTTATGAACGCTACTCTTTGTTTATGGTGGCGGGGGTGGTTTGTGCTCGTCAGAAGAAGTTGCCCATCATTCTTGAGGTCAATGACTCCTGCCTGGTTGAGCGGGTAAGACCATTGTTTTTTAAAGGGCTGGCAAGAAGGATTGAACGCTGGATCTTTCAGCATGCCAGCGGCCTGGTGTTTATCTCCGGCCGTTTTCAATCGGTGGCGAAACAAGCATACAAAGATCTGCCACCTAGTGTGGTGTCACCCAATGGGGCCGACCTGGCGCGTTTTCATCCTGACGAAAGGCGCCGTCAAAAGTTACGCCAACAGTTAGGGGTTCAGGATAAAGTCGTACTAGGGTATGTAGGGGCCTTTGTCCACTGGCATGGTATCGATTGGTTTGTCGATATGATGGTGGAGCGACTGCATGAGGTCCCGGACTTGGTGTTGTTGCTGGTGGGAGATGGGTATTGTTTCGAAGCCATTGAACAACGTGTACAAGAAGCTGGCGCCGGGCAGCAGGTGATTATGACGGGCCGTTTACCGCACGAACAGGTGGTGGATTACCTCGCAGCGATGGATTTGGGCATATTGCCCGACTCCAATGACTATGGCTCACCCATGAAGTTGTTCGAATTTATGGCAATGGGCAAGGCGATGGTGGCACCGGATTATTCCCCCATCGAGGAAGTGGTGGAAGATGGTGAGACCGGTTGGCTTTTCCCAGCGGGCGATCGTCAGGCTTGTATTGAGAAAGTGCTGGTGCTGGCAGGGGATCGTCATCACCAACAAAAGGTGGGGGAAAACGCCCGAGATTATATTAAGCGTGAACGCCAGTGGCACCATAACGCCCAGCAGCTGATGGGATTACTGGATAATACACACTAAGACATTGCGAGTGGCTCTCCACTCTAGCAAGGGTCGGTGGCAGGGGGATTGAATGCATACGTTTTGGGAGTGGTTGCTTTGGGGGAGCCTGGGCGTCGTCCTCTACACTTACTTGTTATATCCCATAGTGTTGGTGCTCAGTAGCAGCATCCTGCAAACTGGGAGAGACACCCGTTTTCTCTGGCAACGTTGCAATCGACGCCCAGGTAAACCAGACGCGTGGCCGCCAGTAACGGTGATTATTGCCGCCTACAATGAACAAAGCTGTATTGTGGAGCGGATCCACAACCTGATGGCATTAGATTACCCGAGTGACCGGCTCACCATCCGAGTCGGGTCCGATGGCAGTACGGATGAGACCAATGCATTGTTGAGCAATCTCGATATTCCTAACCTCAGGTTACATCTGTTTGAACGTAACCGCGGAAAAAGTAGTGTATTAAATGACCTGGTGGCGGAATCTGAGGATGACATTCTGGTGATGACCGATGCCAATACCCAATTCGAAGCCGATGCGCTTAAAACCCTTGTGCGACACTTCAATGATGCGGGCGTAGGAGCAGTGTGCGGGGAGTTACATTTATGGGATGCCGAGTCGGGTGATAATCAGGATGGACTTTACTGGCGATATGAGCAGATATTGAAGTTTCACGAATCACGCATGGGCGCTCTCCTTGGCGCTAACGGGGCCATTTACGCTATTCGTCGGTCGTTATACATCGACTTGCCAGTAAACACCATTATCGATGACTTTCGACTCGTTATGCAGGTAGCGAAAGCCGGCTATCGGCTTGTTTACGATCCCGAGGCCAGGGCTCAGGAAAAGGTGGCGCCCAGCGTTGTCGACGAGGCCCAACGCCGTGTACGCATTGGCATGGGCAATTATCAGGCTTTATTTACCATGCCTTGGGCCTTGAGTCCCCGATATGGCTGGCGTTGGTTTTCCTACCTGAGTCATAAGGTGTGCCGCTGGTTTGTGCCACACTGCCTGGTGGTGGCTGCCCTAGCCAACACTTTCCTGATCGCCAGCCCTGGCTATCTTCTGCTATGGCTATTGCAGCTTGGTGTCTATGGTTTGGTATGGCAAGGCTGGAACCGACAGAAACAAGGAAAAAGGCTGGGTGGCTTACAGCGTTTATTGCTTTTTTTCGTATTGATGAATCTGGCCCTGCTTAAAGGCTTTTTGCGCTACATGAGCGGTGATGTTCAGGGCCATTGGAAGAGGACGGCGAGAGAATGATCTGGGCTGTAGTCATTGTTCTGCTGCTGGCAGCAGGCTTTTGGACAGTGCTGCGTAAAAAGCATATGCAAAACTGGTTCTGGGCGTATCTGAGACAGCGTTGGATGCCAGGGCGTTCCAAATGCCAATCAGGGCCGGTTCATATAATGTTTAGTTTTGTGGATCACTTTGAGCCCCAGTGGGGCCGGGATATCAGCCTTGAGCAGGAGCGTCAGCGAGTGGACTTGTGGATGCGTCGTTATCCTGAACTGGTCAAGGGACATCAGGATGCCGATGGTCGGCCACCACAGCACACGTTTTTCTATCCCGAGGAAGAGTACCGCTTCGAGCATTTAGATAAGCTTGCCTGGTTATGCCAACAGGGGTTCGGTGAAATCGAGGTTCATCTGCACCACGACGACGATACGGCCGAGAACCTAAGGCAGACCCTGACCGACTTTGCCTCTCGTCTGCATGAGGCCCATGGTGCCCTAAGCCCGGATCCTGAAAGTGGCCAACTCATGTATGGCTTTATACATGGTAACTGGACGTTGGATAACTCGGCTCCCGATGGCAGCCTGTGTGGGGTGAATAACGAACTCATCGTGTTACGGGAAACAGGCTGTTATGCCGACTTTACCTTTCCATCGGCACCTCACTGCACTCAGCCCAGCACCATCAATAGTATTTATTACGCCAAAGACGATCCCACTGCGCCTAAGTCCCATGACAAGGGCCGGGCGGTGACGTGCGGGGGAAAGGCATGGGGGGATTTGCTGTTGGTTAATGGCCCGCTAATGCTGAACTGGAAAGTCCGTAAAAAAGGCGTGTTTCCACAGATAGAAAATGCCGATATCCGAGCAGGGATGGAGCCCACACCCGAACGGGTGGATCTGTGGGTCAAAGCGAATGTGCATGTAACAGGTCAGCCTAATTGGCGTTTTATCAAGATCCATACCCATGGCACACAGGAGAAAGACGCCGAGGTGCTCTTGGGTAAGCCGGCAGAGCAGATGTTTAGCTATCTGGAGTCGACTTATAACGACGGTCAGAATTATTGTCTGCACTACGTCAACTCCCGGGAAATGTACAATATCATTAAGGCAGCGGAAGCCGGCAAGTCGGGAAACCCGAATGATTACCGCGACTTTATCCTGCCCGCGCCGAGTTACAAGACGAGTCTGAAGCCATGAGCGTGTCATGGACCACCAGGCTGAACCGGCTCTGGCCTTGGACAGTTAATCAACTGAAACCAGGGGTATACTGCTTTAATTTTCATCGCATTGGTGACTGGCGTCAGACCGACTTTGACCCTTGTGTATTTTCCTGCTCTAAAACCAGCCTTGAACGGTATCTTCGTTACTTTAAACAAGAATTTGAGGTGATTGATTTGGTGCAGTTGATTGCAATGGCCGACAGCCATCAGCCGGTGGATAGGCCCCTTGCATTTGTCAGCTTTGATGATGGTTACATGGACAATTACGAGCTGGCCTTTCCGGTGCTAAGGGAATTGAATATACCGGCAACGTTTTTTATCGCGACAGGTTTGGTGGATTCTGATGAACTGGCCTGGTGGGATGAAATTGCCTGGATGGTGCGGCGGTTTAACGACCACAAGTTAATGCTTCCCGCATGGAGCGAGCCTGTGACGCTGAAGGGCGATTGTCGTCAGGATATCCGAGCGGTACTGGCGCGAATAAAATCCAGTCCGCAGTCTGTCTCTGAGCAGTTGCAGCAATTACGGGAGGCCACGGGGCTGAATATCGACGCGGGTAGCTATGCCAGTCAGTTTATGAACTGGTCACAACTTCAGGAAATGGTCGATGGCGGCATGACTATCGGCGCGCACTCCCATACTCATCGAATCTTTACGGAATTGGATGAGCAGCAACTGAGTTTTGAATTGCAGCACAGCAAGGCATTGTTGCAACAGCACCTTGGTATACAGGTTGAGGCCTTGTCTTATCCGGTGGGCGGTGGTCGCAGTTTTAACCAGACCATGTTTTCCATGATTCGGAGCTTTGGCTACCGGGTGGCGTTCTCTTTTAACGCTGGAGTTAACACTCAACTTGATTCACAGCGCTTCCAGCTTTGTCGTATTCCGGTAGACAGAGAGTTCGACCATCGCGCTATGCAAAAGCGTTGCCGAAAGCTGAGTTCCAATTGCTGAATAGCCCGCCACTGCTAAACTTTTAGCAGAATTTCCTTTCCGGAAAGCTCATGTGGTCTAACCATTTTTGTTGCCTGCGGCTGATAGTGGTCAATTCTTTTTTGCTTGTGCTTTTGTCACTAGGTGCCAGTGCTGGTGGCTCTGGTGCGCTCATCTGGCAGCAGGATTTTGATCAGGGAACGGAGGGCCTGAGTGCCTTGCCGGAGAACTGGCAGAATCTGGACTCGCATCTTCAAATTGAGCGTTTATCAGGCTGGGACGAGAGCATCTATAAGGTTTTAGGAGAGCAGAGTTATCCCGCCAAAAGTTCCATAACTATTAGTATTGAATTCAGTGCACAGCAGTGGTTTGAACGGGGACAATTTGGTTTCGGTATACAAAGTCAGCACAGTGATGATTATTACTATGTGTATGCGGATAACGGATATTTTTACGCGGGCACGAACAACCAATATGGCTATCTGTCTCGTTTCGAATTGGGACCGGCTGAGCTGAATACTGGCTACCTTTGGCGCGTGCATTTGTCTGAACAAGGCGGCGAAATTCAGGTGTCTAAGCTTACCCAGCCAGAGCAAACGTTGTACTGGCACGAGTTGGAGACACGAGACTGGCAGCAGGTTCGTCCCTTGCTGTTCACTCGGGATCGGGGGCTTGAGGCCCAAGCGGATAACCTGTTGGTAAGCGCTACAGCGCCTTTGTCACCGGGTAGTCTTTCGGGAGACGTGATTCTGACGATCCATAATCACGGCAGCGGACAGGTCCTTGTAAATCGGGGGACCTGGCGTTGCGCTCAGAGCTGTGATTTTACTGTTCCCCAGTCAGAGCCTGTGACGCTGAAGCCGGTTGCCGAACCAGGGTGGCAGTTTGCTGGTTGGGATGGTGCTTGTCGCGGGCAAGGAGACGAATGTCAGCTAGCCATGAGCAGCGCTAAACACACCCGGGCGCTTTGGGCTCCGGCAGCTGACAGGCTGCACACTTATGTGAAGTTGCAGGTCGATTCAGCTGTCACTGCCGGAGATAAGGAGCTGGTTGTGTTTGGTTTGCCGCTGGCCAGTGGTGTGATCCAGTCAACTGAACAAATTCAAATTTTTCAGGGAGATCAACCTATAGAGAGTCACGTCGAGGCCGGAATGATGTGGCACTGGCGAGATGGGTCGGTTCGCTCAGCGACCGTCCAGCTGCCGGAGCTGGATCTGACTCAGGGAGATGTTTGGCTCACGGTTACTGATGGTGGTCAAGGCCAGACAATACCCGAACCATTGCCTTATCATCAGTCTTTAAGCCACGCGGGGACCGACAAAGAGCACTTGCCTTTCCCGCGTATTCTAGTAACGCACGACCCTTATTACTTAAGTCAAAGCGGTATCGTCCCTCCTTTTCGGCCAGTAACCGACGAGAGTCCTGCTATGGCCGAGTATTTAGAGACTCAGTTCGAACACTGGGCCGGATCGCTTAATTTCACCAGCTCCAGTAATGCGAACTGGCTGTTTGACCGAGCTTCCGCATTGTTTAAGGCTTACATGGTGACCGGAGACGCGCGATATCTTAAAGAAGCCTATCTGAGCAAGCAGTTTTACTTTAACTATGTTCGCAGTGACGATGTGCCCCCGCGTCCAGAGGGAGGAAGGGGCTGCTGGACATACAAGTCCACCGCCTGCGCGGATGGAAAGTACATTGCCCCTCAGCAAGCGAAGCTGGCTTGGGCCTTAACCGGAGACAGCACCCAGTGGGATGAGTCGCTGCTGGTGGATATGGCACTTCAGGCGGATAAAGGCTGGAATCAGCATCCTAGTCGAGACCCGTACGACAGTGAAAGTGAAGGCTTCACTGAGCGGGGAGCGGGCTTGGTAGGGCTGGCTGAATTGAATGTCTTTGAAATGACCGCGAATGAGGGGGTATTAGCACATTTAAATGAGCGCATTGAGTCGCTAAAAGACATGCAGCAAGCCCCCAAGCAGTGGGATAAAGATAATGATTGGCTGCCTATGCCGGGGTATTTTCGGCATTCTTACCGTGTCCATGAGGGTATGCCTTATCCGGGAGACGGAATGAGCGATGACCGAGCTGGCTCGCCCTGGATGAGTGAAAATATTGCCGATTTCCTTTGGCAGGCGTATTGGCTGCTTGACCACTCGGATGTACCAGAAATGCTGAGACGCCTGGCGAACGCGGTGGAACAATACGGGTTCACCTCAAGCTTTGATGCTGAATCTGAGAGTTTTATTACTAAGCCCGGCTTTACCGAAGCACGCACCCGCTCATGTAATACAAGAGCTAAGAGCACGGCTATGCTGTATTTTATGAGTGACCTGGCATCAGTGGAACAACAAAGCTCTGAAAGTTGGCACCGCTGGTATACGGACACCCACAATATTGAAACGCTGCTGACGCTGTCCGCCGGCGTTTATTTTGAGTCGTCTGTCTCTGCCCGTCAGCGATTGCTGGCCCGTTTGGAGGCGCTTTATGAGGGTTGGGTGAACCCTCAGTGCGCAAAGCTTAGTATGGTGCCAAGGTTATGGAACTGGCAACATCGATCCAATAGTGTGCAAACCTATGCCTGGGTCCTCGATGAGCTGAATAAAGCCGTTGAACTTAGCGTATCTGACGGAGGACGGATCGCTGGTGACCGTGAGTGTGCTGACCGCTGTCGCTTAAGGGTTGATCCAGAGGATGTGATAAACCTTACCGCTAAGCCGGACACTGGCTTTGAGTTTGTGGCCTGGAGCGGTTTGTGTCGGGGGCAAAGCGACTGCCAGTTAACACGCTCCCGATTAGAAGCGCGTAATAATGCTGTAGAGGCTCACTTTCGCAAGCGCTACCCGGATAAAAATCAGCCCATTTTTTTTCAGCACCGACCTGAGGCGCTAGAGGGGCAATGTCGGCCGGACAATAGCTTTGGCGTTCACCTGGCCGACTTTAACGGGGACGGTCACCCGGATAAACTGGCATTGGATCATCAGCACCTGCGTAAGTACGGCAAGGAGATTGGGCGTCATTGTCTTTGGTTAAATAATGGCGCCGGACGGTTTGAGTTGGATACTGTTGCCAGTGAGCATCTATCCGGGGCGGATGATATCGCCTGCACCTGGAGTGCGCAGATCAGCGACTTTAACGGCGACGACAAGGCGGACTTCTGGTGCCGGGGGACTGAGGCCGGTTCGGATTTTTTTGAAAATCATTCGGCTAAAGGCGCTGAGACCCTTGTTTTTGAACATCAGAAGGCCTGGCGAGCCGAGGCGGATACGCCCTACGCGCAAGGCTATAAAGATCGATTTAGTTTTGCGGACTTTAATGGTGATGGAGTGCTTGATCGTATCAATCGACAAGGGCGTATTCGATCACTGGACGACGGGCGGTTATTGTTCGATACCCAAGTAAAAGAACCTGTCTGGGCCGACTTCAATCAGGACGGTTGGCCGGATCTATGGAGCCTGGCTGATAAGAAACTGCTGCTCAATGATCAGGGCCAAGGCTTTACCATCGGCCAGTATCAGCCGGCATTTGATATTTGTGACTACAGTGGTGGCATCTTCCATCTCGATTATGACAAAGATGGTGCCTTGGATCTGTTTTGTGTGACCGCCAGCGATGAGCCGCAATCGGATTTTCATGTCCTGCTTAATCAACCCGATGGTTATCACGCTCGGGCTCTCAGCGCTGAGGATCTTTACCCGGACACTTACGCCAGTGTAGCTCTTACGAAGGGCACACTGGTGTTTGAAGATATGGATAATAACGGCTACGCAGACTTAGTGACTATCGGGCCCGGCCAGAAGCTTCGCTTATTGATGCAAGACTCTCAGGGAGACTTCAACATGCGCTCAGGGGCGGCGGTTTTGTCAACCCCGGAAGTGCCTCTCGTATGGTATCTGGCGGCCGATGATATCGATCAGGATGGGCTACTGGATCTTGCGATCAGCGCTAAAAATGCTGAGCGTTCCAGCGCCTGGGTGTATACAAATGAATCCTCTGTTAAGAATCACTCTCTGCGTCTGAGCCTCAATGGCAAAGCGATGGGTAAAGGTCAGAATATAGACGGGATCGGCAGTCGGGTGCTGGTGTATAAAGCGGGAACTGATCAGTTGTTAGCGCATCGTCTGATAGCTCCGGACTATCGCCATACTGGACCTGCACGTGGCCTTCACATTGGCCTGGGGAAAAACGAACGAGTGGATATTCAAGTCGTCTGGCCGAATGCTTGGCCAGCCAGTCAGCGTTTCGAAAATATACAGGTTGACCAGCATTATCAGATTGTATTTTACCCTGAGGGCTCGGATAGCATAAAAGCCCGGGCGATGGAGCGGTAAGTGAATGAGAATATCAGCAGTAGAAGTGGTTGAGCGAAACGGCAAGGAACGTCTGACAGGCCTTTGTGGTGACTTTGAACTCTGGTTCGAGTTTCCCAAGGGCTATGGCTTGCGTCCCAGAGCGGATGCTTTTGTGGTGGCCGCGATGCTACCGGCAATGCAGTTGGGTCAGGATATACGGCTTCCTGACGATCTTCCGGTTTGTCCGATATTACTGGAAAACCTTAAGCAGGTTCAGGACATTTTTTTGAGTTGGTCTGAGTCTCTGAATTTATCCCTAAAACCAATTGCCGTTACGGGCGGGGATTACCAATCGGCGCCACCGGCGAAAAAGCGAGTGGCGTTTTTTTCCGGCGGGGTGGATGGCACCCACACCTACCTGAAACAGCGAGCGCATTTAGATGAGACGCTCTTTGCCAAGGGAATAGATATTCAACTGGATAATGACCCCTTGTATCAGCAGGCTCTTGAACGCAATACTGCCTATCTGGCGCGTGACGAAATGCCGATGCGCGCTATTGCCACCAATGTGCGTTACTTAGGCTATCACCACAATATCGGCTGGAATCGCTGGAATGGGGCAGGTTTGGCCAGTATTGCCCTGGCAGGAGGGGTGGCGCGCTGTTATATCGCCTCGGGCAGCAGTTATGCCGAGATGAAAATAGAAGGTACGTCTTTTGTAACCGACCCGCTCTGGAGTAGTCGACAGACAAAGATTATTCATGACGGAGCTGAACATACCCGGCTGCAAAAGTTGGCTTTGATCGCCAGGGATCCTGATGCCGTCAAACTATTAAGGGTTTGTTGGCATGACAAAACATACAACTGTGGTGAATGCGAAAAGTGTCTGCGAACCATGGCTGCGCTCGATGTACTGGGCATACACAGTGACGCTTTCCCGCCTATGACCACACAAGCCATAAACCGTATTCGGCGTCTTAGACTCTATGAACAGTCGCAGGTCGCCAACTGGCAGGAGCTTTATGACAAGCTAAAGAGAGCAAAGCAGGATGAACTCAGCGTCGCCATTGGTCGAGCACTAAAAAATTACTACTGGCGTTTATGGTTAAGGCAACTGGATTTCTTAGTGTTGCGTGGCCATTTTCGCCGTTTGAAGTTGCGACTGGCCAAGTAAAGGGGAGCCCTCCTCGGTCAGGCTGTCAAACAATGACTGGCATTCTGACAGAGTAGGGCAGGGAAAATAATACCAGTCCAAATGGCTGCTGCGCGACAGTGTTATCGCCTGTTTCAATCGTTCCAGCTTCAGCTGGCTTTCACGGGCAAATTGTTTTTGTCCGGCTCCATAACTGTAACCGATTATTGCGTGCTCACGGGCAGAACGGCTTACCAATGTCCACTGATAGTGGCCCTTAAGCTGGCGTTGGCGGACATGCCAGTCAGGGGGAACGGGTTGATTAAGGTAATAAGACGCCTTATTCCCCGGTCGCAGACCCGAAAAGGCGTACCGCAAGTGAAGGCTCCCGGGATAGCGGTTGCCTTGTTTGGTAGACAGGTGATCCGGATCGGGGATGATGGGGCTAACGGCGATGCGGTTGGGCAAAGCGGGAGCCTGCTCCGATGACGAAGGGAGCAGCAAACTCACGCTTTGGGTAGACAGTATTAAGGTAGCGCCCATTAAACAAATTGCCTGGAGCGGATGCCATTGACTGTTAACCGTTGAGCGCACAGACGTCACAGGCGTATGCTGTTTGTCTTTCCGGGCCAGATAGCGACCAAATAGTAGCAGGCCCGCCAGAAACGGAATATACAAATACCAACCGAACAGGTTGTGGTCGTCCATTAAAGGGCTTTTCATGTCAGAGACGTAGCCAATCACAATAAGGCCAACGATACGCAGCCAGTTGGTCACTAACGCGCCGAGGATGGCCACAGTCATAAAAAGCGTCACTGAGCGCCAACGGCTGAGGTTCAGATAGCTGTACAGCAGCCCAATCAGGCAGGAGACGATGAAGTATCTCAGTCCGCTGCAGCCTCCGGCAATTTCAAAGGTGCCTGGCGGGATGCTGACGTGGGTATTCTCTACAAAGGTAGGAACGCCGGTCAGAGCCATAATACCCGATACGGCGTAAATCGAGAGCTGTTGTAACGGAACAGTTAGAATGCCCCATATCGGCACCACAAAAAACACCATCAAGATAGGCATTAGTGAGGCTATGGTCGTCTTGTACAACCCGTTAACCAGAAGCATTAGGGCGATGGCAAACAGCAGTCGATACAACGGCGCTATCTGTGCGATATAGGTCAGTGTCATTAACGCCATCACTATTGCAGCGCAAAACAGCCAGCCCCAGCTCGGACGAAGTTGTATGTTTCCTTGTCGCAAGCCATGCCAGAGCAAATAAAGGCTGACCAATGGCATTAAGTAAGCATGAGAGTATGTGCCGTCGTCAAAGCTGTGAGTGGCTATATCAAGGACGATAGGCCGATTAACCAGCATAAATGCCATGACAACGACCAGGTAGACGCCAGCGTTAAAGAAATAATATCGAGTTGGAGTGGTCAATGTTTGCGTCCTTTTCAAAAGCGCACTCAAAATTTAAACCCTAGTCTATATTAGTCATTACACCAGTTATGGCATGTTAAGGAGCCTGACGCCATGCGCCCAGCGATTTGGTCTATTTGTTTACTGTTTTTAATTGCTTGCAGCCCTCAAAGTAAAGAGCAGCAGCTGCAAGACATTCATGCCACGATAAAGGCCGGAGAGGAAAGAGCCGCGATCATCGAACTGAAAAACCTGATTAAAGCCTTTCCCGGCTATGCGCCAGCGAGGCTAACTTTGGGGCGGTTGTATCTGAAACAAGGAGACTATGAGACAGCAGACAAAGAGTTGAGTCGAGCTTATGAACTGTCGCCCCGGCAATCCGGACTCGTGGGGGACCTGACTCAAATTTACGTGTTACAGGAGCGCTATCTGGATGCCATTGAACTGGGCCAGAAGCAGGAAGCAGTTGATTCGCCAAAGAGTCAGGCTTACCAAATTGTAGCCCACCTTGAACTACAGCAATTCGATGCCGCCAAGAGTGTGTTGCAGACTTTACCTGAAGATAATTCTTATGCAGGCTTTGCCAAAGCCTACTGGCAGGCGGCTCAAGGTGATTTAGCCAAAGCGTCGGAGACCATCGAGCCAGTATTGGCGCAATCTCCGGATTATGCCGACGCTGTATTGCTCTCGGCTCGCATCGATCTGGAAATGACACAGCTTCAGAGTGCTATTGGAAAGCTTAAACATTATCGGCAACTTCGTCCTGAGCAGGGGCGAACCTACTTGCTTCTGGCTAATGCGTACTTTTATAACGATGAATTACAGCAGGTAAAAGAAACGCTGGAACCAGTACTTAAAGCCAATGAACGGCAACCATTTGCCAATGCGCTACTGGGCATGACCTACTTTCGTGAACAGGATTACGAACAGGCGCGTAACTATGCGCGTATCGCTAGCAGTAATGGGTTTTCCTCGCCTATGTTGGGGTATGTGTTGGGCGCCAGCTTTTATCAGCTTGAGGATTTCAGTCAGGCTTATCATCACCTGGCACCAGCGGCTGAAAACTTGCCGCAGTCGCATCCGGCTCACCCGTTGCTTGCCATGGTAAGGATGAAGCTTGGGTATGTGGAAGAGGCGGTTCAACAGATCACTACGCATCAGGGATACTCGCCCGACTTTTTGCTATCCATGGGAACGGCTCTCGCTGACAGTGGCGAGATCGGTACGGTGGCCAGGATTATTGAGCAGGTTGAGCAGAGCGATAATCTTAATGCTGAGACTCAGTTAAGACTTGGGCTGCTTAAGCTGAGGGTCGATGACACGGCTGGATTTGGTCACCTCGAGCAAGTCATTCTTGAAAAGGGAGAATACCCGGAAGCCGAGCTGGCTTATGCCATGGCTAAGGTTAAGTACGGTGAATACGGCCCTGCCACAAAAATGGCAAAAGCATGGCAGCAGCAATATCCGGAGCGGGTGGAAGGCTATAATTTAGAGGCTTACATTCATATAAAACAGCAACAGTTCGAACAGGCCAGAGCCGCGCTGGAGAAGGCGCTCTCCAACGAGCCTGGGGCGCCCTCTACGGCGTTGTATGTGGCGCAGCTTGCTCAACTAACCGAGAATTATGAATGGGGGGAGCAACACCTTAATAGTGCCTTGGCCAGACATCCTCAAAACCCCTTGTTATTAAAACAGATCTATTTACTCTCGAGCTTTTCGGGCCGCACGGAACAGGCACTGAACACGCTCGAGCAAACCCTGTCGCAATATCCCAAAAATAAGCCAATAAGAGCCTTAGTAGGTTACGCCCAGTTTCATCATAAGCACTTCGATAAAGCGGCCCAAACGTTAGCGGTGGAAACATTTGAGCCAGAAGCCTATACCGAAAAGCAATACTGGCTGACACTTTATGAAACGCAGCTGCGTTCAGGAAAGCCAGAGGCGGCATCGGATACAGCAAAGCAATGGTTGGAAATGACTGACAGTGAGCCTGCGGCCTACGCACTGGCGATTTACGATGCGCGCCAACAAGGACAAAATCAAAGGGTGCAACGATTGTTAGAACAGGCGGTCAGTTTGTGGCCACAAAACCTTCGGTTCAGGGTGTTTCAGGCGCGCTGGCTGATGGCGCAAGGGCAGCTGAATAAGCTCAAACCTGTCCTGGATTCTTTGCAGTCCTCCCACCCTGAACAAATGCTGGTCAAGGAGTTAGTGGCACGGTATCACATGCTGATGAAAAATTACCGACAGGCAGAGTTGGTACTCATGGAACTGTATCAACAGCAGCCGCAGCCCGAGATTGTATTGAACCTGGCCAAGGCCAAGAATCATCGCGACAAAGAGGAAGCGAAAGCATTCTGGCAGTCACACCTAAAGGCACATCCTGACGACTATCAAAGCGCTATGCTATATGCTGAGTGGCTGCTGCAACAGCAAGACTATCCCGCCGCTGCCGAGCAATATCAGTCTTTGCTGGAGACAAAGCCTGACAATGCCATGCTGTTGAATAATCTGGCATGGCTCCGAGCCCAAGAGGGGCAACTGAAGCAGGCTAAATCATTGATTGATAGGGCCGTTAGTTTAAGTCCTGACGATGCTCAGATATTAGATACGCAAGGCACCATTTTGTTACAGGAACAACAGCCTGGGGCCGCGGTCAGTGTTTTGCGCCGGGCCTATGAGTTGACCGGCAAACAAAACCCGGCCATTGGTGTGAATTTACTGGAGGCGTTAGTCAGTCACCAGCAATGGAGTGAGGCCAAAGTTCTTGTCGATGAGTTGCCACCGCTACAGGGCGAGCTGCGCCAGCGGGTGAGTTATCTGAAACAGCAACTATAGACTGCGGGTTGTTGCTGAGTGTAAAGCTCATATGGTTATTACCGTAATATCTTTTATGTTTTTTAAAGATAAGAGCAAGGGTGACAGTCCGGTTATGTCATCTATGATTGAACAATATTTAGTCAAAAAGTAATCGTGTCACACGAAGGGCTGAGGCAGTTGGTACAGCCTATATTTCTGTCAGCTATAGAGGTGGCTGAGACCATGAAACTACTCCGACGCCTATCCCGCAAGCCCATTATCGGACCGGTAGCGCACAACTTGATCACCCTGTTGGCCAACCGGGAAGTAAAACGGGTTTCCAGACATTTTTCACAGTATCTTAAGCCACAGTTGGCAATTTCGGATGAGTTAAAAGATGAGTCCTATCGCATACGGCATAACGTGTATTGTGATGAACTGCACTTTGAGCCCCAGCGCCAATCGGGCATGGAAACGGATGAGTTTGAGCCTCAGTCGGTCCACTGTTTGATTGAGCACTGGCCGAAACATCGGTTTGCCGGAACCGTTCGGGTGGTGCGCAGCCACAGCAGTCAGGAACTGTTACCGCTTGAGAAGTTTTGCTCAGATACACTCGAACAGGCAACCCTGAAGCCCAGTCAGTTTCACCGTGATGAGGTCTGTGAGATCTCCCGCTTGGCCGTTCCAGCCAGCTATCGGCGTCGTACTATGGATCAATACAAGGGGGCGGAGACTGGGGTAATAAATGAGGATACCTATTCGGAAACCGAATTGCGTTGCTTTCCCTTTATTGCTGTTGGCCTTTACCTGGCGGCGGCATCGGTAATGGTAAATCTGGGTATTCGACATTGCTTTGTCATGATGGAGCCAAGGCTTGCCAGGAGCATGAACTTTGTCGGAATACGGTTTCAGCAAGTGGGACCAGTCACTGAGTATCATGGTAAGCGAGCGCCTTATTATATTGAGCCTGAGCAGGGACTGGATGAACTGAATACCGGGTTCCAACTCCTTTACGATCGTATCGATCAGGATTTGGCTGCTCAGGTTAAGCTGCTGCAATCGTTACAAGACGACAAGAAAAAATATGCCCGGCCTCCTGAGATACTGAATGCCCGATATCCGAGTGTGACCAGTTTGTATCCGCTACGTCATGTTTGATTACCAGGCTGCCTTTTCGCGCAATATTGGTTGGGTTACTGATGCTGAGCAGGATGTGCTGCGCGGCAAGCGGATCGCTATCGCGGGCATGGGGGGAGTGGGCAGTGAACATCTGGTGACCTTGGTCCGCTTAGGTGTCGAAAACTTTAACATCTCTGATTTCGACGAGTTTGAGATCCATAATATCAATCGCCAGGCCGGCGCTTTGTTAAGTCGGCTTGGAGGTAAAAAATGTCAGGTGATGGCCGATATTGCCAGAGATACTAACCCTCAACTGGCTCTAAATGAATTCCCCGAAGGGATTTCGGAAGGGAATGTAGATGCCTTTCTGAACAACGTGGACCTTTATGTCGATAGTCTGGACTTCTTCGCCCTGGAGGCCCGAAAACTGATTTTTCGTCGTTGTGAGGAATTGAAAATCCCCGTGATCACGGCAGCGCCTTTGGGTATGGGCGTAGCTTTCCTTTGCTTTATGCCGGGTAAAATGACTTACGAGGACTACTTTCGCTTTGATGACGTTAAGTCCGAGGAAGAACAACTGATTCAGTTTTTGATCGGTTTATCCCCGGCCATGATGCAAAGACATTATCTGGTGGATGCGTCCAAAGCGGACTTCAAGGCCCGTAAAGGACCTTCTTTAGTGATGGGGGTAAAGCTATGTGCAGGAGTGGCTGCAACCTATGCATTGAAAATTCTGCTGGAGCGCGGCCCAGTCATTCATGCACCTTATGGTTTGCATTTTGATGCTTACCGTAACCGCACGAAAATAACCTGGCGACCTTGGGGCAACCGTAACCCCTTGCAGCGAATTGCCTTTCATGTGGCTAAACGTGTGGTGTTGTCTGATTAGTCAGATTTGAAGTCGTTTGTCAGCTTTCTTTACAACTTTAATTTTTCATTTAAAGATTCTAAATAAAACCCAATAAAATCAATCGTTAATATATTGGCACAAGCTATGCTTAAGTACTCCGTAACCAAATAGGTTGACGAACGGAGACCAAAGATGAAACTGAATAAATTGTTACTGGCAGGCTTGTTTGCAGGTGTTACCAGCGCTGCTCAGGCAGGCATCGTGACCAACTGGAACTTCTCCAACCAGGCCGGTTGGCTTGATTGGGAACCTCTTGGTGCTAACCCTCCTATCACCGCCAGCGGCAGCTCAGACTCGGGCTCTGTTTATGGCAATATCATCGACAGTGACGAAGACGGTGATGTTGATGGTGACGATGGTCCTCTGCCAACTCTGTTAGAGTGGGGTACCGCGGTGTCTACGGACAGAAGTAGCCTGGATGTGGACAGCGCATCCGAGGGAAGCATTGTGACGAATGGCGGTTTTGCACCCGGTACATCCATTACCCACAATAACTTCATCATTAATGATGATTACCTGACCAATGCTTCATTGCTGGATGCCTTGTTACTGGAGCCTACAGCTGCCATGCCTGGTGGTGTGCCAGTACCGGGACAACCTGCTCTTGCATTCACTGGGCCTCAGCTGCACTTTAATATTTTGTTCTTTGAGACCCAAAACAATAACGGTGGCGATCCTATTTGCCCCAATGGTGAACCAAACTTCCAGGGCGTTAACGCCGGCGGTTGTGCGGATATCTTTGTGGTGGATAACACCATTCCGGCATTTCCTTTCGTGGTGGGCAGTGACTTTGTTGAGTTTACCGTGCCTTTCCAGGTGAGCCTCGACCCTGACTGGGACAGCATGTACTACCTGACCACACGGCTCAGCGGTTTAACTACTATCACCGATGATGCTTGCGCTAATGTCGGTGCCGCGCCCGGATGTGTTGGCTTTGTCACCGAGGAGAGACAAGAAAACACTCTTAACGCGGAGTTTAGAATCACCGTTCCTGAGCCAGGTACGTTGGCTATCTTTGGCCTGGGTCTGTTAGGTCTGGGACTGGCAGGACGCCGTCGGGGTTGAATGAAACGTCAGTAAAGAGACAGAGGGCCAGTGAATACTGGCCCTTTTTTTGTGCTTAAAGTATGGACAATGTTCAGCGGCAGACTAATCTGAACATAATGTTTTTATTGAACTTTTAATCCAGGCTCAGTTGATAAATATTCGGTTGTCTCAAGTCATTGTTATGGTTTTGACCTGTCTGCCACTGGTGGTAATCGGAAAGCCACTGGTAAGCGTAGTTACTGAGGTTAAACCATCTGTAGTTGGAGTGGGTATTTTTAGGCCCATGGGGACACCTAGAGTCAAAATATTAGGTACTGGCTTTGCCGTGGCGAAGGGGCAGTGGGTCGCCACCAATGCTCATGTGGTGGATCAGGCGTTAGATCCAAAGACCCGGCAGCACTACGCCGTATTTGCTGGCAGTGGTGACAAGATCACCGTTATCCCTGTTACTGTGATCGCCAAGGATGAAGACCATGACTTGGCCATATTGGCGCTGTCAGGTGCCAAGCTGCCGCCAATGGTGCTTAATACTCGTTGGTATCAGGATGGTACCGAGATCGCCTTTACCGGCTTTCCCATTGGTGCGGTGCTGGGGCTGTATCCGGTGACACATAAAGGAATTATTTCTGCCAGAACGCCCATTGCCATACCTGCAGATCATTCTAGTCAGCTTTCCATTCAAAAACTAAAGCGTTTGCGAGAGCCTTTCTTAACTTATCAGCTGGATGCGACTGCCTACCCCGGCAATAGTGGCAGTCCCGTATACGAACAAAACAGTGGCGAGGTAATCGCCATCGTCAATAAGGTATTTGTGAAAGAAACCAAGGAGGATGTATTACGAGATCCCAGCCATATTACCTACGCAATACCGACCCGGTACCTACAACAGTTGTTAGACAGTATTGAATAGAGCCTTAAGGACACTGTTATGTTAGCCATTGATGGGACGCCGCCAGAGCTCTTGAACTGGCTCGGGTATGCCAGTGCTCTGCTGGTGTATTTATTGATTCTTGGACTGACTCAGTTTACGCCCGGCCGCTCTGTGGTTAAAAGAGTCCTGACACTAACATTATTGTGTGGGGCGATTTGGGCGGCTATTCATTTGAGCGGCTCCTGGCTAGTGGTGTTCGATACTCCGGTTTTTATCGGAGAAAGCCTGAGATTGGTCTCTGTTATCGGTTTGTTATTGGTGGTCAGCCAAGGTGATGGAAAAATCGGCTCAGGTCATAAAATGTCAGCCATACTGGCTTTGAGCACGGGGATGTTCCTGCCGCTGGCGAATGAGATCTATTGGTTGTCGAAAAATGCCGTGTTTACTGGTTATCTGGCGCTGACCCTGCTGGCCTTATTTTATATCGAGACGCTGCTTCGCCAGGCAAAGAACCGACTATGGGGGTTAAAGCCTTTATTAATTGGCCTTGGTACTTTACTGGTTTATGACTTCATTGTTTTCGCCGATGCCAGTTTACTCAAGCAGGTTGAACCGACCATGTGGCTGGCCCGAGGCTATCTGCATACTCTGTTTATTCCCTTTCTTTTCTGGTCAATGAAGCGCAGCCGCCAGCTAGGCGGACAGATATATATATCCCGTGATGTGGTATGGCGCAGCTCGTTATTATTGGGAGCGGGCCTGTATCTGACGGTAATGGCGTTAACTGGTTATTATATTCGCTCTATTGAGGGACAATGGTCCTCAATGTTGCAAATACTGTTTACTGCCCTGGCCTTTGTAGTATTGCTGTTTGTGTTGTTGTCCTCTCAATTTAAGCGCAAGGCAAGAGTTCTGATTCAAAAGCATTTTTTTGCCAATCGCTTTGACTACCGGGCCCGTTGGCTGGCGCTTACCCATTTGTTGAGCCAACCTTTTACCAAGGGGGAAGATGCCTATCAACGTGCACTGAAAGGTGTACTGGATGCCATGGAGTTACCCATAGGGGCCTTGGTTAAGCAACAGGGAGCAACTTTATCCACGGTGGCGGATATCGGATTTTGGGTGACCGATTCGCAGTTAGCTGCGATCAAACAAGGTCTGTGTCCGTTTCTAAAGGATAACCACTGGATTGTAGACGGCCATGAATACCGGTTACATCCTGAACATTATCCGAAATTAGCTCTGAGCGGGTGGCAGGAGCAGCAGCTAGCGTCCTTGGTGGTGATTCCGATATACAATCCTCAAGGTTTATGGGGCATGGTTTTGCTAAAAAGCAGTAAAGAGATGCGTCTTGACTGGGAGATGCGCGATTATGTGGGTGTGGTGACAGAGCAGGTGAGTCATTATTTGACCCAGTATGAGACCCGTCAACAATTATTGGAGAATGCACAATTTGTTGCTTTTAGTCGCACATCGGCCTTTGTAGTACACGACCTGAAAAACGTACTGGCCCAGATTCGTCTTATCCTGAGTAATGCGACTAAGCATAAGCACAACCCGGAGTTTATAGAAGATACATTTGAAACCTTGAGTCATACTGATACCCGACTGCAAAAAATGCTCACTCAGTTGACTTCAAGGCGCGCTGACAGCCATGAAGTAAGTCGGGTGGCAATCGCTGAATGTATCCAAAATAAAGTTTTGCCGCGGTGTCGGGGGCAGCAACCTCAACCTGAGCTTAAGGTAGAACGAGACTTTAGCGTGCAGGCGGACAGCGAAACACTGGCCACGGTTCTCTATCATCTGGTGGATAACGCTCAACAGGCAACGCCTGATAAAGGCGCCATCAGGATTTTCGTTACTCAGCGAGAACAGCAAGGTCAGTTAACCATTGTCGATACCGGTAACGGTATGACCGAAGAGTTTATTCAGACCCAGCTTTTTACGCCTTTTGTAACAACCAAGGGAAATGCCGGCATGGGCATTGGGGCCTACGAGGCTAAGCATTATATGGAGTCTCTGGGAGGACAGGTTGCGGTGACTTCCTCCCCTGGCGAGGGAACTCGATTCGATATTCGTTTGCCAATTTTAACGCAGGAGTAGTTATGGAAAAGTTATTGGTCATTGACGACGACCTGGGGATCCAAAAACAGTTGAAGTGGGGGCTGACCGACTATGAAACCGTTTTTGCTCAGGATCGGCAATCGGCCATTGCACAGCTTCGTTTGCACGAGCCAAAAGTGGTGACTCTGGATCTGGGGCTGCCACCGGATGCCAGTAATGCCACTGAGGGGCTTGCCATTCTTGAACAAATCTTATCTCTATTGCCCGACACCAAGGTGATCGTGGTCACTGGGAATTCGGACCAGGAGAGCGCCCTTAAAGCTATTGCGCTTGGCGCCTATGACTATTATCTCAAGCCCATTGAGTTACCGACTATTTCTGTCATTCTTGAACGGGCTTTCTATCTAGTGAACCTGGAGCGGGAGCTGACAGCTCTGGAGCAGCGTCATAGTCAGGACTCCGACATTATTGGCAGCAGTGAAGCGATTCTTAAAGCCCGCCAGATAGTGGATAAAGTGGCGGATACGGAAATTTCCGTATTGCTTTTGGGTCAAAGCGGTACCGGTAAAGAGGTGTTTGCACGCACTTTGCACAAAAAAAGTGCCCGCGCCGAGGGACCCTTTATTGCCATTAATTGCGCCTCCATACCGGAAAACCTGCTGGAAAGCGAGCTCTTTGGCTATGAGAAGGGCGCGTTTACAGGCGCGGTAAAAACCACAGCCGGTAAGATTGAGCATGCCGATGGCGGCACCCTGTTTTTGGATGAAATTGGCGATATGCCACTGCCACTGCAGGCCAAGATGCTGCGTTTCTTACAAGAGCGTACTATTGAGCGAGTTGGTGGTCGCAAGGAAATTCCGGTCGACATTCGAGTAGTTTGCGCCACGCACAGAGACATTCCTGAAATGGTCGCTAATGAAGCGTTTCGGGAAGACCTTTACTACAGGCTGAGTGAGATAACCTTGAAAATCCCACCGCTCAAAGATCGGGACAAGGATACCTTGTTATTGGCCAAGCATTTTCTCAATAGCTATAGCCGGCAATTAAATAAACCGTGTCGCGGCCTTGCCGATGATGCCAAACAGGCTCTGCTCGAATACGCTTGGCCAGGCAATATCCGAGAGCTTCAAAATAAGATAAAAAGCGCTGTTGTGATGGCCGACAAGCCCTTTATCGGTGCTGATGATCTGATGCTAAACCTGTCTGGTGGTGGGGGACCGGCAGAGGTCTTTAATTTACGACAGGTAAGAGAAACGGCAGAGTCCAACGCTATACGCAGAGCCTTTGTTCAAGCCGACAGTAACCTATCTCGTACGGCAGAGTTATTGGGCATTACACGCCCCACGCTTTATGCCCTGATTGATAAGTACGGTCTTAGTGATATTAAGTCGAACAATCAGGTGAATTAGCCAGATCAGCGTCGGGACAGCAGTAGACTAACTGCAGGGACAAACAGTAAACAGGTCAGCGTAGAAAAGATCAGCCCGGTGATGATCACCCAGCCCATGGGCTCCCAAAGCGCACCGCCGTATAAGGTTAGCGGCAACAGACCTAAAATTGTGGTCAATGAGGTAAAGATGATGGGGGTAAAGCGGCTGCTGGCAGCCTCAATCATCGCCGCTTTTCTGTTTTCGTGTTGATGACGTTGTCGGTTAAAGGTATCGACCATGATGATGGAGTCGTTCACTACGATGCCCAGTAAGCTGATTACACCGATAAACGCCATCAGGGAAAAGGAGTGGCCGGTCAGATAGAGGCCCACAATGGCTCCGGTAATGGCAAGAGGGAGTATGCTAAAGATGATCAGTGGCTGGCGCAGCGAGTTAAACTGTAAAACCAGAATAGTAAAAATACCGCCGGCGGCCAGCAGCATAATTTGGCTCAGGCCGCCGAAGGACTTTTGTCGTGCGGCCTCCTCGCCGCCGGTTAGATAATAAATACCGCCTTTCCACTGCTGGCGATCTAGGAAAGCTTGAGCTTGTTCGGTTAGCGCTTTGACATTATAGCCCGGCGAAAAATCGGCACTGACTTTGACCATCCGGGTTCTCTGATAGTGAAAGAATGGCGGTGTTCCCGCTATGGTATGAATGTTGGCAACGGCGCTGAGCGGCAGACTTTCTCCCTGCGGATGATAAACATAGGTGTTGCGCAGGAGGTGCTGAAGCTCAGCTTCGGACTGGGTTAGTATTATGGAAAAGTCTTCGCCGAAAGAGTCATCCAGGCTGCCCAGCCGTTGACCTTCCAGCAATAAGGACAATTGCTGTTCCAGTGCTGACAGGCTCAGACCAGCGTTAAGGGCCTTAAACTCGTCGATCCGGATAGCCAGCTTGGTGTTGTTTTGGGACGAGACGTTGCGCACGTCGCGCGTGCCGTCGAGTTGCTTCAGAAACTCAGCCAGCTTTGCACCGTAGTCGCGTAATTGAGCTAAATCGTCGCCCATTATCCTGAAAGTGATGGGGCGATCGGTGACCGGGCCCTGCTGAAATTCATACACGTTGACTTTAACTTCCCCCTCATCCTGATAACGGGACTGGACCTTGCTAATGGTGTCTTCGATAGTGCTCGGATTATAGTTGTCCATGAACAGCATTAACTGGGCGAAGTAGGGCTCTCCACGGCGGGCTACATGGTTGTAATAGATTCTGGGGTTACTGGCGCCCACGTTCTCGACGATATGCTGAACGCCAGGCAGTTGACTAAGCTCTCGGCTGATGGAAAAGGCAAGTTCCCTTGTGTGAGTAAGAGATGTCGCAGGATTGGTCTCCACATTGACTACCACAATTTGCTTTTCAGCTTTGGGAAACAGGCTCACGCCGACTTTGGGGAACAAACTGGCAAATAAGGCCGCCAGCCCCAGGCCGGCCGCAACCGTTAGCCAGGGCCAGCGGGTTAGCGACGACAGCAAAGGCGAATAGACGGTTCTGGCCAGACCATTGAGAGTGCGTTGCAGGTTCCAACGGCCCTGGTGTTGAATCCGCAGAGCCACCATTAATGCTGGCAGAAAGACGGTGGCAAAGATCAGTGAGGAGATCAGCACTAAACTCACCGACACTGGCAGTCCGCGCATAAAGTCACCGGTATCGCTTTGCAACAGCAGCAACGGCAGAAAGGCAAAAACGGTGGTCAAAGTTCCTGAGGTGATTGGCCAGGCAACGTCTTTAACGGCGGCAAGAGCCGCATCTTTGATCTTATTGCCGTTGTGTCGCAGCTTTTGAGTGGTCGCCTCGACCATTACCAGCGCATTATCCACGAGTAGACCTAAGGCGATGATAAGGCCGGCGATGGTCATTTGTTGAAAGGCAAAGCCCAGGCTGTCCAATAATACTAACGCCAGTCCAATAGACAAGGGAATGGTTAGGGCTACGATAATGGCCTCTCGCAAGCCGATAAACACTAACAGGGCGGCTAGGATCAGGCCTAAGCCGAACCAAAGATTGTTAAGAAAACCGCCCACACGGTGCTTCACGCCCTCGGACTGATCGAAGATAACCTTCATCTGAATCCCTGAGCCATCAAGCTGCTTAGCAAAGCTATCCAGCTGTTCTTGTACCTGTTGCTTGATATCAAAGATATTACTGCCGCTACGTTGCTGTAGCGTCACAAAAACGCTGGGGATTTGATTCAGGTAGGCTAGGTAATCGGGCTGATAGCTGGCATAGTCAATATGGGCAATATCCCCCAAGCGTACAGGCTCTGAGCCGATAGCGGGGATCAGGGTGTTACGAATGGCCGCCAGCGACTCAAACTTACCTGACAACTCAATATGATAACGGCGCTGTTGGGTATCGATATAGCTGGCACTTCGATAGGTGCCCCGGGCGCTCAGAGCTTGTTGAATATGGGCGAGACTGAGTTGATGAGCCTGTAATTTATGCGGCATTAAAGCCACTTTAACCACCTGTTCCGGAACGCCCCAAAGTTCTGCCTTGTTGATGCCCTTAATAGCCTGCAAGCGTCGCTGAAGGCGCTTGGCATGACGTTCTAAGAGGACATAGTCGTTCTGGGTCGAACTAAGGGCTATCTGAAAGATATTGACTGTGGTGGGGGCGGCCTTGAAGTATAGGATGCCTTTGATTTGTGACGGTAAGCTGGCTCTGACCCGGCCTACAGCCCGGACTACCTCATCGAAGCCAGCGTCCGGCTCAACGCCGTATAAAAAGCGTACCTCAAAGGTGACACTGCCTTGTTTGATGGTGGTTTCGATACTGTCAACATCCTCCAGCAGGCTAAAGGCATCCTCAATGGGGTTGACCACTTGGACTTCCATATCCTGGGTGCTCAGTCCGGGGGCCAGGACTTCGACCACCGATAAGGGTAATTCAAACTGAGGGTCTTCGGCTTTGGGCATTAGCTTAAGTGAAATTCCGCCCAGCAGCAGGACCAATGCCAACAGTAAGAAAGACACCCGGTTATAGGCGATAGCACGTTTTGCGAGTGTCACCATCATTTAGTGTGCAATCCAGCTATTGGTAACGACTTGAATGGTTGATTGCTGTGCTGCCAGATAACTATAGCGCTCATCCATATCCAACACCGCAAACTTTTGCGTCTTGTAACGGTCGTCCTGACTTAACATTATTTCGGCTTGTCCCTGATGGCTGCGGATAATGGCCTGATGGGGAATCGGGTAAACATTTGCGCGCTGCAGTTGAAAGGTCACTTCTGCTACTAAACCTTTCACAAAATCGGCCTTTGCTGGCAGTGCCAGGGCGACCCGATATAACTGGCTATTGGTTATCGGAGATTGGGCGAGAATACGGATCGGAGCGGAAAATTCCTGGTCTAAAGCGGGTAGGTAAATACGATGTTTTTGCCCCGGTTTAAGCCCAAGTCGTTCGTCAGCGCTGACGGTGACCTCGACCACCCAGTTATCGCGCAGTGGTGTCACGACTAAAGCACTCTGTCCGGGCTGAACCAGTTCATCCTGATTGACCTGGCGGGCAAGGACGACCCCGTCGAAGTCGGCCTTGATGGTCGATTTGTTAATATTGTAATTCAGCTCTGATAGTTGAGCCTGGAGCTGGTCGTGTTCGGCCTGCATCGATTCAACACTGGAAGGAGAGACCAGCTTTCGATCCAGTAGACGGTTGAGCCGCAATAACTCATTACCGATAAAGGTGAGTCTGGCCTGAATACGCTGGCGTTGCTGTAAGAGTTCGCTGATATCCAATTGAGCAAGCGTATCGCCTTGCTGGAAGGTCTGGCCCACATCCACATTTAATGCCTTCACATAACCGGCGGTCTTAAAGGCGCGGCGGTACTCCCGAAGAAAGGCCAGTGTGCCCTGGCGACGTACTTCTATTATGTGTTCGACGGCCTGGACGCGCTGAACCTGAAAGCGCTCGTCGGCGATTAACAGGGACGGCCAGAACAGGCAGCTAACAAAGAGCAGGCAGGTGAGTGTCACCGGAATGAGCCGCATGGCGCGATGTCCTTGTAATAACTGAAGTGATGTAGAGTCTAAGTATAGCCATTGGGATTGTTTTGCTGCCAATGCCAGGCATCGGTACACATTTCATCAAGCCCTCGGGTGGCCTGCCAGTTCAACAGTTGTCTGGCCTTATCATTGGCGGCATAACAACTGGCAATGTCACCTGAACGTCTTGGACCGATTCCATAATCAATTCTCTGCCCGGAGGCGGCTTCAAAGGCTCGGATGATCTCCAGTACCGAATAGCCCCGCCCGGTGCCCAGATTGATGGCGTGAAAACCGGCACCAATCTGACTTAGCCGTTCCAGTGCCGCACTGTGTCCCGCTGCCAGGTCCATTACATGAATGTAGTCTCGCACGCCAGTACCATCTATGGTGTCATAGTCATCACCGAATACCGTTAACCGGGGGCGCCGGCCCACGGCCACCTGAGTGATATAGGGCATCAGATTATTAGGGGTGTCTTTGGGGTCTTCGCCAATGCGGCCACTGCTGTGGGCGCCGACCGGATTAAAATAGCGCAGTGAAATAGCCGTAAAGTCTGGAATGGCGGTACAGACATCCTGCAGGATATGCTCGATATGCCATTTGGTGCGCCCATAAGGATTCATAATACCGCCAGTGGGGGCTTGTTCTGTGATGGGGAGTTGTTTGGGCGTGCCATAGACAGTGGCCGAGGAGCTGAAAATTAGCTTATTAACGCCGACTTCCTGCATCGCTTCCAGTAACACCAGGCTGCCATAGACATTGTTGGAATAATAGTCCAGCGGTTGGTTGACCGACTCGCCGACCGCTTTGAGACCGGCAAAGTGGATCACGGTATCCACCTGGTTTTGTTTTAGCAGGCGTGTCAGGGTGTCTTTGTCGCGAATATCGCCGACCACCAGTTCAATGGGCCGCCCTACCAACTCGGATACGCGCTGCAAGGCCGTCTCAGAGCTGTTGCTGAGGTTGTCCAGCACCAGAACATCTCGTTGTGGTTGTTGTTCTAACAGGTTGACCAGGGTATGGCTACCAATATAACCGCAGCCTCCGGTGATAAGTGTTGTCAAAGTGTGTCTCCCTGTATTGTCGGGGGATCGGTACCCTCGTATTTATCTATCATTTTTGTTGATGCTTGCTAATAATACAACTTACAACCAAGCTAGATGAGCACTGACCATCAAGCCGGTGTCAAGATTATAAAGGAGTGGGTGGGTTATGTATCAATCGTTTTATGGTTTAACGGATAAACCTTTTCACCTCACACCGGATCCGAATTTCTTTTACGGCAGTTCGATCCATAACCGCGCCATGTCTTACTTACAATATGGCGTGCAATCGGGGGAGGGGTTTATTGTTATCTCCGGTGATATTGGTACGGGCAAAACCACACTGGCAAACAGTCTGATTGAGCAAATTCGCGACGACAACATCACCGTGTTACATATGGTAACCACGCGACTTGAACCGGAAGATCTATTACGAGTGACCGCCAGTAAGTTGGGTTTATCCCATCAGGCGTCCTCCAAAGCGGTGTTAGTGGAGCAGATCGAGCAGGCTCTGACCACGTTGTACGATGAAGGACGACGGGCTTTACTCATCGTCGATGAAGCGCAAAACCTACCACCAGAGTCGGTGGAAGAATTACGCATGCTGTCAAATTTTCAAACCCAGGGTCGTCCCTTGTTGCAAAGCTTTTTATTGGGACAAAAGGAGCTGCGCACCTTGCTAAGGGGACCAGAGATGGAACAGTTCCGGCAGCGCATAGTGGCTTCCTTGAATCTTACACCTCTTAACCATCAGGAAACTGCCGAATACATTCAATACCGCATCGATTGTGTGTCTCGTCAGCCGCAACGGATATTTACCGATCAGGCGTTGGATGTAATATTCGAGTACAGTCAGGGAGTGCCCAGGAAAATCAATACCTTAGCCGATCGTGCCTTGTTGTTCGGTTATCTGAGTGAAGCCAGAATCATTGACGCGGATGATGTGAAACGCGTGTTGGAAGAGTTAACCGAAGAGTCTCTGGTGGAAGGTGCGCTGGATGCTCAATACCCGCTGGATGAAGACAAAGCGGCGTTGGAATTCGGGGATAACAAGGTAGAAGAGGACCTGGAGTACCTGAAAACCAGCATCGCCGAGATCCGGGATACGCTGGAGGTGACGTTAAAGCATAAACTCAAGCTCAGCCGCTATCTGGATAATGTGATAAAACGTCGGCTGGAGCGTCTGAAGCAGGGGAATGATGCGCCTTAAAAACGGTAGTTCAACACCAGTTCCAACCTATCATCGGTAAAGTCAATTTGTCGTTCATCTACCTTCCGCTCACGCCGAACAGCCGATAGCTTAAGATCCATATCCGGGCTCAATGCGGTATCGTAAGACAATGCGAATTGACGGTTGTCATCCGACTCGTTGAGAGTGATAAAGTCAATCTGGCTGATGTTGGCGCTCAGTATGACTGCCGAGTAGGGGGCGACCCTATAGCTGAGGTTGGCACTGTAGCTGTCTCTGTCTTCGTCACGGGTCGCACTTTCAAGACCAACCCGCTTGCTGTGACTATAGCCGACACTCATTAGCAATTTACTTTGATTATCGTAGCTGAGACTGATGAAGGCGGTTTCTAGTTTGGCCACCTGCTCGTTTAACTCTGGAGACAGCTGATTAAAGCTGACCAAGGCTTCACCGGGAGCCAGTTGATAGTCCAGTGTCGAAGGCAGAAAGCAGTCATTAATATCGGTACTGGAGTCCGAGCATACAAACGTTGCGGTGCCGGTCTGAGCTAATTCGGTGGTCGTACTGATGCGGATATCTTCCGAGAAGCCAACCCGGGTGCGCAGCAGACGACTGTTTTGAATCAGCGTCAGGCTTTCCTTGTCGCCAAGGGCATTTTTGGACTTCTCATACTCAATGGAAGAGCGCGGCGACAAGACCAGTCTGGCCAGTCCTCCAATATAATTATCATCGGTTTGCTCCTGGTTCTGATCGGAGCGGTAAGCAATAATTTTAATCACGCTGTTTTGCCCTAACTGCCAGCCCAAGCCAATACCGTATTGTTGATAATCCAGTCGGTCAGCCAGTATCTGGTTGCCATCCAGGCTGTAATTTGTATCTTGCGCTGTGAGAGTCAGGCTGAGCTCACCGTATAGCGGAATGTCCATATTTGCTGAAAGAGCCTGTTGCTTAAAGTCACCCAGTTGACGCCGTCGCGTTTCCTGCTCAGAAGCCTGTAGCTGCCATTGCAAGTATTGGTATTGATATCCGTTACTCAGCTGCATTTGTCCGCCGAGCCGCTCAGAGTCTACATTGAAAAAGTCGCCATCGCTGACATCATCGACTGTGGTACGGCGTGAGCCAAAGAGACTGCCGTTCATTGATACCCATTTGGCATTAGGGATTTGCCAGCTCAGATTACCGCTGTAGGATTCTACATCCACAAAGTCGTCCGGAGCGGTAAGCTTGTCGCTGAAAACGCCGGTGCGACTGTCGGCTAGCTGTTGCGAGCGATCATACGTCGCGGCCAGCTGCAGGGCGTCTTTGACAATATCTACGGTAGAGCTCAGCGTTGTAGACCAATCGCCGTTACTGCGGCCGCTCGACGTCAATTCGCCATGGCGCTCAATATGTTGATAGCGAGTGATGAAATTCACCCTGGTGCGATTTGAATGGTACTCAAGCCCTAACTCTGGGGTAAGGCTCCAGGCGAGACCATCGCGGCTTTGACTGGGAGTGGTTCGATCGTCGATATCCGGGTGAGACGACAGCACTTCTAATGCTGGCTGAATCATGAGTTCACCTGCCAGCCCACTGACTGGCAGAGCCATCGTGCTCAGTAAGCAAAGTAAACGGTAGGTTGGCTGCTTAACCTTATCTGCCATAGCTGTATCCATACCCATAGCCGTAATTGCTGTTATCCGGCTGTGTGGATTTGTTCAATACAAACCCGATAGCCTTATTCCGATCCAGAGAGCTGACAGCGGTTTTTATGTTTGCCATTGCACTTCGGCCTTCTTCGACAACGATCAGTATCTGACCGGCCAGAGTGGAGAGCACAGAGGTCTCATTGATGCCGAGCAAAGGAGGGCAGTCCATGATAACCAGGCGATCTGGATAGCGGCTGACAAACTCTTCAGCCAACTGGGCCATTTTTTCGCTGGCCAGTAGCTCGCTACTTAAGTGGTGTTGTCGACCGGCAGTAATAAAACGCAACTTCTCCAGGTTAGTTAAATGGATAATGTCCTGGACATCGTCGGCCTCGCTGGATAAATACTCAATCAACCCTTGCTTCGGCTTGATCTGCATTTTTTTGTCCAGTGACGGGTTCAAAACGTCGCAATCCACCAATAGCACCGTCTTGTCCTGCTCCAGGGCGATGCTGAGCGCCAGGTTCAGCGCACAAAAGGACTTGCCTTCGCTGGCAGTAGCGCTACTGATCATAATTAAGTTGGCGTTAGGCAGACTCTTAGACAACGGCCCAAAGGCGTTGGACAAGACTTTTTGCTTAATGCCGCGAAACTCCTCATTAATGGCGCAACGATTGCCAAGTACCGATACGTAGCCCTGACGTTCCAGGTCTTCCAGAGGAATGTGAACCTGGGGACTCTCTTCCTGCTTAACGGATGCTGAGCGCGAGGGATGCTTTTTATCAACCGGCGCCGCTGTCTGGCTTTCAGACTCGTCTTCGACAGAGGTTGAAGCGTGTTTTTTCAGGGCTTCTTCAATGGTACTCATAACTTACACCAAGCCTGCTACTTGTGAGCTAATATGCTGAAAGATCTTGTTCAGTAAGGCGTTATCCAATCGGTGGCCTGTCAGGTCGAGGACGATAAAACCCAGGTAACCGGCCAGTAATGTAATATTGGATGTCCAGAACCAAAACAACTTACGACGTTTCGCTTTGGCAATGTCTTGTATATCTACATGGGAAACCACCCCAAAAACGGGCAGTTGAGTAGCAGCACTTAATTGCCCAGGGCTCAGTGCTATCGGATGAATCTGGCTTATGAGAAAAGCCAGGCCAATACCAGCCCCGAAGCCAAAGACTAACACCGCGCTATGTAATAGCAGGCGGTTTGGCCCCGAGGGCGTCAATGGTGTGCGCGGTGGGTCAATCACTCGAAACTGAATGTCATCCTGCTGCAGCTCTGCCTGTTGGGATATCTTGGCTGACTCGCGCCTTGACAGTAACTCCTCATACTTTTTCTTGGTGATACCATAGTCTCGGTTTAGTGCGGTTAGCTGGGCTTCGATCTGCGGGTAGACATCGATCTTTGCTTCGAGATCTTCCAACTTTTGTTGGTAATTGCTTTTACGTACTTCCAGTGATGCCAGCTCGTTACGCAGTTGCTGGACTCGGATCATCAAAGTTTCTCCCACGGCACTTTTAGACAAGGCGGTAATGTCGCGATCACTTTCCAGCTGACGCTCAAACTCTTGTATTTCCTGCGCCCGCATCTGCTCCAGGTTAGTAAGCAAATTTTGGGTTTCGATCACATCGGGGTGATTCTCGGTAAAGCGGATCATGAGCTCATCTAAGCGAGTGCGCAGGGTCTTAATACGCTCGTCGTACTTGGTTGTAATGCTCACATTGTCGGTAGAGTTCTGCTGTCTTAACGCCTGTCTGGCTTGTTTCATGGCGTTTTCGGCTTGTGTCAGTCGTGATTCGACTTCAGCAATTTCCAGTTCGATGGCGTCTAACTCGTCTTTGAGCTGATTTTTTTGCTCATAGTAGCCTGTGTTATTACTGGACAGGTATTGCCCATTATTGCGCTTAAAGTCAGCCAAACGCTGTTCGGCTTCGCTCAGACGCTGTTCATACTCCGCAATCTGGGTATTTAAAAAGCGGTTGGCAGAGTGAGAGTCTTGCCGGGTCGAGCCCAGGGTCGATTCCACAAACAGATTCAATGTTTCTTCGACGACCGTTTTTGCCAGTTGAGGGTCCTTGTTCTGGTAAGAAATCGTATAAATGTTGGCTCGCCCAGTCGAGTCGATGTCGATTTTTTCTTTGAGATGCTCAACGATGTTCACGAACTCTTTTTCGTTTTTGGCATTTAAGTCCATGTCTGTCTGACGAACGATTTTTTCCAGGTTCGGGTGGGTCAGCAGAGTCCGGGCCATCAATTGCACTTCATGATCGGCATTGGTTTGGATTGCGACCCCTTTTAACAGGGGTTGTAAAATCGAGTTGGTATCGGCATAGACCTTAGCCGAAGCCTGATAGACGTCTGGCATAATTGCTATGGCTAACCATGCCAATGGGCATATGAGCCATGATGTGAGCATGATAATACGCTTTTTAACCCAGATACCTCGGACATAGCCGATCAGATCATCGAAAAGCTGCTGTAGATGTTCCATCTTTTACTGTATTCCAGTGATGATAAAAATTGGGGATGATGATCTGTGTCAGCCTAGAACCAGGACTCAGGGATGATCACAATATCTCCCGGCAGCAAATCTACGTTGGCGCTGATATCACCAGACTCAATGAGATCGGCAATCTCAAGGTCATATTGGTTCTGTTGTCCGTTTTCTACCCGAATTAACTTGGCCCGATTGCCTGCGGCGAACTCGGTCAGTCCTCCCACCTCGATCATTAAATCAAGTAAGGTCATATTTTTACGATAGTTGATGGCTTGGGGCGACGTGGCCTGGCCGATTACCCTAACCTGCTCGCTAAACGGGCCGACAAAACCCGACACGCTCACGGTGACTATGGGATCTTTTATGTACTTGCTCAGTACGGTTTCGATGTCTCTTGCTAATGCCGAAGGTGCTTTTCCGGAGACCTCGATATCTTCCACCAAAGAGGTGGTTATCTTGCCATCGGGACGGACCAGGAAAGAACCGGAGATTTCAGGGTTGCGCCACACAAAGATGTTCAGGGTGTCACCGGGGCCAATCAAATATTCGTAATTATCGATATTGGTGGTCTGAGATTCGTGAACAGTGGCTGGGGGGAGGTGGGTGGCGCATCCCGCCAGCCATAGAGGCAATAGAAGTACCAAGAATCCGTAGCGTTGCATCATTATATTCCATGGCAGTTAAGCGTGTCGTTAAAAAAAGACTAGATGAAAGCCGCCAAATAGCAAAATAGAAAATGACACAAGTTGGTGAAAACTAGACTTTTTGTTCGGTTATGCCTTGTTGATGATTAAGATAACGCGATAGGGTAAACAGCCAGTCGGACAGTCGGTTCAGGTAGCACAAGGCCTGGGGGCTGACATCACGCTGCTCACTGAGCGCGACCACATGACGCTCGGCTCGTCGGCAAACGGTTCGGCAGACCTGAGCCTGGGCTGCTTTAGTGCAGCCTCCGGGCAGAATAAAGCTGGTCTGAGGTGGCAGTTCGGTGTGCCACTGGTCTATCTGATGCTCCAGTTCCGTAACGTCACTATCCGTAAGTTCACTGCTGGCTGATAGAGTGAACCCAATATGAAATAGTTTCTGCTGTACCTCGAAAATGGCCTGGCAGTGAGATTCAGAAATGTCCAGGTAGGAAGCCAACAGACCGAGGTGGGCATTCAGTTCATCCAAAGTGCCGTATACTTCCAGTAATCTGTGATTTTTAGGTAAGGGCTCAACGGTATCGGCGTATACCTGGGTATTACCTTTATCCCCAGTTCGAGTGTAAATTTTCATAAAAGCCTATTGGTTATTATTCTGTTGCTGTTCTTGCTCGGCTTTATCTTCCTCAACAGGCTTGGTGTAACGCCTGATCTGGACGACTAAACCGAACAAGGGGTGATCAAAATAGTGCAGTTGGTTACTGATGACTCGCCGTAATTGATCAAAGCCAAAACCGTAAAGCTGGCGATTGGCACTATCATCACTGGCGTAGAGTGCCGATGAAGTCTCCGGAACCGCTTGCAGTTGCGACAACGGCTGGGTATTCATCAGGCCAGCATCGCCCTCCCGGCGATGCACCAGCTCTGCATCAATGTGAAGATAGGGCACCCGGTTAATGTACTTCAGATAGACTTTAAACTGACCGTCCAGTTCAAATAACTCGGGGATAGTCTGGCCGAGCTGCTCGCTGGCGATATGGGATTTGGTCAGCACCAGTGGGTTGTCTAACGCTTCCTCAACTTTTTCCATCAGGGGCTGTGTGGGTGAGGCGAGTGGGGTATTTATGTCAGGCTTTGGCTCGTCCTCCCCTAGGGGATAACCCAAGACATCATAGTCTTTGGCAAAGTTTTTACCGCCCATCAGGCGCAGTGGCAGAGCGCGACCGCGCCCAAACTGAACTTCCTGTCGCCAGCCCAAGTGTAAGAGCGGCTCAACGTCCGCCCGATAGCGCAGTTTACCCGCCAACCTGTGCAATTGCAGTGAGTCGCTGGCCAGCAGATAGGGCTTATCGTTACCGATTTTCTCTGGGGCATCAATGGTTGTCGGCACTTGCTCGATGTGTTGCTCCGGCTGTGGAGTTTTAACCAGTAGATCGGCCAGGTAGCGTTGCTCAAAATCATACTGGCAACCGGTGTTAAGCCAGTGAGCGGATTGGCTGACTTTACCACTATCTTCCGAGTCCACAACTTTACCGACC
Organism: Saliniradius amylolyticus; assembly: GCF_003143555.1. Lineage (NCBI taxonomy): Bacteria > Pseudomonadati > Pseudomonadota > Gammaproteobacteria > Alteromonadales > Alteromonadaceae > Saliniradius > Saliniradius amylolyticus. The sequence goes on from NZ_CP029347.1 coordinate 1,281,402, forward strand.
ACTTCAGCATCCGGTGAAAAATGCTCCTCCGGGTCCGTTGGATACAGTGGGCTAGTGGACTCTAAGCTGCTGATGCTCTGAGTCAGGGTGTTGAGCAGAGCCTTGTCTGCTACAGACGGTGGTGGTTCATCGGAGTCAGACAGAGGCAAACACGAGGGTAAACTGGCTCTGAGTGTTCTGGTGTCCGGACGCAAATATTGTTTGATCAGCTCCATCATGGATGGGACTGCAGGCGTTACCACTGGCTGAGGGAAGCGTTCATCAAGTTCGGCCACCGGTGTATTGTGCTTAAAGGCCAGAACTTCGATTTCAAACCACCAATCCACCAACGGTTCTTTGGCATGCAGAGCGAGGCTCAGCCCAGTAGTTACGATGGCCAGTAAGAGTTTTCCTTTCATTTCTTATTATGCCGCCTGTAGTTGTTGGCTGAATTCATCCAGCATGTCCTGCACCAGTTTAACACGCTCAGTGGCTTCGTCAGTGGCGATGTTAAACTTAAGCTTTTGCGGGCCTTCCAGCTTGTAAATACTGGGCTGTTGCTGAATGAGTTGAATCAGATAGCCGGGGTCGATGCTGGGCTTCTCGTCAAATTCGATGATGCCGCCTTTGGCATGAGCTTCGATCTTCTGAATGCCGATTTGGCGGGCCTTAAATTTCATGGCGGTGAGTCTGACCAGGTTCTTGGCCGGTTGTGGCAGCAGTCCGAAGCGATCAACCAGTTCTACCTGGACCTCATCGAGCTCTCTATCGTTCTGGCAATTGGCTATCTTCTTGTACATGGACAACCTCAGGTTTACATCGGCTATATAGTCCTCGGGCAGCAGTGCCGGAACCCTGAGTTCGATGTCGGTATGTCTTGACAGGCTGTCACTCAGCGACGGCTCTTTGCCTTCTTTTAAGGCTTCCACCGCTTCTTCCAGCATATCCATATACAGACTAAAGCCAACGGTGGCGATCTGGCCGGATTGGTCATCACCCAGCAGTTCCCCTGCGCCTCGAATTTCCAGGTCATGGGTAGCCAGGGCAAAGCCCGCACCGAGATCCTCCAGCGAGGCGATGGCCTCCAGACGCTTCTGAGCGTCTTTGGTCATGCGTCTGGGGTGGGGGGTTAATAGATAGGCATAGGCCTGGTGGTGAGATCGTCCCACGCGACCACGCAACTGGTGTAATTGGGCCAGACCCAGATGATCGGCTCGGTCCATGATGATGGTATTGGCCGAGGGAATATCGATGCCGGTTTCGATGATGGTGGTACAGACCAGTACATTAAAGCGTTGGTGATAAAAGTCTGACATCACCCGCTCCAGCTCGCGCTCGCGCATCTGTCCGTGGGCGCTGGCGATGCGGGCTTCAGGCACAATCTCGGCCAGTTCACGAGCGGTTTTGTCGATGGTTTCCACTTCATTATGTAGAAAATAGACCTGACCGCCCCGCAAGATCTCGCGCATCACCGCCTCGCGCAACAGCTGATGATCCCGCTGGCGGACAAAGGTTTTAATGGCCAGACGTTTGGCGGGGGCGGTGGCAATGATCGACAGATCCCGCATGCCCGATAAGGCCATATTCAGGGTTCGGGGAATGGGGGTGGCGGTCAGAGTCAGAATATCCACATCGGCACGCAGGGCTTTGAACTTTTCCTTCTGGCGCACACCGAAGCGGTGCTCTTCGTCGATGATGACCAGGCCCAGATCCTTAAACTTGATGTCGTTTTGCAACAGCTTGTGAGTACCCACCACAATATCCACCTTGCCATCCTCAAGCTCTTGCAACACCGCCTTTTGGTTCTTGCCACTGCTGAAGCGTGACATAACCTCAATCTTAAACGGCCAGTTGGCAAAGCGGTCTTTAAAGTTCTCAAAATGCTGTTGGGCCAGCAGGGTGGTTGGCACCAGAACCGCGACTTGTTTACCGGCGTTGGCGGCCAGAAAGGCCGCCCGCATGGCCACCTCAGTCTTACCGAAGCCTACGTCACCGCAGACCAGACGGTCCATGGCGGTAGGGCTACCCATGTCCTGGATCACCGCATTAATAGCCTGTTGTTGATCTGGGGTTTCTTCGAAGGGGAAACTATCGGCAAAACTTTGATACTCGTTCCAGTCCACATCGATGGCAAAGCCGGGCTTAGCGGCGCGTTTGGCGTAAATATCCAACAGCTGAGCGGCCACATCCCGTACTTTTTCGGCGGCTTTCTTACGTTGCTTGGCCCAGGTGTCGTTACCCAGATTGTGTAAAGGGGCCTGATCCACATCGCCACCGGTGTAGCGACTGATAAGGTGCAACGACGAGACCGGCACGTACAGCTTAGCGCCTTTGGCATATTCGATGGTGACAAACTCGGTGCTGACGCCGCCAGCATCCAGGGTTTGCAGACCTATGTAACGACCAACACCATGATCCAGGTGTACCACCGGCTGGCCGATTTTCAGCTCTGCAAGATTTCGGATAACGGCTGCTTCGTCGGTGGCCTGCTGTTGCTTGCGCAGTCGCCTTTGGCTGATCTTATGGCCTAATAATTCGGTCTCAGTGATGAGTACCAACTGCGCATCGGATTCGTGCAATTCGAAACTGTGCTCGGCATTGCTGACAAAAATGCCGGGAGACTCATGCTGGTTTAAAAAAGCGTCCAGATCCTGGCATTGTTTAGGCTGACAGCGGATCTTGCCGAGCATATCCAACAGACTTTCCCGGCGACCCTGACTTTCGACGCTGAACAGCACTTTAACTCCCAGCTTCCGCCATTGCTCAAGGTGCTGTTGCAGTGAGGCCAGCGGAGTCTTGCTGTTGGGGTTAACGGCTACCGGACTCAGGGCCTGGGTCTGGAAGTTGTGCCGGTCGGCTTTGTCTTCCAGCATTTCGTATTGAACCTGCACCCGCGGCCATCGTTTCAGCGCCGCAAAGAGCTCATCTACCCGCTGATAGATCTCGGCCGGTCCTAGTAAAGGCCGCTGAGGATCATACTTGTGTTGCTCGTAACGTTCGCTGATATCGGCCCAGAAAAACTCGGCAGCATGATTAATGTCGCCATGCATCAGCACCAGGGAGTCTTTATGTAGGTAATCGAATAAGGTGGCGGTGGATTCAAAAAACAGCGGCAGGTAATACTCCACACCGGCCGGCATAGTACCCTTGGTCACTTGGTAGAACACCGACTCTTTGGCATTGCTGGCATCAAAGCGTTCAAGAAACTGTTCTCTGAACAGATTGAGGGCGGTTTTATCGGTGGGGAATTCATGAGCTGGCAGCATTCGGATCTTATCGCGAGTCTCCCCGGAGCGCTGAGAGTCGGTATCGAACACCCGGATGGAGTCGATTTCATCGTCAAACAAATCAATGCGAAACGGCTGTTTGCTGCCCATAGGATAGAGATCGATGATGCTGCCGCGCACCGAATATTCGCCATGGCTGAGCACTTGAGTCACCGCAGTATAACCGGCTTTTTCCAGTCCTTGACGGAAGGTGTCGACCTCCAGTTTCTGGCCTTTTTCCAGCAATAGCAGGTACCTGGAAAGGTAATCTACCGGCGCCAGTCGCTGCATCAGGGTGTTCACCGGCACTATATACAGGCTGGCTTGAGGCTGAGTCATATTAAACAGAGTTTCCAGCCGTTCTGAGATAATATCCTGATGGGGGGAGAACTGATCGTAGGGCAGCGTTTCCCAATCGGGAAAAACGCGCACCGGAATTTGGCTGGGCGGTAGCAGGCTTTCTATTTCACGGGCAAGTTTCAGGGCCGTGGGGGTATCCGCAGTGACCAGCACGGTGGAGCCTTTATGCTGTCTGGCGGCATTGACGATGGCTAAGGCCAGACTGCTGCCGTGCAGGTTGCCCCAGGAAATAATCTGTTGTGCCTTGGCGGGCAGCGGCGGTGCGAAAATACTGCTGTTCATAGGTCGATCAGTCGTTGTCCTGTTGTTTTTTACGGGCTCTGAGTTGTTGGGTTTGCAGATGCAGACTGGCTCTGACCAACACTTCCTGATCTTCATCACGGATTCGGGTAAAGATCAGTGACAGATGGTAGTCATCTTCCACCTTGTCGCAAGCAATGATCTCGCCATAGCAAAATACGGCCGAAGCCTCTTCGTCAATAAACAGGCGCAATTCGCAGCGCTGGCCTATTTCTGCTGGCTGGTCGGAAATTAACACCACACCACCGCCCCCAAAAGAATAGGATTCATACTGGTACTGTTCTTCCATCTGCGAGTGCAGAATGTAGGACATCATCAAGTCGATCTTTCGGGACTGATGATTTAAGAAGCTGGCCAGCTCTTGGGCCTGTTCGCCCAGCTTGCGCAAGGGCCTCAGGGCTGAGGCTTCGAGTGTGGAGACTTCGGTGGCTATACGAAATGCATAGGGCATGTGCTCGCGCAGATTGTCCACATGAGGCAGCACAAAGTCATCCTCAAGGGGCTTCATATTGGCCTTGAGGCTATGTTTGATGCGAAAAAACTCATCAAATTGCTGTTGTTTCTGCTCCAGTGACAGTTCGTCCATCGATGACTCCGCGTACAGAAGGGCAATCACCCAGTGCTTGATTGTGAGATAGCTTACACCTATTATCGCCAATCATTAAGAGAATC